>JBIINB010000257.1:0-3077 GCA_044337705.1 Pirellulaceae bacterium | reverse complement strand
CGATCCGCTTCTGTGATCGATCGGGCGACTTCCTAGGGCTCTGCCTGAGTCGTCAGGAGCCACGTCGATTTTCTTTGGCGCGCTGCGAAAAAATACAGATCGCTGCGGCAGCTGACTTTGTCATGCCAGTCCCGTTGGAAATGATTGCACCGCCGATTTCGCAAGCCGCCTTATCGCAGCCAACATCCCAACGCAGCTCCTCGTCGGACACACCATCGGCCACGCCCTCCCGTGCACTGAAAATGCCCTCTGGTGCACCTGCTTTTCCGCCGACTGCTGCCGCCTTCCCGACACAGCCCCCATCAGTCAACATGGGAGGTTGGCTCTCAACGCTTTCTTAGTCGCCCGAAGGATACGGGGAGATCGCGGTTCGGCGGAAATCTCCCGATCGACGCGCTTTTATTCCCAAGATGACACCACTTTACCGAATACGTGGGTGAGTTGTTCGACCGCTTTGCTTTCAGGTGGAGATCAGGCGACACGATCGACTTTTTCTTCGATGCCTGCCCTTGAAAAAGACGTTGCGGATGCCGGACCCATTCGCTGCGGCCTTCAGGGGCAGGCTCCTTTTTTCGGTTCCGGAGCACCCTGCCCCTGCGTCACCAGGGGTGTCGATCTCCGACCGAAAAGGACTCGATCTGAGAGAATCCCCACCCTAAAGTATTGGAACCGGCAAACGGTCGATCCTTCACTGCTTGGGGATCTGAGGATCGCCGCTTTTCTCTATCTTCCGATCAACTCGGCACCGGAGGTTTGTTTGATGGTTCAATCGATGGCGTTGAAATCGGTGAGGCAATCATCAGACGAGAAGATCGTTGTGTCTTTTATTTCATCGGCTGTAAGCCAAGCGTCGGCGGCTGGCGCAAGGTGGCTTGTGCGGTTTTTGGTCGGTCTAGGCTTTGGAATCAGCTGTTGCCTGCCGGTCTGGGGCCAAAGCGACCCGCAACAGCGAGGCCAGCTTGAGGCGGTCTTCTGGGATGGACTTCCTTCTCTGACCGATGCCACAGGTGAGTCTTGGACTCTCGAAGCGTTTGCCGACCGCAAAGTCTTGGTGGTCTGCTTTCTCGGTGTCGAGTGCCCGCTGGCCAAAGAGTACGCCGGCGTACTGGGTCAAATGGCCGCAGGATATAAGGACCAGGGAGTCGGCTTCCTTGGGATCGATTCGAACGATCAGGATAGCTTGCAGGAGTTGGCTGCTTTTCAGCGCCGACATTCCGTCGGCTTTCCGACTGTGAAGGATCTCAAACAGCAATGGGCTGACCGGCTGGGTGTGACACGGACTCCCGAAGTCTGCGTGCTGGACTCTCAGCGCCGTCTAGTCTATCGAGGACGGATCGACGATAGGCTGGGCGTGGGGTATCGCAAACCACAGGCGGACCATCAGGAACTTAAGGAAGCGATCGACCAGTTGCTTGTGGAAGGCAGTACTTCCGTCGCCTGGACCGAAGCGGCGGGCTGCACGATCGGCCGCCGGCGCGTTGGGCAGCCCGACCTGGAAGTCAACTACTATCAACACATCCAGCCAATCCTGCAGCAACAGTGTGTCGATTGCCACCGCCAAGGTCAGATCGGACCGATGGCCTTGGAGAGCTACGACGATGTAGCCAGCTGGTCGGAAATGATCTGGGAAGTGGTGCGGGACCAGCGTATGCCGCCTTGGCACGCCAGTCCCGATCATGGCTCCTTCGCCAACGCCCGAGGACTGAGCCCTAAGCAGATGGAACTCCTGGAACGCTGGGTCAAGGGAGGGCTGGTAGAGGGAGATCGGTCCCTCGATCGCCCTTTGCCTCCCCGAGTCGCCGGCTGGCAGATGGATCGCCAGCCCGATCTGGAACTGACGATTCAGCCAAAACCTTTCTCCGTACCAGCCACCGGCGACGTGCGCTATCAGTACTTCGTCGTCGATCCGAAAATCGAGCAGGACAAGTGGGTGGAGGCGGCGGAGATTCTTCCCGGCAATCTTGCAGTGGTCCATCATGTGCTAGTCTTCGCGCAGCCCAAGGGAAGCCGAATGGATCCGGGAGGTGCCCGAGGGTTCCTATTTGCATATGTTCCCGGCAGTCGCGTGATACCTCTCCCCAAGGGAATGGCCAAGAGATTGCCGGGCGACAGCGAACTGGTCTTTCAGGTCCATTACACTCCCGTCGGTACGGCACAGACCGATCAGAGCCGGCTGGGAATATGGTTTGCCGAGGAGTCCTCGGTGACCCATGAGGTGCTGACGACCAGTGCCGTGCAGATGCAGCTCAATATCCCACCAGGTGACAGCCAGTATCAGGTGGAAGCGACACTTCCCGAGTCCTTGCCCAAGTGTGAGTTGATTTCGATGAGCCCGCACATGCACCTGCGCGGCAAGTCGTACCGCTACTGGGCACACTATCCAGACGGGACTCGCGAAATCCTTTTGGATATCCCCCACTACGATTTCAACTGGCAGACCGAGTATCGCCTCCGCGACCTGAAGGACTTGCCCGAGGGGACGAAGATCCATTGCGAAGCGACCTTCGATAACTCGGCAGGAAACCTCAACAACCCCGACCCCAGCCAATGGGTCCATTGGGGAGATCAGACGTACGAGGAAATGATGATCGGCTACTTCCACGTCGCTGTCCCGCGGGAGGAAGCCCTCGCTGCGAAACGCCAGATGAATCGACGCGCCGGCGGTGGAGCGCGTGGTGGAACAGCGGCCGCCAAGCTGATTTTTCAGCAGTTGGACCAGGATCGGGACGGGCGCGTGGCAATCGATCAGGTCCCCCCTCGGTTGCGCGAGGCGGCCAAACGGCTCGATAAAAACGGCGATGGGATTTTGGAGCGATCGGAGCTTCCTTGAGCCGATTTCGCTGGGCTGGGACTGACCTCACTCCTTCTGTTGGGCCTGAAACCCAAGATCGGTTAAACTGAGACTGGGTCATTGCCGCAAAGCAGCCCGCTCGGCGATGGCCAGCGGGTGCTTGACATCCCAGGTGCATGGTATCGAACAAGCCTTTCATCACCGAGCGATCGGATGAGGCCGGTGGTGGCTTGTGCCAGACTCCACCCGATCGCAAGCCGCATCGATTGGGGCCGATTGGATGCTG
>JBIINB010000133.1:0-11417 GCA_044337705.1 Pirellulaceae bacterium | reverse complement strand
AACGCCGCCAGGCGGTGGAGTGCTGTAGAGGTCGTCGTACAAAACCATCCACCATCTGGCGATGGTCGCTACCGCAAGCGGCTAGTCCTAGCCCCTTCATTCAAACAACCCATCCTGCAGCTCCTCGTAGCCAACGCCGCCAGGCGGTGGAGTGCTGTAGAGGTCGTCGTACAAAACCATCCACCATCTGGCGATGGTGGCTACCGCAAGCGGCGAGTCCTAGCCCCTTCATTCAAACAACCCATCGACTGTTTCCTTGTAGCCAACGCCGCCAGGCGGTGGAGTGCTGCAGAGGTCGTCGTACAAAACCATCCACCATCTGGCGATAGTGGCTACCGCAAGCGGCGAGTCCTAGCCCCTTCATTCAAACAACCCATCCTGCAGCTCCTCGTAGCCAACGCCACCAGGCGGTGGAGTGCTGCAGAGGCCGTCGTACAAAACCATCCACCATCTGGCGATGGTGGCTACCGCAAGCGGCGAGTCCTAGCCCCTTCATTCAAACAAACCATCCTGCAGCTCCTCGTAGCCAACGCCGCCAGGCGGTGGAGTGCTGTAGAGGTCGTCGTACAAAACCATCCACCATCTGGCGATGGTGGTTAGCGACGAAGAAGATCAACCGGTGATTTTCGTTCGCAGGTTGGTTAGCAGGTCTACCGCATGGCCAATTTCCGCCTTCTGGCGATCGGGCTCCTGGGGAATCTCCCTTTCAATCGTCAATGGACCACGATACCCGAGATTCCATAAGGTACGGAGGTAGTTTTCCATCCCGACCTGCCCATGCCCCAGCGGGACTTCCGATCCCCAGGTTTTTCCCGGCTGGTCGCTCCACAACGCGTCCTTGCAATGGACGCTTTTCACATAACTACCGATCACCCCTAGAGCCTCGATCGGGTCACCTGTCCCGTAGAGAATCATGTTAGCCGGATCGAAGTTCACAAAGAGATTCGTTCTTTTGACGTCTTCGAGGAACGTTCGAAGAGATTCAGCGGTTTCCTGACCGGTTTCCAGATGGAGCGATTGTTCATTGCGTGCTGCGTAATCGCAGAGGCCTCGCGTCGTCTCGACGATCTGAGCGTAACCGGACGATTTGGTATCGTGGGGCACAAAGCCCAGGTGGAGAGCGATCACGTCACAGCCAAGGAGGCGAGCGAAGTCCGATATCTCTTTCATCTCCTGGACCCGCGCCGCACGCGTTTCCTCAGGGACCAGCCCCACCGTCCGTTCCACCGTGGGAATATCTGCATAGCTTTCTCCGGCGAAACCACCGAAGACGCACGTCAGTCGAATCCCTAATTGATCCAGGCGACTGCAAAAGGCGGTTGCATGATCAGGCGTACGGGTTTCGCGGTGCGGCGCATGGAGCTGTATGGTAGGCACCCCCAGTTCGTGAGCCACCTCCAGCTTCACCCCTAAACCGGCATCCACACTGGTAAATACGCCAATCGGCCAAACCGCTGATTCCGCCATGGAAGACTCCCTCGATGCCTGCAGATAAAAGCTGAATTTCTTTCACGATCTTTAGTGTAAAACAATCGACGGCCGATCGAAACAAGTAGATACCCCAGGGATCGCCCGGAAAACGAACAAACCGGAGGGGGCGAACCACCTCCGGTCTGTTTCGATAAGTTCCAATCCAACGATCTTTGCTGGGAATTCTTATCTCCCGCCTGGAAAAGCCTGAATGCCCGCGATCAACCGCGTAGCCCTGGGAAAAGAGGACCACCGTAGACAGCAGCATCCCCTAGTTGTTCTTCGATTCGGAGCAGCTGGTTGTACTTGGCCATGCGGTCGCTTCGAGATGCCGAGCCGGTCTTGATCTGCCCGGTGGAAAGGGCAACCGCCAGATCGGCGATCGTCGAATCCTCCGTCTCGCCACTTCGGTGGCTGGAGATGCTGCTGTAGCCGCTGCGATGCGCCAGCTGAATCGCCTCAATCGTCTCGCTCAGCGTCCCGATCTGGTTGACTTTGATCAGAATGCTGTTGGCAACACCCGCATCGATCCCCCTCTGCAACCGCTCGGTGTTGGTCACAAAAAGGTCGTCACCCACCAATTGGATTTTCTTTCCGAGCCGATCGGTCAATTTCTTCCAGCTGTCCCAGTCATCTTCCGAGCAGCCATCTTCGATGGAGCAGATAGGATACTGATCGACCCAGCGAGCCAGGAAGTCAACCATCTCATCGCCACTCAGCTTCTTCCCGTCGATCGCGTACGTCTTCGACTTGGAATCATAAAACTCGGTCGCCGCCACATCCAGCGCGATATAGATCTGCTTGCCAGCTTCGTAGCCAGCTTTGGCGATCGCTTCCATGATCAAATCGAGCGCTTCCTGGTTGCTGCCCAGGTCGGGTGCGAATCCCCCTTCGTCTCCGACAGCCGTATTCAGCTTCTTGGACTGAAGCACCTTCTTCAGATGATGGAAGATTTCCGTTCCGGCGCGGAGAGCATCCGAGAATCGGTCAAAGCCCAGCGGCATGACCATGAATTCCTGAACATCGACGCTGTTGTCTGCATGCTGACCTCCGTTGACGATGTTCATCATCGGCGCTGGCAGGATGTGCGCCCCGACACCACCCAGGTAGCGGTAGAGCGGCTGGTTGGTGAAGGCAGCGGCGGCTTTCGCTACAGCCAGGGAAACACCAAGAATCGCATTTGCACCAAGATTTTTTTTGTTCGGTGTTCCGTCCAGCGCCTGAAGTTCCATGTCGATCGCCCGCTGGTCGAGCGCATCGGCGCCAATCAAGCTTTCAACGATCGCGGTGTTGATATTGTCCACCGCCTTGGTGACGCCTTTGCCTAGAAAAATTGAAGCATCGCCGTCTCGCAGCTCCCACGCTTCGTGCGCCCCCGTGCTGGCTCCACTGGGCACCGCAGCCCTACCCACCGATCCATCCACCAGCGTCACATCCACCTCGACGGTGGGATTGCCGCGACTATCCAGAATCTGACGTCCTACGATATTCTCGATGTAGCTCATGGATCGCTCTCTCTTGAGTTTGAGGGCCTTGGAATTGTCTGACGATGATTTACGTTGTGGTTTACGCTGGACCGATTGTGCCCGATTCGCGACGAACGGAAAAGGGGCGGTGCGACGTCCGCCCGGAAGGAAAATGGGATGTTTACGGGATTGGTAGAGACGCTTGGAAAAGTCGTTCGCGTTGACCGTCTGGGCCCGTCAGCCGACTTGGTCATCGACCTGGGAGAATGCCATCCAGGAGCACGCATCGGCGACAGCATCGCCATCAACGGCTGCTGCCTGACGATCGTTCGACTGGAAGGACCATTAGCGACATTCCAGGCTGGCGAAGAAACCCTTTCGCGCACCAATCTCGGCCGCCTGCAACCAGGCAGCCAGGTGAACCTGGAACGGGCGATGGCGGTCGGGGACCGCCTGGGAGGCCATTATGTCACCGGCCACATCGACGCCCAAGCCACTTTGACAGCGCGAAGGGACGATGGCCCTTGGGCCTTCCTTCATTTTGCGGTACCTTCCTCCTACCATCGGCATCTGGCCAGCAAGGGGTCGGTGGCGGTCGACGGAGTAAGCCTGACAGTTGTCACCGTGGACAACCAAACCTTCTCAGTCGCACTGATTCCACACACCTTGAACGCCACCACCTTGGGATCGTTGCAGGTGGGTGACCAGGTCAATCTGGAAACCGATCTCTTGGCGAAGTACGTCGAACGGATGCTGGAAGCAAGGCACGCCAACTCCTGACCAATGCCTACTGCGATGTAGCTTGTGATATCCGGCACCTGGGAACCATCCAACGCAAGGAACCGACGCATGTCCGAAAAGCAGACTCAAAGCTTCCTGATGCGTCGCTTTGATCAGGCAGGGGTGAGGCCCAAGACGAAGTATGGCCAGAACTTCCTGGTAGACCTCAATCTTCTGGGAATCCTTCTGGGCGCTGGCGAGTTGGAGTCAAGCGATGTGGTCCTGGAGATCGGAACCGGACTGGGTTCGCTGACCACGCGCATGGCGGCTAAGGCAGGCCATGTCATCACCGTCGAGATTGATCGGGATCTGGTGGCGATGGCAGAAAGAGAATTCGCCGGTCATCCAAACATCGAACTTCTCCAGATGGACGCCTTGCGCAACAAGAATCATCTGGATGAGACGCTGCTGACGCGGGTGCGCGAAGCGCTTTCGAATCGTCCTGAGGGACGTTTCAAACTGGTGGCGAACCTCCCTTACAATGTCGCCACGCCGATCATCTCCAATCTGCTGACGACCGATCCGATCCCTGAACGGATGGTGGTGACGATTCAGAAAGAACTGGCCGAACGGATCGTCGCCCCTCCGGCCACCAAGGACTATTCGGCGCTCACGATCTGGATCCAGTCGCAATGCGACTGCGACATCGTCCGCATCATGCCCCCTACCGTCTTTTGGCCACGTCCCAAAGTCGACTCAGCTATCCTGAGAATTTTTCCTAACGCCCAGAAACGCTCGCGCATCGACGACGTCGACCACTTCCATCAGTTCGTTCGCGCGCTCTTCTTGCATCGCCGCAAATTCCTTCGCAGCGCATTGATCAGTGCCGTAAAGGATCAACTCGACAAACCACAGGTCGATCGACTTTTAGGTTCGCTGGGGCACGGACCGACCGCCCGTGCCGAAGAACTTCCGGTGGATGAGATCATACGCCTAGCCAACGCGGTGCGTCACTTGGAAGCAACCGAGGGATCGACGAACCGATAGAGCATTCCGCCACTGGTGGTGGTCGAGAACAGCACCTCGCCATCCTCCTGCTCGCCAAATGTCACAATCGGCAGCGACTGGTCAAAAGGAATCGAATGATTCTCGACCACCTTCCGTTGCTGGTCGTCATATCGCAATGCCCATACCTTACCTGCGACGTAGTCTGCGTAAAGATACCGACCGGCAAGACTGGGCAATTTCTTCCCGCGATAGACTATGCCACCTGTGATCGACTTGCCCCACGCGTCCGTGTGGGGATACTCCCAAATCGGATCGATCAGAACCGACGCACCTTGGAATTCCTTCTGGTGGAATGGATGACTAGCCTCCTTGAGGCTCCATCCATAATTCCCTCCCTTGTCCACAACGTTCACTTCCTCCCAGAGGTCTTGTCCGACATCGGCAACCCAAAACCTACCGTTAGCGCGATCGAACGACATGCGCCAGATGTTGCGGAACCCCAGGGCAAAAATCTCCGGCCTGGCGCCTTCGGTTTTCACGAAAGGATTGTCCTCAGGAATGCCGTATGGCAGATCTCCCGTCTTGGAATCGACGTCGATTCGGAGGATCTTTCCAAGCCAGGTTGAGAGGTCCTGTCCAGATCGCTTAGGGTCATCGCGAAATCCACCATCTCCTAGGCCAATGTAAAGGTATCCATCCGGGCCAAAGCAGAGCGTCCCGCCATTGTGATTCCAAAAAGGCTGCTCCAATGTCCAAAGGATCTCTTCGCTGGCAGGATCTCCCTGCTGATGGTTGGCATCCTTGCAACGAAAGCGAGATACAGTCGAAAGATGCGGCTGTTTCTGCGAGGTGTAGTAGACAAAAAACTCGCCGTTCTCCTTGAACTTCGGGTGAAAGGCCATCCCCAGGAGGCCTTCTTCGTTCTCGCGGTCTTTGTAGGTCACCCGATCGCTCAGGTCGATGAAAGACGTCGCCTCCTCCGCCTGCTCGTCCTTCGGCAGAACGAAGATTTCGCCCAACTGACTGGCCACGAACGTGCGTCCCGTTCCATCGTTCGCGTGGTCGATGATCACGGGCCTATCGATTCGGAGATTTGGATACGCACGCTGGATTCCCAGCCCCAATGGCTTGGTCTCCAACTTGGTGGCATCTTGTGCCATGATCGGAACTGCTGACGCGATCGTCGAAAGGGAAAGAGCCAGGGCGGAGGTCCATCGCAGAAGCGCTCGCATCATCAGTCTCCAGGCAAGCAAGTTCATATCGATCGGAATCGTCGATCCAACCATCCGACCCGGACGCATGGCCCGGGTCGGACAGCTATGAAAAAACCGTCATTACTTCACGTCTAGCAACTCAACTTCGAAGATTAGCAGCTGGTTGGGGCCAATGTCGCCACCCTGACCGCGTTCGCCGTAAGCCAGATTGGGCGGAATAAACACCTGCCACTTGTCCCCAACTTTCATACGCTGCAGCGCCTCAGTCCAGCCGGGAATAACCCCGCCCACAGGAAACTCCGTCGGCTCACCACGCTTGATCGAAGAATCAAACACGGTGCCATCGATCAATTTGCCTTCGTAATGGACTTTGACTTCGCTGGTGAGCGTCGGTTGAGCCCCTTTGCCTGACTTGAGCACCTTGTACTGGAGGCCGCTGGGAAGGGAGATAATCCCTTCCTTCGCCTTATTGGCTTCCAGGAACTTGGCGGCTTCATCCGCATTGTTCTTCGCCTTCATCCGAATTCGCTCATTCATCCGTTCGCGAAGCGCTGCAAAGGCAGCTCGCATCTCCTCTTCGTTCAGACGGCTGTTGCTGCGAGCGATCGCGTCCTGGACGCCGGCCAGGAAATCTTCCGACGCCAAATCGGCGGGCTGGAATCCATTGGCGAGGAAATCCTGTCCAATGTTCCAGCCAATGGCATAGCTAGTGGGATCTTTGGGCTTAGCTTCCGGTTTTTTCAAGGTGACTCCTTCTTGAGCCGAAGTGGAGGAGATGCAGAGCCCCAGCAGGAGAAGCCCGGCAACGGCGGTGCGCGCCATGGTGAAGTCCTTTTCCAAAAAAATCGATGTGACCGCGGAGTCTCCTTCCCTGGCATCCAAGGCCGAAACACAACCCCACGCAAGCTCTGAGTTTAGCCGTTGGAAGGCTGTGATCCCAGATCGGTCGACGATTTTGGGGAATGAAGAGGGCAGGAAAAAACAGGCTGTCGAGGATACTTCGGCCAGCTTGGCACCGGCGGTTTGGCCTCGCATAAAAGGAAAACACTCCCTTTGCCCGAGCGAATGATCCTCAGATGAAGACATTGGTGGCAGATGCTGCCAGGATAGGGAATCATCGCCTCAGGATTCTGCGGATCCATAATTTCTCAATGAGCAAGCAACCAATTGGTCTCTCTTCGTCGTGATCCTAGCTGGCCGCCAACCACCATAGCTGATAGGCACATCCCTACAACACCTAACCCGAAGACGTCCGTGAGGGACAAACTGAAAACAGCTATTTGGCACCCGTTCGTTCCAGGAGAACCGGGCCACAATCGCTGACAAGGCCGTTCCCTGAAACGCCTATCCCAAGCATCGACATACGGCTTTCCCAATCGCCTTATCAGCGCATCAATGTGCAGGTCGACCGGCATACCAGGCCAGAATCGCACGGCAGAAGTCGGGAAGGTCGGCAGGCTTGCGGCTACTGATCGAATACCGGTCCACCACAACCGGCGCGTCCTCCCAAATCGCTCCAGCGTTCACTAGATCGTCTTTGATCCCCAGACTTCCAGTGACTCGAATCCCGCGATAGACCCCTGCCGAGATAGCCATCCAACCGCCGTGGCAGATTGCAGCGACGCAAAGATTGCGATCGGCAAAGGAACGGATCAGGGAGAGCACCTTGGGGTCGCGCCGAAGCTGATCGGGCATGAAGCCTCCTGGAAGAAGGACACCGTCAAAGTCCATCGGATCGACCGATGCAATCGCCACATCGGAGATGCAAGGGTAGCCGTGTTTGCCGGCATAGCGAGCCCCCGCCTGCGGCCCAGCGACCACCATCTTAGCCCCCGCTTCCTCAAGCCGCAGCTTGGGATACCACAGTTCCAGGTCCTCGTAGATCTCCCCGACAAATGCCAGGAATTTCAATCCCTCAACACCACTTGGATGGCTCATGGCTGTTCCACCTTTTTTTGTTATTCGTTTCGGATCGAGCGATGTTGGAAGACAGTTGGGCAACCAGGATTGGATTCGCTTTACCTTTTTCTAGCCCTCTCCCCAACACTTCGTGTGTGCACGTTGCAAGTATGCAGTAGCTTCCCGAAGCTGTCAGCCACCATTCTCTCAAAGCCTCTGGAGGCATGGGCCTCTGGCGGCCGATTCCAAACGATCATCGGATCTGAGAAGCTTGACGCACTCCCCGGGGTCTGTCACGATGCAAAGCATTGTTTCTCCTGGTCGCCACCACCCGCCCTGATGCGCCTCGGGGTCGACCGCCTCCAGTTCATCCTGCCTTGAAGGATCCCCTCCATGTCGACCTTCGACTCCCCTTCCCGACGCCGTTTTCTTGGCAGTTCCCTGGCGGTTGCCGCAGCCGCGAGGATGACCATTCGGACGCGTGCGGCCGCGGTGCAAGAAAAGCCTTATCTGCCGATCTACAAGACGCTCAAGTGGGGCATGATCGGTGTTCCGGGCAACGTAACCGATAAATTCCGAGCAGCCAAGGAAGCCGGCTTCGATGGAGTCGAATTGGATAGCCCAGGCGTCGACGTCAAAGCCGTTCGCGAAGCGATCGACGCGACGGGCCTTCCTGTCGATGGCACGGTCTGCTCCACCCATTGGGGAACACGTCACTCCAGCCCCGACGCTGGAGTGCGCGCTCAAGCGCTCAAGGACCTGGAGACCGCGATTCGGCAGACACACGCAGTTGGCGGACACACCGTGCTGCTGGTCGTGGGCAAAGGGGAAGATGGCCCCGAAGCTGAAATCTGGCCCAGGTCGATCGAGAACATTCGCAAGGCACTGCCGCTAGCCGGTCAGCTAGGGATTTACATCGCCATCGAGAACGTCTGGAATCAATTCCTTTACGACCATGGCGGTCCCAACAACCAGTCTGCTGAAAAGTACGCAAAGTACGTCGACGAATTCGATTCCCCTTGGGTAGGGATGCAATTCGATCTGGGCAACCACTGGAAGTACGGCGATGTGGCCGAGTGGGTACGAACGCTGGGCAAGCGGATCGTGAAGCTGGATATCAAGGGGTTTTCGCGCGCCAAAGATGGTTTCACACCCAATGTGACCGGGGGCGATATCGATTGGGCATCGGTTCGTGCCGCACTTCGGGAAATCGGATTCACCGGGTGGTGCGCTGCCGAAGTCAGCGGCGGTGATCTGAAGCATCTGACGCAGATCGCCAAGGAAATGGACGAAGCGATGGGAATTCCAGCCAAGTCGTAGGCCGCCGTTGCCACCGGCATTTCTCGTGTCGGCCCTCCGGGCTTGGACGAAATCTCTCCTCATCCCCGCTCCCTTCACAGCAAGCGCGGCGCGGGGACTAGGAAATGAGACTGCGCACGAAAAGAAATCGCATCAGATCCAATGAATCATCTCCTCTTCCCCCTGGGCGGAGCCAAAGGGAAAGAGGGTTCAGGGTGAGGGGGCAGCACTCCCTGCAAACCTCTGTTGCCCTTCACACTGGCGAAGAGGGCAAGCTTGCCGTCACTCTTCTTCTGCCTTTCCTTCTGGAAGGAAGAAGGAGAGAACAAAGTTGATCGCAAAAAGAACCGTCGCGATCCCCGCAGCAACATATGCGGTTTTTTGCGGTACCGACTCCCCTGGGATCATCGAAAGACCCGCAATGTACTGTGTGATGCCGGCAAAGCAGGTGCCGATCATCCGGCCGCCGATATTGGCCGCGAAACTCTCTCCTGTCCCGCGCAGGTGCAACGGAAATACATGGGGAAGATAGTTCCCCCAGAAGCTGAACTGGGCGACAGTGAAAAATCCGGCCAGGAAGATTCCCAGCCCAAGCCACGAAATGCTTAGGTCATGGAACCCTGGAATCCAGCTGATGTCGATCGAGAAAAAGGTCTGCTCTTTGCCTTGTGCGAATGCCCAGAAAATCATCGGCATCAGGATCAGCCCGGGGATCAGAAAAAGTTGCAGCAGGCGCTTCCGCACCAAAATCACTGTGCAGAGAGCCGCCAGGGCGAAGCGGCCGAACAGCCCCCCCAGTTCCTGGCTCTTCGTATACTCCGCCGCCTTACTTTGCCGAATCCGACCGGCAAGTTGTCCAGCAGTCTTTTCGTCTTTGCCTTCCGTCGCCTTGGCGATCTGCGCCTTGACGGCGTCGATCCCCGGGACCACCTGCGGCATCTGCTGGATCGCGCCAAAAGCAACGCCATAGCTGGCTGCGAACATCGCGGTGGTCAGCAGCGTCGTCTTCCGCAGTTCAGGAGAAAACAGTTCCTTGATGCTTGGCCTTTTCAGAGTGCCAGCAGCGCGTCGCTGCGCCCACTTGGGCGATTCGGGGAGGAATGGCCGAATCAAAATCAGTGGGATCGCCGGTATCAAGCCGCTCATCAAGGTATAGCGCCAGGGAGCGTGCGGGTCCTTGATCGTCCCCCCAAAGAAATTCAGAAATTCGGGCAGTTGGATCGCCGGAAGCGACTTCTTCGACGCATACTGGACGGCTAACGCGAAGGCGATGGCCACCATCAGTCCACCAATGGAGCTGAAGGCCTGTGTGTAACCGAGAACCTTTTCCCGCTGCTTGGGGTCGTCGAACAACTCCGCCAGCCATGCAACCGCAGCGACGAACTCGACGCAGACACCGATGAATGTGGTGGTTCGAAAGAACAACAGCATCGGAAGGCTGGTAGAAAACCCAGCTGCAAATGCACTGAAGGCATAAAGCAAGATGCTCCAGGTTAGAATCCTGCGTCGCCCAAAGCGGTCGGTCAGGTAGCCTCCAAGCAATCCAAAGATTCCACCGAAGACTGCAGGGACATAAAATAAAAGTGAAAACCAGAACTTGAACTGATCGGTTCCCGGCGTGATCCCGGCGATCTCCTGCAGTGCGGGCCCAACGACCAACGGCAGCATTAGCAGCTCGTAGATATCGAATGCGAAACCGATCGCCGCGATGATACAAATAAGCCATATGACACGGGGCGACAACGGCTGCTGCGAAGCAGCACTGACACTGGCGTTGGAGGACATAGGCAGGATCCTAAGCGGAGGGTGCTGGTGTTACTGTCAGCCGAAATTGTAGTCGAAGTGCGACTCCCGGTTGAACACCCGATTCCTGGCCCACCAGATCCAGGGGAAGTTGAAAAGAGCCAAGGGGAGCGGTTTTAACGGATGATCGGGCGGTTTGCACCAAGCCCCACCGGTGCTCAGCACCTGGGCAATGCTCGGACTTTTCTGCTGACTTGGCTTTCGACACGATCCCGCAAGGGGAAATTGCTGCTGCGCATCGAAGACCTCGACACCCCGCGCGTCAAATCCTGGGCCAGCGATCAGATCCTGGAGGACCTCGCGTGGCTGGGGCTTTCCTGGGATCCCGGCGATCACGGGGACGGAGTGGTGAAAGATCACCTAATGCAGACCCAGCGTGCTGCGCGGCATCAGGAAGTGCTGGGGCAATTGATCACCAGGGAGCTGGTCTATCCATGCACCTGCACACGCGGCGATATCGCCGCCGCCGCTTCCGCACCGCATGAGACTCTCGCGATCTCCCAACCGATGGACCAGCCGACCGACAGCTTTCACCGCA
>JBIINB010000132.1:0-11455 GCA_044337705.1 Pirellulaceae bacterium | reverse complement strand
GGTATTTCCGTGCCACTACCTGCACGGCGTCGGTCGTCACCGCTTCCAGTCGGTCGCGATGGAGGAAATAGAGCCGCCAATCTCCTTGCGCCGCCCATTCGCTCAGTTCGGTCGCCAGTTGTGTGGAGTTACTGCTCTGCAGTTCTCGTGCCTTCAGTAACTCCGTCTTCGCCCGTTCCACCTCCTCGGCCGTCACCGGAAACCGCTCGAACGACTCCAGTGTCTCCAGCAGGGCCACCCGAGCTTCTTCGATCGATTTGTCCTTGGGTACTTCAGCTCCGTAGAACATCAGTCCCGGGTCGTGGAGTCCGAAGGACCCTCCCAGAACCGAAGTCGCTTTCTGGGTGACCACCAGCGATTTGTAGAGGCGTCCGCTGGGTTCGGTGGATAGCAAGGTGGCCAGTACCTCGACAGGAACATATTCGGGGTCCGCACCGGCTGGAATGTGATAGGCAGCACCCACATACTGACTTTCGCCAACACGACGAACCACCGTCGTCCGTTCGCCATCCTGCGGCGGCTCAACCGTGTACGTCCGGTCGATCGAAGCAGGCGGATTGTCCAGCACACCGAAATACTTTTGCACCAGTTCCAGCGCCTCGGAGGGGACAAACTTCCCAGCGATCACCAGCATCACATTGTCGGGGCGATAAAACTTCCGGTAGAACTCCCGAAGCTTGTCGATCGGAACACGCTCGATATCGCTGCGATTGCCGATGGTGGAATTGCCGTAGTTGTGCCACTGGTAAGCGGCAGAGAACATTCGCTGCTGGAGCACCGACAGCGGCGAGTTTTCTCCTCGCTCGAACTCATTTCGCACCACCGTCATTTCGCTGATCAGATCCTCACCCCGCACGAAGCTGTTGACTAGGCGATCGGCCTCCAGGCGGATTGCAAACTCGAGGTTGTCCTTTTCCGCCGCCAGCGTCTCAAAGTAGTTGGTGCGATCCAGCCACGTCGTACCATTGAATTGGGCTCCCCGATCCTGCAGCGCCTTGGGGACTTCGGGGTGATTGGGAGTCCCTTTGAACAGCATGTGCTCCAACAAATGGGCCATCCCGGCTTCGCCGTAGCCCTCATGTCGGGAGCCGACGAAAATGGTCATGTTGACCGTCACCACCGGCTTGCTGTTGTCGGGGAAAAGCAGGACCTGCACCCCGTTGTCCAAACGATACTCCGTGATCCCTTCCACAGTGGTTACCAGACGCGGCATGGTTTCCTCGGCAGCTGCACGATTGCAAACATCGGGGCTCAAAGTCAAAGCGACGCCAGCCAGCAAGTGACAAAAAAACCTCTTCATGAGCCTGTCTCCTCGATTCGGCGTGCGCTGGGTAAAGTGAGTTGAAAAGGGAATCCAGACATCCTCCAGTCGCAGCCCTGCCTGCCGGACGGGATTCCCAGCGGGTATTGTATCGAGATTCCCGTTGGCACAAAGGATCCAGAGACGTTGCAGACGGACAGGAAAGGGAGTTTCCATGGAGGATTCGGCAACCTGGGTGATCGTGGCAGCCAGCGAACGGTTGCAGGAAGGGGAGGCGATCGAGGTGCTGTTGGGGGATGAGGTGGTGGCGATCTGGCGCTCTGCCGGCGAGTTGTACGCACTAGATGGTCTCTGCGCGCATCAGGGAGGACCTCTAGCCCGGGGAGTGGTAACCGGTGGTTGCGTGACCTGCCCATGGCATGGATGGCGCTATCGCTTGGTCGATGGGTGCAATGACGCGACCGGCAAACCGATGCTTCGTCCCTTCGAGGTTCGGGAAGAAGATGGCAACATCCAACTGCGGCGCAAGACTTGAACCAACAATGCGCACGCTGCCTGCCAAAGGACGACGGCCGAGGCAGGCAACGGTATCGCTATGCGTCGCCACCTGGGGTCCATCGACTGGTCCAAAGGGGCCAGTGTTGGTCGATCTGCCTTTCCAAGTCATCCAGGTCGCCGTCGTTCCGGAGGATGTGCGTGGCATGCTCTCGCTTCTGCTCCAGGGGAAGCTGAGACGCCTCCCGCTGCTCCCATTCCAGAGGACTCCAGCCTCGCTTGGCCGCCCATGCCATCCGCCGCTCCCTGGGAGTCTCGAGAAACACCACCCAGTCGCAGATCGGACGCCATCCGGCTTCCAGAAGGAGAGGCGCGTCTAAGAGTGCCAATGGTGGCGATCCGCTCTCTTGATTCCGAAGCGCCTCCAACCGCTCCATTGCCTTCTGCCTGATCCAGGGATGGACGATCTCTTCCAGCTGATGACGGTATGTCTTCGCCTGATCCGACAGTCCGAAGACCAGCCTCCCCAAAGCCGTTCGATCAATCACCCCCGAGCGATCGAGGATTTGACGACCGAACCGATCGACTAGGGAATCGCGAATCTCCGGTTGCAGGAGGGCCTGGTGCCCCAACTGATCGGCATCGATCCGCTTGGCACCACGCGCCTCCAGCATGCGGGCCACCTCCGATTTGCCGGAAGCAACCCCGCCAATCAATCCCATCACGCGCATCGCCACCTCTCCTACCGTCGCTCAGGGTCTCCTGGAGCATGGGTCTCCTGGAGCATGGGTCTCCTGGAGCATGGGTCTCCTGGAGCATGGGTCTCCTGGAGCATGGCGAAGCGACCAAGGCGACCCCAGACAAGGCACCTGGCCACTTAGCGAGGGGCTCGCGTGGTCCGCCTCGAAAAGCCGATTGCATCGAGAGCCTGATAGACCTCTTCCAACGTCTTTTCGCCAAAGTTGGTAATGCTCAACAGGGTATCGGGGGTGCTGTGCAGCAGATCCCGCACCGTGAAGATCCCTTTTTCTTCAAGGCAGTTGGTGGTCCGAACCGAAAGACCGATTTCCGCAGTGCTCAGATCAAGCCGTTCTCGAAGCTGGCGGGCTTTTTCATCAGCAGGGCTCAGAGGGATTCGAGTCATTCGTCTATCCTCCTTGAATCAGGATTTCATCGAAAAGCGATCCATCGCTTCCGCTGCCTGGACCGCGGCCAAAGCAACCAAGCCGGCAGTATACCCCAGCAGGCTCCCATGCAACGGTCTGTGGGGATGCTGGACGAAGAAAAAATTATCGGTTGCTAGCATTCATGGTGGATTGAGTGCGCTGCTGGTAGATCGCCAGCCCATGCAGTGCGTGGTAAAGACCGCCGCAGTCCAGGTCGACGGAGGCTGCTGCTTCCAGGTAATCGCAGAGCCGATGAGCGGCTCGTTCCACCCACCGCTCGCCAAGTTGCTCTTGCGGCAGCGCCAGTGCCAGGAATTCCAGCATGTGTCCGGTGGCGCTGATATTGAGCGACAGGTCGGCGGATCGACCGGGTAGTTCGGTGTAGTTGGTCGAGAGGGAGCCGTCGGAGTTCTGCATTTGACGGGCTCCCTGAATGGCGGCATCCACCCGCTTTTGGGCCGCTTCCCAGGGACCGGTGATCGAACCCGCATGTCGCTTGCGGAACGCCAGAGCGTGAGCCAACCCTTGCAGACGATGAGTTCCACCACAAGCGCTTGTGGCTAGTTCGGCTTTGGCTTCGAAGTCGACCAGAGCGTCGTAATCCCACTGCCGGCCATCGCGAGCCAGCCACTGCTGCTCGTCAGGGAAGTAGTGCATCAAAGCGATCATGGTCCAGGCGTACTCCGGGATCGGATTGTCGGGGACATCCCACTGAGCCTGTCGGGCCCAGTCGAAAACGGTGAAGGACTGATCTGCCACCTGGATGATGCGTTCCCCCTCGACTCCGGCCTGTGCCAGAATCGCCAGCCATTGATCGACGTGGCCCTGACCGATGTAGCTTCCCGGTTCCAACTTCGCCCGCATCCCCCGTCGCCCATGAGGCAGCAACTCCCCGGGTGCCAATTCCCATCCTTGGAACTGCCCGCCTTCAAAAGCAAATCGGAGAGCGGGCAGGGCGCCTTCGGGGGTCTCCAGCTGCAGCCTGTCTCCGTAGGCGATCACGCCATGAAAGATCTGCCATGCGGCATTCAGATCCGATCGAAGCGATCGGTTCTTCAGGTTCTCGGCGAGCACTTTTTCGATGCGATGGGAGAGATTCCCTTTGTTTTCGCCTTTCCCCTCGGGCAGACTTTCTTCAGGACTTCCAGCCACTGCCTCAGCCGGCGCGTCCTTCGCATTGGAGCTTGAACTTGAGGGGGGTGAGGGGGTGCAGCCGGCCAGGCCCACCACCAGCCATGCAAGTTTCCACCACCCCTTGGCGGACCTGGGCGACCGGGCTAGCCATTCCCAGATCACGATTTGCTGGTGAATCCGTTGAACCAACTTGCCAGGCATGCCACCATCCTTCGCACAATCCACTCCCCCGATGCAAGAGGATCCACGATAAACCGAAACGGCTGTTTTTCAATCATGGCAGATTCCCTCAGGACCAAGGACGAAACCGAGCTTCCGGAAAACAGCGGGAAAAAGCCGTCGTCGCGGGTAGTTGGACTTGGAGTTGCCAGGGGAGAACCGATACGATTGGATTGCGGTCGATGGGATCGCGTGTTGGAAACCAAGTCGATACTCGGGAGTTGACTCGATGAATCGCCCATGGGGATGGCTTTTGTTGGGGCTTCTGGCCGTCTCGGTAGCTCCTTTTCTTTCCTCGCCCGCACCCGCTCAGGATGCTCCGGCAGCCAGCCCTCCCAAAGGCCAGCAGACGCTCGACGAAGCCACCGACCTGAAACTGGATGCGGAAACGCCAGACCAGCTGGCTCGTGTCATCGAGCTGGGGGAGAAGGCGATTGCCGAGGGGCTGGAAGAGGAAGATGTGCAGGTCGCCAAGCAGCTGATCGCGGCTGCAAGCCTGCAGCGTGCCGAGCTTTACTACAACCAGATCATCCAGTCGCGAGCCCAGAATCCGACCATCCTTCGGCGGCTTCGGGGAAACATCCTGAAGGACCTTCAGCGCGCCATCGAGAATGATTCGACACTGGCCGAAGCCTATTTGATGCTGGCCAAAGTCGAAGAACCACCCAAGGGTCTGGAGGCGATCAAGAAAGGCATCGAGCTGCTGAAGGATCGACCGGCGGAGCTGGCTCAGGCGCTGTTGGTGCTGGCCGCTCTGGCCCCGACTCCTGAAGAGAAGTTGGAAGCGTTGGATCGGGCGATCGAGGCGGACAGCAGTAACCTGGAAGCTTGGCAGGCGCGCATCGGACTGCTAGTGGCGACAGGGAAGTTCGATCGCGCCTACGAAGGCGCCAAGGCCTTTCTCGATCAGCAGCCAGACAACCTGTTCGCCATTCAGGCCGCTGTCGCGGCGCTGAAAGAATTGGATCGCACCGACGACGCCATCGCCCTGCTGACCGAGAAGATCGAATCGCTCAGCGACCCCAGCCCGCTCTACCGAGTGCGAGCCGAAATGTATCTGGAGAACGAGAAGGCGGATGAGGCGCTGGCGGATCTCAGCAAGGCAGTCGAAGCCGATCCTCGCGATCTGCAGTCGCTTCTGATGCGCGCTCAGGTCCACCTCCAGAAGGATGATTTCGACAAGGCCGAAGAAGATGTTGAAGATATCCTGGCGCTCCAGCCCAACGCCCCGGGGGCCCTCTACTTTCGATCGTTGATCGCCGCCAACCAGAAGCGGATGGACGAAGCGATCGACGACCTGCAGAAGCTGGTGCGCATGGTGCCCGACAACATCCAGTTCCTTTTGCAGCTGGGTTCGTTCTACCAGATGGACGATCGTCCAAACAAAGCGATTGAACTGGCAGACGAGATACTCAAGGCCGACAAACCGGAATGGAAAGAGTTCGCGCACCGCGTTCATCGACTGCGGGGGGATGCAAGACTGAGCATCGGCAAGCACGTTGATGCGATCGCCGATTTCGAGAAAGCGATTGAATTGGTACCTGCCGATGAAAAAGAAAGCCGTTCGGGCCTGCTGAACAACCTGGCTTGGGTTTTGGCAACCAGCCCCAACGACCAGATACGCAACGGAAAACGCTCCGTGGAACTTGGCACAGAGGCTTGCGAACTGACCGAGTTCAAGGAGGCGCACATCCTTTCGACATTGGCTGCCGGCTACGCGGAGATCGGCAACTTTGAGGAAGCAATCAAATGGTCGTCCAAGGCGGTCGAACTAGGATCCCAGGAGAACGCCGAACAGCTCGATCAGCTCCGCAAGGAACTGGAAAGCTACCAGCAGAACCAGCCCTGGCGAGAAAAGCAGGATGTCCAGGAGAAGAAAGCCCCAATCGTCCCTTCGGCCGATGGAGTCGATACCTGATCGGTTTCGGCTCGACCGATACGTCATTCGACCGCTACAATGAGAGTCGGGAGTCGGTGAGGATTTCAGCTTCCTGAGGCGGAAAATCGCTCCGATTCCGTCCTTCCACGCGGAACCGATTCCCCTAGGTGGCTCTGAATCGATCGCTCTCAAGGCGGATGCCAGATCCACGGGGTCTGTCGTCTCATCGAGCCATTTCACTCTCCAGCTTCAAGAAGAAAATTTCCCCATGACGCTTGACCAATACAGCATCTGTCCCTGCGGTTCCGGCAAGAAAGTCAAATTCTGCAAATGCGCCGAGCATCTTTCCGAGATGGCCAAGATCGATCGCATGGTGGATGGCGATCAAAGCGTTGCGGCTCTCGACAAGATCAATCAGCTGCTGAAAGCTTTCCCCAACGAGGCGTGGCTTTATGCCTACAAATGCGAGATCCAGCTGAAGCTGCGGGAACTGGAAGGGCTGGAAGAAACATCCGCCAAGTTCATCCGGCTTCAGCCGGATAATCCGCTGGCCAAGCTCTTCCGTTCCATGGTGGCACTGCTTCGTGGCAATGTCGAGGAGTCGGCGACCCTTCTAGTCCAGTCGATCGCCGATTCGGGCGAGGTCTTGCATCCGCTCTACCTGACAGTCCATCTGAACCTGATTCAGGCGATGTCGCGATTGTCGCTGTCGATGCCGGCGTTGATGCACACCGATATCCTGGCTGGTTGCACTGCCGACAATCCTGATCTGGCGGTCCGGATGCACGAAAACATTCTGACCCAGGAAGATGTCAGCGTGCTGGTGCGCGAGATGCCGCCGTCGATCACCGAGCCTCAGGATGCGCCGTGGCTCGAAAGATTTCGGGAAGCATACGGCTTGATCTCCAGCTTCCAGATTCAGGCCGCTAAGACCAAGCTGGAATCGATTCAGCGAGAGTACGGAGCGGAACCGGAAATCCTTCTTGCCTTGCTCCATTGCCGTCTTCTTCTAGCCGACCGCGACGGCGCCGCACGGCTTGCCGGGAAACTGGCAGCCTGCTCGAAGCTTCGCCAGGAATCGAGAGTCTACTTCCAGGCGCTCGAATACGAAATCGATCCTGCCGGCTCGGGTTGCATGATCGAAGATGCCGTCACGGCATATGAGCTGGCCAGCGACAGCGACTTGGATACCAAGATGCTCGGCTCTTCCATGCTCTCTGCGATCCAGGACGATGCCATGCGTCAGATGGTGATGCAGGCCGCCAAGGAAGAAATCGCACCCAAGCTGATCTGCAACTACTCGATCCCGATCCTGGAATCGACTCAGTTCGCCGATCTCGATCTGCGGCTGGCCAGCGGCTGGGTGGCACTCTTTGGAAGGCAGACCGATCGGCCACCCAAGCTGGTCTTCCTTGAATCCTCCGATGGAATCCGCCAGCAGGCAACCCAGCGGGTCCTGAGCGAGCTGGGAGTCGATTCCAACTCCCGCCAGGTGCTCACCACCGTTCGCTCCCCTTTGTTCCTGCAGTACGACCCGCCAATCGTTTCGAAGAAACAGGCGGTCCCCGAACAGCAGCAGGCGATGATCCAAGCCTTCCGCGGCTTCAAAGAAGACAACTTCCTCGACACGCCGCTCGCAATTCTCGGTGGTCGCTCTCCTCGACAGTGCAAGGACGATCCTGCGCTGGCGATCCAGCTGCAGGCACTGGTCCTCTATTGGCAAAGCCAGGGATCCGCCGGTTTTTCTCGAACCCATTTTGAATCCCTGCTGACGAAGTTGGGCCAGCCTGTGCTGCGCATGGACAGCCGCGAAGATCTTTTCGACCTGGTCGGAGGAGCTTCCTACTTCTGGACCGACCTCGACACGATCGATGCCAAGAGCCTGGTGCAGATGATGCAGTCGGCGATGATCCGTCGCGTCCATGGGGTTTTCCCCGAGCTGATTGCCAGGGCGAAGACGATGGAATGGCCAGATGACCTCAAGCCGGTGGCCGAGATGCTGCGACTGAATCTGGAGATCACCACCAATCGGAATCCTGACGAAGTGTTGCCGATGCTCGATCAGCTAATCGCCATCTGCAAAAGCTCGGATGAACCTGCCGGGAATCATATCTTGGAGAAGGTACGTCTACTGGAAGCGATGGGCCGAACTCAGGAAGCGCAGAGCACCTTTCGCCAGGCGCTCCAGGATCACCCCAGAGACCCGTACCTGCTACAGTACATCGCCATGATTCAGCAGTACATGCAGTCGCAGGCAGCCGCTCAAGGACCGTCGCTCGATAACGCCATCGCCATGCACGGCAGGGCGCAGCAGACCTCTCCGGCAAGTGGCGGGCTTTGGACACCCGGTACCCCGAAGGCACCAGCCGCTACCGAGCCTCCGAGGGAGGAAAAAGGAAGCGGTCTTTGGCTACCAGGACAATAGCATGCTTCCGCTCGGCCGAATCGCCTCGGGGAGGTATGCATGACCGATCCCAGCGACGCCCACTGGATGCGCCAGGCGCTGGAACTGGCAATCCAAGGTGAAGGACAGGTGGAGCCCAATCCGATGGTGGGCTGCGTCATCGTCCGGGATGGCCACTGCATCGCCCGTGGGTGGCATCGCGCTTTCGGTGGCCCCCATGCGGAGGTCGAAGCGGTCCGGCAGTGCGATCCCCGGCAACTGGATGGCGCCACCTTCTATGTCACCTTGGAACCATGTGCCCATCACGGCAAGACCCCACCCTGCGTCGATCTTTTGATCGCCAGCAAGCCGGCTCGCGTCGTGATCGGTACAGAGGACCCTTTTCCCTCCGTAAAGGGAAAAGGGATCGCCAGGTTGCGACATGCCGGGATCGCGGTGGATGTTGGCTGCCTTATGCCCGATGCCAGACGCTTGATCGCACCATTTCGCAAGCGGATTGAGACGGCGATGCCCTGGGTGATCGCCAAATGGGCAATGACTCTGGACGGCCGCATCGCCAGTCGGACCGGAAACAGCCAGTGGATTTCCACTCCCTCCAGTCGTGCGCAGGTCCATCAGATGCGCGGCCGTGTTGACGCCATTTTGATCGGTATCGGTACAGCGCTGGCCGACAACCCTTCGCTCACCGCTCGCCCCCCCGGCCCCCGCACGCCGCGCCGCATCGTGCTCGATCGTTCCCTGCGGCTCCCGGCCGAAAGCCAGCTTGCGCGCACCGCCCATCAGGCAGCCCTGGAGGTCTGGACTTCCCCTCAGTCCGATCCTCAGCGATGTGAAAAGCTCAAGCAACTCGGAGTTCACATCCGCCTGTTCGACCAAGACCCGGAAACCCTGGCGGCTCTCCTGAAAGCGGTCGCTGCAGAAGGGGTAACCAATCTGCTCGTCGAAGGAGGGGCAGGGGTTCTGGGGACATTTTTCGATCAGCAGTGGGTGGACGAAGTGGCTGTGTTCATCGCCCCGGGGGTGCTTGGCGGCCGACATGCAAGGGAGCCGGTAGGGGGGGAGGGGCTACCCTTGGCCAGCCAACAGCTCCGGTTTGCCGAGGGTTCCTGGAGCTGCGTGGATGGGGATCTTTATTATCGAGGTCGCAGGATAGATCCGAATGAATCGGGCGGCGATCCACGGGGCTCCTGCAAGACGGGGGCCACTGACCTCAAGGACGGGCTCTGACCCACCCTTTGGGTGCAAACGATCTGGCGAGCCGGAAAGCGAGAAAATGGCTGCGGCTTTTTTTGCGGTCGGTTCGTTGATCCAGTAAGAATAAAGGAATGCCAACCGATTGGCCTCACCCGCCCTCCCGGAGTTACGCGCCATGCTTTCGATCGATTTGGGATCTGGCAGTCCGCTACGACGACGTACTCTGCTCCGCGTTGGAAGTTCCGCTGCTGCGATTCTGTCTGCCAGTAGACTGCCCTGGTTGAAAGCCTCCTCGCTGTTGGACTCGCAGCGACTGAAAGATCGCAGCGTCATTTTCCTTTTCATGCATGGCGGCCCATCGCAGTACGAAACCTTTGACCCCAAGATGGAGGCACCTTCGCACATACGAAGTGCCACGGGAGCGATTCCTACGAGGATTCCAGGAATCTATTTTGGGTCTACCTTCCACCAGCTGGCGCAGCGTGCTGATCTGTTTTCCACCGTACGTTCCTTCGTTCCGGGGGACGCCAACCACGACATCAAGCCGATCGTATCGAGCGCGTCATTCCGCTGCAGTCTGGGATCGATTTACTCGCGCGTCGCAGGGGCCGTCCGCCCGGAAACGGCCATCCCCACCGCAGCGCTGATCCACCCTCGATCGGTGCAGCCCGAAGCAGGACCGATGATCACCGACTTCGGGAATCTTGCAGCTTCCGGCGACCTGGGTGCCCAGTATGCACCATTCATTCCAGGAGCGGGTGCGGGACTTCAGGAAGATATGCAACTACATTTACCACTGGAACGACTGGCCGATCGCCGTTCCCTTCTGGAACAACTCGATCAACAGCGGCGGCGTATCGAATCGACTGCCGCAAGCGAAACCGAAACCCTTCGCGCCCAAGCATTTGACGCCCTGGTCAAGGAAGTGTCCCAGGCCTTCGATCTCCGCCACGAATCTACGGAAACCATTGCTCGCTTCGATACAGGACCGCTGGTGCGCCCCGACCAGATACGCACTCAGTGGAACAACCACAAACACTACGCTGATCACGCTGCAAATCTTGGGAAGCTGCTGCTGCTCGCCAGGCGTCTTTGCGAACAGGGGTGCGGATTCGTCACAGTCACCACCAGCTTCGTCTGGGATATGCACGCCGACGTCAACAACGCCCCAATGCAAGAAGGAATGAGGTATGTCGGTGCCCCATTCGATCATGCCGTCTCGGCGCTGATCGACGACCTCCAGGAGCGGGGTCTTTCCGATAAGATCATGCTGGTCTGCTGCGGCGAGATGGGACGTACCCCGTCGCTCAATGCTGCCGGTGGCCGCGATCACTGGGGAAACCTGGGCCCCCTGATGATCTACGGAGGTGGAACCCGGGGTGGCCAGGTCATTGGGCAGTCATCGCACGATGGTGGCCAACCTGCATCCGATCCGATTCGCATCCCCGATCTGATGGCGACCATCTACGATAAGCTGCTCGACGTCAACGCTGTTCGACTGGATACCAGTCTCCCCCGCCCGGTCCTGGATCTTCTCGGCTTGGGCAAGCCGATTGCAGGACTTTAGACGATCGCTTGGGGACCTGAGGCAGTAGCCCGAAGAGGACTCACACCCCTTCGCGCCACTTGCCTTCCACTGCAGATCGATCTGATCTGGTCGACTAATTGCCAGTAGCAGGAACCGTGATGATCTGTTCCACCGG
>JBIINB010000131.1:0-11470 GCA_044337705.1 Pirellulaceae bacterium | reverse complement strand
GCCACAAGGAGAGCTACCGCCACGTCGATTGGATGGGACTCTAGGATCTTGCAAAGATACGCAGGTACCATAACACCACGGGCGGGACGCCCGTGCCACGAGGAGAGCTACCGCCACGATGATTGGATGGGAAGCCCGTGCCAAGTAGAAAGATCGGTGGCATTCGATGGTGATGTAGCGTGTGCTACAATTGCTGGCAGTTTGCTAGCTGTACTCTGACGAGCCAGACTTACTATCCAGGCACTCCCTGGGGAATGATCGTGGCAATAGGTGTTGGCTGATCCAATTCCCCCGCCGACGAAAGAAGCCAGGCGATGAGCAATCATTTCGACGCACAAGGCCATCCAGTCATGGTTGCTATATCCGAGAAGCCCAACACCGCTCGCCGCGCTGTTGCGCGCGCTCTGATCGCCATGCAACCGGAGACGCAACAGGCAATTAAGTCGGGTAGTAGTAGCAAAGGGAACGTTCTTCAAGTCGCCACCTTGGCCGGAATCCAGGCCGGCAAACATTGCTCTCAGTGGATCCCTCTCTGCCACCCCATTCCGCTCGACGCACTGACAGTTCATTTTCACTGGCGGGACGACGGCCTCTTAGAATGCCTCGCGGAGGCAGCCACCTGCTGGAGAACAGGTGTGGAAATGGAGGCAATGACTGCCGTTTCGGCTGCCGCCTTGACGGTCTACGACATGGTCAAGGGAATCGACCGCTGGACCGAAATCCGCTCCATCACCCTCCTGGAGAAGGAGGGTGGAAAGCAGGGAATCATTCGCCACCCGGAATGGAGGGAGGCAAAAACGACCGACCGGGCGGGTGGGAACGGTTGAGTCGCTTAAGATTCTCCGGTTTTCTTCAGTACACGGCGGGATCTTGGAGTTATCCAGACCATCGTCCATACTGTACGATTGAGAGTCGAAAGCGATGTGTGGCCTTGAAGCCATGCCGCACTTGACTGTCGTCCCCTATCTGTTGCCTTCCTTCGTCGGATTTTACGATGAATTCGTATCGCCAGTTGAGTTGGTATGCTGTGATCCTGCTGGTAGCCCTGCGCTTTTCCGTAGGCTGGCACTTCTACATGGAAGGGGCATCGAAAGTTCGAGAAGGCAACTTTTCGTCGGTGGGGTTCCTACAAGCTGCCAAGGGGCCACTTGCGAGCCAGTTCCAGGGGTTGATTCCAGACCAGGATGGAACGATCCGCCTGGACCGCAACAAGATGGCTCAGGTCATCGGCGACTATGTCTCTGAAGCTTCCACCTACTATGGCTTCGAAAACAAGCAGGAAGCCGACAAGGCTGGCAATAAGGCGATCGACCAGATCGATTCGATCTACGCGCAATGGTACAAGGACATCCAGGACTACCAGAACTCCAGGAAGAGAATCGCTTCGCTGGAAAAAGATCCCAAGAGGACAGAGATAGCCTCACTCAGAGCGCAGAAAGAAAAGGTCGAATCGGATTGGAAGGCCTTGGTTCGGCCAGCGCTGGGTGCGATCGACAAGACGACTCGGGGGCTGGAAACACAACTGCACCAGTTAGCCGGCGGCAGTAAACCAGCACTTGCCTTCCGCCTGCCGGGTGAGTCCGCCGTATCGACGCGGTGGGTCGACAAGTTCATACCGATCTTTGATATGTCGGTTGGGATTCTCTTGATTCTTGGACTGCTGACTCCTTTGGCTGGAATCGCGGGTGGCCTCTTTTTGCTCTCCGTTGTCCTTACTCAGTTCCCAGGTTCCCTAGGAGCTACGCCAACGTACTATCAAGCGATTGAAATGTTTGCTTGCTTTTTTCTTGCGGCCGCCGATGCAGGTCGTTACTGGGGACTTGATTTTCTTCCGTGGACTTGGTGGAAGAATCGAAAAATCGGCGGATGGGAAACCGATTGATCGTACGCTGACCTCCACGAAAATCCTTCTACCATTCATTCTCTCTGCAGGAGTTTTGTCATGGATCAGTTGAGTGCCGACGAGAAGAAGGTTGGCCAGGACAATTACTACGAAGCACTCGGTGTGACGCGGCGAGATTTCCTGCGCGGTGTTGTCGGGACGGGTGCGATGAGTGGTGCGGGGCTGGGGGCGATGTACTTCGGCTATTCGACGATTGCCGACCCTGTTCGCGTGGGGATCATCGGTGTAGGTGACGAAGGGAATGTGCTGATCGGCGGATGCACGCCGGAGTATGTACGAGTCGTCGCGATTGCAGACATTCGCCCATCGAGTATTCACCGGGCGTTTCACGGCGACTGGTCTTCACCGGCCGCCCAGACCGCGCGCCCAGGCCTGATCGCTAAGGCTGGCTACTCGTCCTACGAAGAAGCTCGCAAGAACGTCAAGGTTTACGACACCAAGAACGGTGGTATGAAGGCATTGCTTGATGATCCGGAAATCGAAGCGGTGATCATCGCTTTGCCACTGCACCTGCACGCCCCGATCGCCGTCCAAGCGATGCAGCGAGGCAAGCATGTGCTGACCGAAAAGCTGATGGCCCACAATGTCGCTCAGTGCAAGGTGATGGCTCGCGTCGCCCGGGAGAAAAACCTTCACCTGGCGACCGGTCACCAGCGGCATTACAGCGTCCTTTACGACAACGCGGTCCATCTGATCCAACAGGGTGTTCTTGGGCAGCTCCATCACATCCGTGCGCAGTGGCATCGCGGGAATCTGCCAGGGAAAGATTCGTGGCAGCCCTGGTTGCCAGGTGGTGAACCCGGTGCGGGTGGGAAGGTCGTCGACAAGATCATCGACGACCTGAAAAAATTCCGTAAAGAGCTCGATGCGGCGAAGGACCCTGAGGAAATTGCCCTGCTTCAGAAGAAGGTGGCTCAGTGGGAAGCCTGGGATGCCGACAAGGAACTCGATGCAGCGGCATATGGCTACGAGACCAAGACGCTTTCGAACAATCGCGTTCGGAGTGCGATGGAGGAGCTATGCCGTTGGCGACTATGGGCGAGAACCGGTGGTGGACTGATGGCCGAGTTGGGCAGTCACCAGCTGGACGCATCCAGCATCTTCTGCAGCGCTCTTCGCAAAGATGGATCCAAGGCCCACCCGCTGACCGTTCATGCGGTAGGGGGTCGACACATTTTTCCGCTGGACCGCGAGGCGGAAGACCACGTCTACTGCACCTATGAATTCCCCGGCCCCGAATACGACCCCGATTTCGATGTCGGCTATTACAGCCCCACCGAAGATTTCCCGAAGAAGGGGGCACCGATCCCCGATCATTCCTCCGATCCGCTTAAGAAGATCGTCGTCACCTACTCGTCGATCAATGGCAACGGCTTTGGCGGGTATGGCGAAGTCGTCATGGGAACCAAAGGGACGCTGATTCTGGAGCGGGAGCAGGACGTCATGCTCTACGCAGGTTCCGATACAAGCGCTTCGGTAGGTGTCAAACCCGCGGGGGGAGGTTACGCTCTGGATACCCAGGCCAGTGGAGGATCGGCTGCACCAGTCGCGAAGGCAGCGGCCGCCACCAGCGGTCCGCCTAGCAAGGGGTACACCGAGGAGATCGAGCATTGGGCGTGGTGCATTCGCAACCCAGATCCAAAGAATAAGCCGAAGTGCTATCCCGAAATTGCCATGGGGGATGCAGTGATCGCGCTGACCACCAACGTAGCGATACAAAGAAGCATGCGAGGCGAACCAGGTTTCATCACGTTTGATGAGAAGTGGTTCGAACGCGATGCTGACGACACGCCGGACGGTAGCAGCGTGGTGGAAGAAACGGAACGGCTGAATAACTTTAAGATCGTCTGATATGCCCCCCGACCGCTCGATGCCCAGTCGTTCCATCCCAGGCAAGTCGTTCACGATTGCTTTTGTCCTGGGATTGATCGGTGTGCTGACCATCAGCATCCCTTCGGTGATGGTATTCGAGCAGGCGCAGGGCAAAATTGAAGAGATGAGGGAGCTTTGGCCCTCCGCGTGGGAAGAAGGATTTCGGGACCGCTACAAGCAAATCGACCAACAGCTGGCTGGTGTCTCGTCCGCCGGTAACCCAAATCTTGCCAGCTTCCTCGGTGCTTGGCAGACTTGTCGACAGCAGATGCAGCGGTCTCCGATGATGGATGAGCAGCTTCCGGTGGTGATTGAGGCGGAGAAACTCCTTTCGACGGCACCTGCGGAAATCGCGCAGTCCCTGCAGCAGGTTGCCATGCCCGGGGCGGCTACGAGCAAGGGTTTAGGAAGCTTCCTGTTGCTACAGGATGAGCTGACGAAGCTACCCAAGTCGCCGCTGGGGAGGGTCGCTTACCCGGTGCTTCGCCTGAAGCACCCCCCGCGACTCGAGCTTCCCCTGCCTTCTGGCACAAAGACGCCGTCGTGATGGACAACGATCGACCTACTGGTATCCCTCTGCGCCACACCGAACCAACGGAGATCCCAGGGATTGCGTTTCTGCAGACCGACGATGGATCGTGGAGTCTCCGAGACGAAGGGCTGAAAGAGACATACCATAGCGGATGCGGTGCCGCATCGGAAACGTGGCATGTGTATGTTTTGAACTCAGGAGTTCTCCCACGACTGCACGGTGGCCGCCATGTACGGTTACTGGAAGTTGGATTTGGCACGGGCATGGGTTGGCTGATGTCGGCCACGGCGGCAGGAATTTTGGGAGGCACCTTGGATTATCTTGGGCTGGAGCGTCGGATTCTGCCCAGGTCGATCTATCAGCGATGCACCGAGATTCCCTGGACGCATTTGAAACAACTCCCTGACTCCGCAAGTCGCTTCACTGAGGTTTCGGAGTTCTTGAGGCATCAATGGCTGGATCAAGACTCGGCGGACATGGATTGCTGTCCAGGTGCGATCGTGGAATTGAATATCGATCCATCGATAGGCCGATCTGGATTGTTGATCGGTGATGCGATTCAATGGCAGCCGGGTCCTGAACGATGGGATGTGATTTATCTGGATGCGTTCAGTCCCGCGAGCAACCCGGAGCTCTGGGAGGAAATGTTTCTGAAAAAGCTTGTAGATCACCTTGCCGAGGATGGTGTGCTGGTGACGTATTGCGTCAATCGGCAGATTCGCGATTGCATGCAGCGTTTGGGGTTGCAGGTGGAGCGATTGCCTGGGCCCCCGGGAGGTAAGAGGGAGGTGCTCAGGGCGACCGTCGCGCGGGCACCCTAGCAAGATAGCTCCATCCGCCACGATCCAAGCTATCCTTCGCGGGCCTCTGAATTTGGTCATCGTCACCATTTTCCACTTTGCCAAGCTCAAAGCAGAGATCTGAGCGGCTCGCAAGACTTCGGCATTCACCTCCGTTTTTAATCGCTTCCTAGCGGACGCTTGGCCCATGGAATCCCGTTGGGTTCCGTAGCGAGATCTGCAGAATGTCTAGCCGTCGGGAATCATATGGGCAGAAAACACTTTTGGGGATCGATCACCTTCTGAATCAATTCCCAGTAGCTCCTTTCTCCGGTGCATCCGACCCATGGCGAAATTGCAGGGCCCATCACCACCGTACCTGCAATGGGATGCGATTTCTCCTTGCAGTATTCCTCCAAGGGCCCAGAAGACCTATGGCTTGGCCATTCCAACCAAACCGAGTTACCTGCATGGCCGACGCGTCGATAGCCAACCTCCCATTCCTTCAACTTTCGCTCAATCCTCAAAATACTTCCTGGCCGGGTCGCTAGACGTATCAGATGATGGGCGGGAGCTGTCACCAGATCGCGCAGTTCGTCCCAGAGCATCACCTCCTGACGTCCTTCCAAAAGGCTGCTTCCGGGATGACCGACCAACCCCGCTGCTCGTTTAGCCATGCCAAGAGCTGCCTCCGGTTCACCAGCGAATCGGACCAGCAGAGTCGAGTCCGAAAGCAGTTCCATCCCTATGATCTCCAAAGGGCTATGCATCAGCTGCGTTCGCTTATCCATCGCATCGTGCCAAGTCTTGCAGGCCAGATGGAGTGTCGTAAAGCCACGGGGTTTGGGGAATACCTTCATCGTGATCGAGGTAAGAATACCGAACCGTCCTGCGGACCCCACGAAGAACTTCGGAAGATCGAAGCCGGCGGTATTTTTGACCACCCTCGCTCCGGATGAAACCAAAGATCCTTGTCCATCGACGAACTCGATCGCCAAGATGAAGTCGCGCATTCCTCCCCATAGCATGCGACATGGTCCATTGATTCCCGATGCGATCGTGCCGCCCAGTGTCGCGCCTCTTGACACGTAAGCGGGATCGAAGGGAAGAAATTGTCGATGCTGATCCAGGACTTTCTGGAGATCGGCGATTGGAGTTCCGGCATAGGCGGTGATCGTGAAGTCGGCCGGATTGTAATCGATCACTCCAGCGAGTTTCTGGATTGAAATCTGCTGAATCCTTCGATCCAGCCGTTCGTTTAGCTGTTCCGACCACGCACTCATCCCGGTTTTGGTTTCCCGCCCAACTGGCAGCAGATAAGGGCGTGATGATCCCTGCTGAGCCGAGGATTTGACGAGATCCTGGACTTCCTCCACCGAATTGGGAGTCATCGTTTGTCTATCCATTTGCACTGAACCGTCCATTTCAGGAAACAAGGATCGATTGAATACTGCCAATGGCGTGATTCCGCCGGATCCCTACATGCGCGAGGCGATGCCCTGTTTTTCAAGAGGGTGCAATCCATAGAGTGACATCGAGGGCGCTTCCCCAACGGGGAACATCTTGCCTCGATTAGCAATTTCCTGTGGATCACAGGCTTTGCGGATCCGAAGCATCATCTCCATCGAGGAGGAATTGAACATCTGCGGCAAGAAGGCTCGCTTCTCCATACCCACTCCATGTTCCCCGGTAATCGAGCCGCCCATATCGATGCAGAGCTTGACGATTTCTGCTGCCGTCGCCTCCGCCTTCTCCAGAGCTCCATCCTGGCGGCCATCGAACATGATCAGCGGATGGAGATTGCCGTCTCCCGCATGGAAGACGTTGGCCACTGGGATCCCCGTGCGTTGGCTGATCTCTTCAATTCTCCGCAGCGCTTCACCCAGAAGGTTCCTTGGTACAACGCCGTCCTGCACGATGAAATCCGGGCTGAGGTGGCCGACTGCCGAAAAAACGCTCTTCCTTCCCTTCCATATCATCGCTCGCTCTCCCGCATCCGCAGCAACTTGCCTTGCTATCGGTGCGGTTTTTTCCAGCAGGGATTCCAACCTCGCCCGGTCCTCCTTCACCGACTCCTGAGCCCCGTCCAGCTCCACGATCAAAACTGCCTCGGCACCTTCCGGGTATTTGGCCCCGACGCCAAGTGTAGCCGCCCGCATGCTGGTCCGGTCCATGATCTCCATGGCTGCCGGGAGCAGCCCGGCTTCGATGATCAGACTGACGGCGTCTCCTGCCTGATCGACGCTGGAGTAACCAGCCAGCACCGTATAGAACGCTTCGGGTTTGGGGACTAATCGGAGGGTGACTTGGGTAGCGATTCCCTGCAGTCCTTCACTGCCGACAAAGAGGCCCAGGCTATCCGCTCCGGCGTGCTCCAAGGATCGAGCGCCCAGCGTGACCAGGGAACCATCCCCCAGGACAACTCGCGCGGCAAGCACGTGGTTGCTGGTCATACCATACTTCAGGCAGTGAGCGCCACCGGCGTTGAATGCCAAATTGCCGCCGATGGTGCAGACCTGCTGGCTGGACGGATCGGGCGCGAAGTGGAGTCCCCAGGCAGCGGCCGCGCGAGTGACTGCCAGGTTAACCACCCCCGGTTCGACAACCGCTACCATATCGACAGGATCTAGTTCCAGGATACGGTTCATCCGATTGAGCGCGATGACGATCCCGTTTGCGTGGGGAAGTGAACCACCTGATAGGCTAGTACCTGAGCCGCGCGCCACAAAGGGAACCGACCAGCGATGGCATGCTGCGACCGTCTGCTGCACCTCTTCTTCACTCTTCGGGAACACGACAGCTTGCGGACGCACGGCGAAGGCCGTCAATCCATCCGACTCGAATGTCGCCAAATGAGCTGGCGAGGTCGTGAAGCGGTCGGCAGGATAAATCAGTCGCAATCGCAACAGAAAATCATCCGGCAGGTCGTCCTGTTCACCATGCATTCTCTTGCTCCCATTGCAATTCCTATCGGCACCCAGGTCGCATGATTTGCCCATGCAAATCCATTGTAGCGGGAACCCATCGCACCCATTAGACATTGCAGAAAGCCAAGATGTCTGAGGGTCGAGTGATAGGCATCGCAAACCACCACACTTCTTCGAGAAACTATGGCGGATTCCTGAAAAGCGACCGAAGGAGGTCTCTGCGAAATCGATTTCATTTGTCCCTCGGACTAGAATCGACAAACGATGAAGTCCCGCGTCCCTTGCCTAAATGATTGCCGATGCCTTCGCGAAGTTCAGTCACCAATCGAGGAAGCGGAAGACTGCATATCGTTGAAATGAATCCTTGTTGCCGTGGATTTGTCTGTATGGAATCCTCCCATCTGAATTTGGAGTCGACATCTTCAGCACCGGTGAAGAAGGCGATCGTTGTGGAGGCGACCAAGAGTCGTCATCCCGATGCCTCGCTCGGAATCTGGGTTCTGTTGATTTGGATTTCGCTGGTGACGTGCGAAAAGGTAGTGGCGCAGGACTGGGAGAAGGTAGGGTTAGGTCGATTGCGGACCCTGATGGGTTCCCAATTGGAGACGGGGCAGGGGGTCTCGGTCAGTTTGGTTGAAGCGGATATCGATGGAGGTCCTGGGAGATCGTTCCTACCAGATCCCGGCAATTCCCAGTTTCAGGGCAAATCATTGATCAACGGCAGTGGATCGCCGGAAGGCATTTCGACTCATGCGACCCAGGTCGGTAGCGTCTTTTTTGGAAGGACGGCAAGTGCCACCCCCGGTATCATCACCGCCACCACCTTCGAAGCGGAGGATTTCGTCTTCTATCGATCGGGCTACAACGATTCCATCAATCCTCTAGCCAATCCTTTTGCGGTCCAGAATCATTCGTACGTGGGAAGCGGCCTATCTACCGCTGTGGCTTCGGAATTACTGGCGCGGCATGACTACATGGTCCGACGCGATCGGCAGACAGCGGTGGTGGGGGTCAACAACGGCTCCGGTTCGAACCTACCCCAACTCATGGTAGAGGGCTACAACTCCATTTCCGTCGGACTTTCCAACGGTCAGCATTCCTCAGGCTTGACGACTCTTCAGGTCGCTGGGCGAACCAAGCCGGACATGGTGGCACCTGCGGGAGCGACCAGTCTGGCGGCCCCCATGGTCGCCAGTTCCGCTGCCCTCCTTCACGCCAAGGCGATCGCTATGAGCGCCGATTCCGCCTTTCACCCGGAGGTGATCAAATCGGTCCTGATGGCGGGGGCGAATCATGATCCCTTCCCGAGCTGGTCGCAGACCACAGCGCGACCGTTGGATGCTGTTTTCGGTGCTGGACAGCTGGACATATACAACTCCTATCACATCCTCCAGTCAGGATCTCATGAAGGCAGCCTTACCGAACCCGTACAGTCGGCTCCCTCGCGAGGTTGGAGTTATGGCGAGATCGTCTCGGCAGGCCAGGAACGATACTGGGATTTGCAGGTTACCAGTCAGATGCCCAATGCGAAGGCAACCATCAGCCTCAACTGGCTGGCCCGATACGAATCCCCGACCGGAGATTTTGCGAATTCGCTTTCTATTTCCAATATGCGTCTGAGTCTTTATCGTTCGACCAACGGATTTCTAGGCTCTCGAATCGCCCAAAGCGACAGTGCTGTCGACAATGTCGAGCACTTGTTCCTGGAGAATCTGGAGACGGGTAGGTACACGATTGGAGTCTGGTCGGATCGCCCCGATGTCTTCGGAATAGCATGGGATTTTCAGGCAGTACCGGAACCGGGAAGTTTTCTTTTGCTGATTCTTTCCAGCGGCTTTGGCGGTGCATGTCTTCGACGACGCGCCGCTTGATTCATCGGCCGAATGCCAACCCCACGGCCACTGCACAGAGATCGCTGGGAAGGCTAAACTACTTAAACATGATCTAAAAAGCACTGGCCGAATGGCACCAGCCACTGGATTCCTAGGCTTTCGGAAAGGTCACAAATTTCCCCGGGACCATCACCAGCAATCACAACCCTACGATCGTCCAGATGCTGATCAGGCAGATGGATGAACGCGAGTGCCCCCCGGACTTGCCTGAGTGTGGCCGTTCCGATATATCGTGGCCGAAATCAAAACCGCACCGCATGACGAAAAGGGATTTCTGAAGATGAAAGCGATCGCCGTCCGCCCTGGAACCCCCAACAGCGTGCATCAGCGAGACATACCGATGCCCACTTTGGATTCGGTTCCAGGTGGCAAGGGAGTCCTGGTGAAAGTACTCCGCGTCGGTGTGGATGCGACGGATCGTGAGATCAACGAAGCGCTGTATGGCAATCCGCCTCCCGGGGACGATTTCCTGGTGCTTGGACACGAGTGCTTTGGGGTGGTGGAGGCAGTGGGCCCGAATGTGCGAAGGGTCAAGCCCGGCGATTATGTCACCGCGACTGTCCGGCGTCCTGGCAGTTCTATCTACGACCAGATCGGCACGTACGACATGACCAGCGAAGAGACCTACTACGAGCGGGGAATCAATCTTCTGCATGGATATCTGACGGAATACTTTGTCGATGGAGAAGACTACATCGTCCGTGTTCCACAGGGCTTGCAGCATCTACATGTGCTGATGGAGCCGATGAGCTGTGCTGCAAAGGCGATCCAGCAGGCCTACGAGGCTCAGCGGCGAATGAAGGTATGGAGTCCACGGCGAGCCTTCGTGCTGGGGGCCGGACAGATCGGCCTCCTTTCGACCTTGGTGCTGCGACTGAAAGGACTGGAAGTCTACACGCTGGCCAGGGCACCTGGACCGCACTTAAAGCAGCAGATCGTGGAAGGACTGGAGGCCACCTACGTTGCGACCGCCAATCGCCCGATCGAAAAACTCGCACAGGAGGTCGGCAAGCCAGACTTGATCGTCGATGCCACAGGATCGTCGAAACTGGCTTTTGAAGCGATGAAGGTCCTGGGCCACAATGGCGTTCTGGTCTGGACCAGCATCACCGGAGGCGGCGATTCCAACGCCCTACCCACCGACAAGATCAACCTCGAGTGGGTCTTGGGAAACAAACTCCTGGTCGCTTCCGTCAACGCGAACCGAGATCATTTTGAATCGGGGATTCGCGACCTAGCGCTCGGCGAGATGATGTACCCAGGCGTCCTCCAAAAGATTCTTACCCATCCGGTAAAGGGACTCGATCAGTACCAGGAGATGATGCGATTGCTGGTGGAAGATCCGACAGCACTGAAGGTCTATGTCGAAGTCGCTTCCGAGCATGGGAAGCGATGAAGCCCAATCGAGTCTGATCGCCGAACCTAACTTCGCAGGAATCCTGGATGCTAAGGCAGGCAAGTCGAACGACCGGTCGATGCGAATACCCGACGCTTCGTCTAGCGCTTATTCTGGCAATCGTCTCCGGAATCAGTTGCCGCCCCGGCGACCTATTAGATCCCTCTGA
>JBIINB010000041.1:0-33793 GCA_044337705.1 Pirellulaceae bacterium | reverse complement strand
GCTCTCGCTGGCAGCAGCGAACAGCGGTCCTTCGATGGCGTAGCACAGCGGTTTGATGCCCAAGGGATCTCGCGCCAGCAGCATCTCGCCTTTGGCGTTGAGCAGTGCCAGCGAGTAGGCGCCATCAAAGCCCTGCGCGACTTTGGAGAACAGCTCGATCAACGACCGATCGGCTGGTGCCTGCGACAGCTCTCTCCCCAGCTCATGCATGATGATCTCGGTATCGGTGTCGCGCGCCAGATGATGCTCGCCATCCCGAAGCAGCTTGTCTTTCAGCTGCGACCAGTTGGCCAGCTGGCCGTTGAAGCAGAAGCTGAACCACTTGTGCTTGTGGATATGCTGTCGCTCGAACGGCTGTGCGTAACTGCGATCATCCTTGCCGCAGGTGGCGTAACGCACATGGCCGATGGCCGCGCGGCCGGCGTATTCCTGCATCAGCGATTCACTGCGGCTGCGGTGCGATAGCTGAAACACCTCGCTCACCGGTCCGATATCCTTGTGGGTATCGAGCAATTGGGAGCGGTGGGGATTGAAGCTGGTCATTCCGGCTGCCAGCTGGCCGCGATTCTGGATATCCTGCAGCATTCGTGGCAGAAGCCGCGAAATCTGGTCGGGCCCTTCTTCGGGGCAAAGCCGGCTTTCGCCTCGTCCCGGCAGGTGATAGATCGCGGCGACGCCGCACTCATGATGAAGTTCGCTCATCGTTGCCGCTCTGCCTTCCGGTCGGTTCGTTGGCTCGCTTCCGAGGTGGTGAAACCCGCTTCAGTGTATCCGACGACGCTCCCCTGGCAACGGTGCGACGGAGAAGTCGCCTTCGCCACAGCGAGCCGAATTTGGAGCTCTGGTCAGGATCGCCAATCCGCGGGCCTCATCCGGACGGCTGTCTGCCTGATAGAATCGATCGATTTGACCGGGGACGGCCAATGCGGAGACCGCTGGAACGACGGACAAACCAGAGGAAGGATCGATCGTGGAGGAACGTCTAGCCTGCGTGACAGGAGATAGAGTCTGGGTGGTTAAGGTGGGGTCTCGCGTGTTGACCGACCACCAAGGGCGGCTGGACCGACCGCAAATCGGTCGCTTGGCCAGGCAGTTGGTTGGATTGCGCAGCCTGGGCAAGCAAGTGGTGCTGGTCAGCAGCGGCGCCGTCGCCTCCGGGGTGGGGCGTTTGGGCCTCCCGGCTCGCCCCAAAGATCTCGCGACGCTTCAGGCGGTCGCAGCAGTCGGTCAGGCGGCGTTAATCCAGGCCTACGAAGAGGAATTCTCCAGCCACGACACGCACGCCGCACAGGTCTTGCTCACGGCTGAAGATCTCGACGACCGAGCCCGTTACCTGAATGTCCGAAACACGCTCAGTCGACTCCTGGAACTCAAAACCATTCCGATCATCAATGAGAACGATACCGTAGCGGTCGATGAACTGAAGACGACTTTCGGGGATAATGATCGACTGGCGGCGATGGTGGCCAGTCTCTTTCCCGAATCGCTGCTGGTGATCCTCAGCGATGTCCGTGGGCTTTATGATCGCGATCCCATCGACCCGGCCGCACAGGTGCTCTCGGTCGTTCCCAGGATCGATGAAGCGGTGGAGGGGCTGGTTCGCGATCGCGCGACCGGCGTCAGCAAAGGGGGGATGGCCAGCAAGCTGGCGGCGGCTAGGTTCGTCACGCAAAGCGGCGACCCTGCCTGCATCGCCTGGGGCCGACAGGAGGATGTGCTGCTGCGGCTGGCACGAGGGGAGATGGAAGGAACAGTCTTCCTGCCAGACCCCAAAGGCCTTTCCTCCCGGAAACGCTGGATCGGCTTTTCCGTCCAATGCGCCGGTACGCTTCGACTGGACGCCGGTGCCGCTCACGCCGTCCGCTCCAAAGGAAGCAGTCTGCTGCCAGTTGGCGTGGTGGAGGTGATCGGCGAGTTCCGCAAGGGAGATGCTGTATCCATGGTCGGCCCCGACGGTCGGGAAGTGGCGCGGGGTCTGGTTAATTACGATGCCCAGGAGGTTCGGAAGATCCTGGGGCTGCAAAGCGACCGGATTGCCGAGCGATTGGGGCATTGCCCCTACGAGGAACTGGTCCACCGGGACCAGTTGACCCCCGCACCCTAGGATTGCTGGTTTCGAATTCTTCGCCTCGCAGCCACGTTTTTTCTGCAGCGAACAACTCGGTGAGCAGCGCTGAGGCTGGATTCATCCGAAATTCATTGCTATCGGATGAAGGTGTGCGTTGGTCTAGCCGGCCAGCGCTAGCGGCCCGGTTTTTTGCAGCAGCGGTTTGGCGGGAATGCTTCCCGCGTGAATTGTAGCCGATGCTACAAAATGGCCGACCGGCGGCTACCGCCTTGCCGCTAGGGTTTATTGCAGCGAACGACTCGGTGAGCGGCGCTGAAAACTCGGAATTGAGTCCTGACACCTTTTCGCGCTATAGCGCTAGCAGCAGGCGGCTGGGGGCTTCCAGATAGGCGATGACGTCATTGAGGAATCGCGCGGCGGTGGCACCGTCGACCAGCCGATGATCATACGCGAGGCTCAGCGGCATCATCAACCTTGGCTTGATCGAATCGTCGTCCATGACGACAGGCAACTTGCGAGTCCGTCCCACTAGAAGGATCGCGACTTCGGGGTAATTGACGATCGGAGTCGAGTAGGTGCCTCCGATCGCACCCAGATTGCTGATCGTGAAGGTACCGCCACGCAGGTCGGCCACGGTAAATTCACCCGACCTCACCTTGCTGGAAAGATCTCCCAGGGCGTAGGCGATATCAGGGATCGACATCCGGTCGGCCTGCTTGAGCGTCGGGACTACCAAACCCCGTTCGGTGTCGACGGCGATGCCGATATTGATGTAGTCCTTGTAGATGATCTGTTCGTTGTCCATGTCGATCGACGCATTGATCAGCGGATGATGCCGCAGCGCCGTAGCGACCGCCTTGATCAGAAAAGGCATCGTCGTCAGCTTGATGCCGCGCGATGCGTAATCATCCTTGCTGGACTGCCGGAACGCTTCCAGTTCGGTCACATCGGCGTCATCAAAATTGACGACACGTGGAACATTCGACCAGCTGCGATGCATCTGCGATGCGATGGTCTTTCGAATCTTGGCCATCCGTTCGACGCGGATCGGACCATGATCATCTTGCGAGGGAGTGCCGACGGAATTGGCTGGGGATTTAGAGTGGCTGGAAGGGGAAGCCGAGGCGGTGGAGGGGGAGGTTCCGGAAGCGGGCGCGGTAGCGGCTTTCGCCAACGAATGGCTTTGACGGACTACAGCCAGCACATCCTCGCGGGTGATGCGGCCCCCTTCGCCGGTGCCGACGACGTGGGTCAAATCGACCCCCACTTCCCGAGCGAACCGGCGTATGGCTGGACCGGCTGCAATCGCATCGGACGACTCGGCTGTGATCGCCGAGCCAGCAGGGGCGGTGTTCACGGGGGCAGGAGGGGGCGAAACCGGAGTGGGGGCTACGGGCGTCGCCGGAGGAGCGACAGGAGCTGGTTTGGGGGTGGTTGCGGCAGGTGCCACGGGAGGGACGGATGGGGCCACCGGCGCAACGGGTGCTGGAGGTGGTGTGGCAGGGGCGGAGGGAGCGGCTGCTGGTGCCGCCGGGGCTGCGGCGCTTCCGGCGGTTGATTCAATCTGAACAATCGCCGCACCGACTGCTACCGTCTCCCGCTCCTTCACCAGTACTGCGACCACTTTGCCAGCGATCGGACTGGGTACGGTCACCGTCGCCTTGTCGGTTTCCAGCTCCAAAAGTCCCTGTTCTTTGGTGACGGTGTCTCCCACCTTCACCAGAACCTCCAAAACGTCTCCCGATGCGACCCCTTCGCCAAGCGAGGGAAGTTTGACCTCAGTTGCCATGCTGGTTGATTCCCGTATCGATCTAATGCCGAAGCAATTGGTTGTGAATGGAAGCATCAGCGCTGCAGCAAGGTGGGGCAGTGGACTGATGCGGATGTCGAAGTGCGGTCAGGCGAAGTAGGGGTTGGGTTTGTTGGGATCGTAGTCGAGATCCTGGATCGCCTTGGCGACTTCTTCCTTGCGGAACTTGCCCTGGCGCATCAGCCGGTCAAGCGCCGCCAGCGCGATGCTGGCCGAATCGATCTCGAAATGACGTCGCAAGGCGGTACGGGTTTCGCTTCGTCCCATGCCGTCCGTCCCCAGGACAAAGTAGTCCTGCGACAGGTATGGCATCAGCTGCTCCCCGACGGCCCGCACGTTGTCGCTGGCCGATATGATCGGGCCCTCGACTCCAGAAAGAGTCTGTTCGAGATAGCTGACGCGCGGTGGCTGAGTGGGATTCAGTCGGTTCCAGCGTTCGCAGTCCTGAGCTTCACGTCGCAATTGCGTGTAACTGGTAACACTCCAGACATCGCTGGCCACCTGGAATCGATCGGCCAAAAGCTGCTGGGCCTCCAGAGCGCATCGGAGGATCGATCCGCTGCCGAACAGCTGAACGCGTCCTCGTGCCTTGGGGACGTCGTGGCTCTTGAACCTATAGAGTCCTTTGAGAATGCCCTGTTCGACCCCTGCAGGCATCGATGGCATGTCGTAGTTCTCATTGCCGACCGTGATGTAGTAGATCGCGGTCTCCCCTTCCTGATACAGTCGACGCATGCCGTCGATCACGATCACGGTCGTTTCGTAGGCGTACGCAGGATCGTAAGCGCGCACGAAGGGGAAGGCGATCGCATTCAAATGGCTGTGGCCATCCTGGTGCTGCAGGCCTTCGCCATTGAGCGTCGTACGGCCGGCAGTTCCACCGATCAGAAATCCTTTGGCCCGCATGTCGGATGCTGCCCAGATCAGATCGCCGATCCGCTGGAATCCAAACATCGAGTAATAGATGTAGAAGGGGATCATGTTGATACCGTGCGACGAGTAGGCTGTGCCCGCCGCATTGAAACTGCTCATCGATCCCGCTTCGGTGATCCCCTCTTCGAGGATCTGACCGTCCTTGGCTTCTTTGTAGTAGGCGATCTGATCGGAATCGACCGGTTCGTAGAGCTGGCCTGTGTGCGCGTAGATACCGACTTCCCGGAACATCCCTTCCATCCCGAAGGTACGGGATTCGTCGGGGACGATCGGAACGATATTGCGGCCGACTTTCTTGTCCTTGACCAGGCGCCCCAGGAGCCGCACAAAGCCCATCGTCGTGCTCATCTCCTTCCCTTCGCCCGTTCCTTCCAGAAATCGAGCGTATTCCTCGAGAGTGGGAGTTTCCGTCTTGGGAGGGGTGACTGGGCGACTGGGAACGGGCCCACCCAGAGCAGCCCGCCGTTCGCGAAGATACCTCATCTCCAGGCTGCTTTCGGGCGGCTTGTAGAACGGAGCGCTACCCACCTCCTCGTCGGAGATCGGGATGCCGAAGCGGCTGCGGAACTCCAGCAGTTCCTTCTCGTTCATCTTCTTCTGGTTGTGCGCGACGTTGCGTCCTTCGCCAGCTTCCCCAAGTCCATATCCCTTGATCGTCTTGGCGAGAATCACCGTCGGCTGGCCCCGATGCTCGACCGCCGCCTTATAGGCTGCGAAGACTTTTTCGGGATCGTGACCGCCGCGTCGCATCTTCTCGAGCTTCTCGTTCGAATAGTTGGTTACCAGCTTGGCTACCTCGGGATACTTGCCGAAGAAGTGATCGCGGATGTAGGAGCCGGGCATGCCGGTATATTTCTGGTATTGCCCATCGACGATCTCGTTCATCCGCTGCACCAGCATGCCCGAATCGTCCTTCTCCAGCAGCGGGTCCCAGTCCCCGCCCCAAACCACCTTGATGACATTCCATCCTGCGCCGCGGAAGACAGCTTCCAGTTCCTGGATGATCTTGCCGTTGCCGCGCACCGGACCGTCCAGCCGCTGGAGGTTGCAGTTGATGACAAAGATCAGGTTGTCGAGTTTTTCTCGCGCCGCCAGCGTGATCGCTCCCAGCGATTCCGGTTCATCGCACTCGCCATCCCCCAGAAAAGCCCAAACGCGCCGGCCTTCGGTATCCTTCAGACCGCGATCCTTCAGATACTTGTTGAAGCGAGCCTGGTAAATGGCCATGATCGGCCCAAGGCCCATCGAGACGGTGGGATACTCCCAAAAGGATGGCATCAGCCAGGGGTGTGGATAACTGCTCAAACCCCCTTCTGGCTGCAGTTCGCGGCGGAAGTTTTCCAGCTGTGCTTCCGAGAGCCGCCCTTCCAGAAAGGCTCGCGAATACATCCCGGGCGAGGCGTGGCCCTGAAAGTAAATCAGGTCGCCACTGTAGCCGTCTTCGCCACGCCCGCGAAAGAAATGATTGAATCCGACTTCGTAAAGCGTCGCGCTGCTGGCAAAGGTGCTGATGTGGCCACCCTGGCCGTCGTTCTTCTTGTTGGCCCGAACCACCATCGCCATCGCATTCCAGCGAATGATGCTCTTGATCCTTCGCTCAATTTCCCGGTTGCCAGGATAAACAGGCTGCTGGGATGCAGGAATCGAGTTGATGTAGGGTGTGTTGGTTTCAAAAGGGATCGGTACCCCTTCCCGGCGGGCTCGTTGCACCAGAGCGGAAATGAGGAATTTGACCCGATCGGCCCCCTTGCTTTTGGCTACATAGTCGAGGGATCCAAGCCAATCGCTGGTTTCCGCCGGATCGGTATCTACCGGTTGGACCAACTGCCCGGACAATGGCACTACCTCAGGATCGGCTTCCCCTACGCTTTTTGCATCGGACATCAATCTACCTCGTGATCTTTCAGTCAATTACCGAGCCGACAGGATCGGTGGGTCGAGTGACCGTCTGGGACCGATCGTTCCATCGCCAGGGTTGCGTGATATCGAACGATCTTCCCGTTCCCCTTGATTGTCTATGAAGTGGCAAGTTGCGTAAAGAACAACTTTTGTAGCGGCTGTAGGGGAGGCCCCAGGCAATCCTCCAGAGCTGCCCGAAGAAAGATTTTTCGCATCACCCGGTCGGACTTTTTTCCCACAGGAAACCCAAGGCGCCACAGCGATCGCCCGTCATTTCCAATTTCCGCTGCCGACTCAGCTTCAGGACATCAACAGGTTTTCCACGAACAGAAATCATTCTTTTGCAAGCTGCCTTGGCACTATCGCGTCTCCATTCGTCCATACCTCCCGGGAGCGACATCGCTGTCGTTCCAGCTTAGGCCACCTGATCGCCCCTGCGTCACAGAGCAAAAGATCGCCCCCAAATGGCCTGCTGGGATGTCTTTCCCAGTCTCAGAGGAGGCCTTGGGAAATGTATGCAAGCATTTCATCCCATCGCCGCCCAAACCCCAACTTGCACCGCGTGCTCGACCGGCCAGATGCCTCTGCCAGGTCGCTCTTCCTGCCGCCGCGCGAGGTTAGCCAACCTAGCAGCCTGTTGAAAACGGCATCGTGACGATTCCCGATCTCGCAAAGCTCACAGTAGAGTTCAGAGCAAAGCCACAGTAGAGCTTAGAGCAAAGCTCACAGCAGAGCTCACAGCAGCTTGCAAAGCTTCAGCATTCGCCACCATTTTGTGATCGCATTCTTACGATCACGCGGCGTATTGAATTCGTCAACGGGCCGCTAGAAGTCGCCGATGAGTGAGCGAGCGGGGCGGGCTGAAGTGGAATCGAAAGCCCAGAAGAGCTCCTGGTTGGCGGGGGGGAGATTCTAATGACGATTAGAATGTCGAGGTTTCTGATACTTGCGGTTTCTTCGATTGCGTCGGTGTCCGGGTAGCCGTCTGGTGGATTACCCCATTAGGATGTCCTCTTCAAGTCGACGGCGGATCGAAGGCTCAGTCAGAGAGTTGGGTGATTGCGGGATGAACCAAAAGGAGAATCAAGCTGTCCCCAGATCGCTGGCGGCCGAATGGTGCCTGTTGGGAACCGCGATCATTTGGGGGATCAACATCCCGGTGGTCAAGGCGGGGACCGAGCAGTGGACACCGCTGCTTTTCAACGCAGCTCGGATGGTTGTTTCCCTGGTGACATTGATCGGCCTGGTGGCGTGGCGCCGTCAAGTCGATGGCCCATGGTCGACCAAGCTTCCGTGGCAGCGAGTCGGGTTGTTTTCGCTGTTGAGCGGTTTGGCCTATCCGCTGGCGATCACGTTGTCGATCGACCATACCACCTCCACCAACACCGCCATGATCATGGCATCGATGCCGGTCTGGGCAGCGATGCTGGCATGGTGGCTGGCGGGGGAGCAACTTTCGCGATTGGGTTGGTTGGGTTTGCTGGTGACCTTCAGCGGAGCGATGTTGGTGGTTCAGTCGCGGGGCCCGATTGCCTGGGATCGACGCTACCTCTTCGGCAATCTTGGAATCCTACTGGCGGCTCTGCTTTGGGCCTTCGCGACCGTCGTCAGTCGCCCTCTGTTTGCGTCGATCGCGCCCGTGCGACTGACATTGTTGAGCAGTCTTGCGACAACGCCGATCCACGTGGCACTGGGCCTTCTGGCCTGGCGATGGGGGTGGTCTGAGTCGATGTCGGTCGAACAGCTATGGATGGACTGGAGATCGCTGGGGCCTGTCTTTTTCACCGGCATGTTGGCGACCGGGATCGCTTATGCGACGTGGAACTATGGAGTCCAGAAGCTGGGGAGCGCGCATGCATCGGCGTACCAGAACATCGTCACTATCGTGGCGGTGGCAGCCAGTTGGTTGTGGCTGAAGGAAGCCTGGCAGGTGCAGCCGTTGATCGGAGGGGGGCTGGTCCTGCTGGGGCTTTGGCTGATGCGATGCAGTCGCCAGCCGACACCACGCTAGGTGTAGTATCCGTGCCTGACACCATACTCGCGCCACGCGGACTGGACCCGATTCTGGTTGGCTGGGTCCTGATGGAAAACATTCGCCGAATAGTCGCTTTTGTCGGCCATGTAGCGATTCACCCTCTCTTCCATCCGGTCGCTCCAACCCAGCTCAAGCTGCTGGTAGACGCCGCGCAGTGTCTCAACCGGCCGCTCGACCAGCCGTTCGTACTTCACTTCCATCCACCGGTGATCGGAGAGCAAGGCTCGGTCCCGATCGAAGTTTTGGTAGAGAATGGGGAGGCAATCCAGCACCAACTGCTCGATCGATTCCTTCTGGGACGGAGGCTGTAGTGCCTGCACCTGCTCCAGAACGCGCCATAGCCGCACCGTGGACGGAAAAAGCTTTTCGGGATGTCGACAGATGTGGACAAACCGCGCTTCTGGAAAGAGCTGCATCAGCAGCCGGACTCGAGCCGTATGGGTGGGGCTTTTCAGCACCAGCGGCTTTTGATGGTGGTAGCTGAGCGCCTGGAGGAACCAGCGAAACCCATCGATCCAGTTCTGCCTGTGCGGCTCGGGAAGCGATTCAATATCCAGCGCCTCGATTCGCTGGCCGGTGGAACGCGGAAAGGCAAGCCGGCGATAGAAGGAGGGGAGCCCCAGATTGAGAAGCGCGAATTCATCCTCCTGTGGCAGATTCCAGCCCGAACTCATGTTGTCCATCGGCCGACTGGAGGGGATCAATCCATTGCCGAATCGCTTCATCGCCCCTTCGGTCAGCAGAAAATGCCAAGGTGCAAAGCACTGGTAGGTGTTCGGGTAGGCAAAGTGGTCATCCAGCACCATCAGCTCATGCAGGAGGGTCGTGCCGCTGCGCCAATGACCGACGATGAACACCAGCGGCTGCTCGATCGCCGCTTCCTGGATCCGTCGACGATGGAACAGCTGCTGCAGCAGCGCCATCGTGTCGGAAAACGGGGTGGCCAATGTCACCCCAAGTAGATGATGCAGGCGTCCCCAGGAGACAGCAAACCGGTGTTCCATCAACAGCGGCCACCACACTGTCGACGGCATGCCGTGCCAGAATCGCGGGCAGTACCAGGGGTATTGTGGCTTCGTCTCGGGAGGCAGTTGGAGCACCAAAAGCTATCTTTCCGAAAGTGCTATGAACTTCAGAACCATCATCCAAACGCTTGCTTGGTACCCGCTTGTCGCAGCAATTGGGTGCCAGAGCCGGTTGACGGAGGTTACCACTGGGGCGCTGGAGTACTCTCCACTCTATAGCAATCGGAGCGGAATGGGCGCAAGGCCAATTTTCGCAAGGTCTGTTCCGATCGGGAACCGAACTGCTGCAGGATCGCGATTGTCCCGGAGGAAAAACGATCTGGCATCGTGGTGCGGGATCGATTATCCCTCCAAGCTTAGGGCTGCAGGTCTCGAGTCTGTTTGCTGGCATCCGGATCGCCGGCACAACATGGGAGTTGGGGATGGGATCGCTGGTTTACCGACTGCGTGAAGGACTTCTGCCAGCGGCTCTTGTGGCCGCTCTGGTGGTGGTACTGGTCCCGATGCCCACCTGGCTGATCGATCTGCTGCTTTGCGGCAATTTCGCCTTGGCGATTGTGATTCTTTTCCAGACGATCACGATTCGATCGCCGCTGCAATTGAGCACCTTTCCGTCGGTGTTGCTTCTGGCCACGATGGCTAGGCTGGTTCTGAATCTGGCCACCACCCGTCTGATTTTGACCACCAGCGATCAGGCGGGACTGGAGTCGGCGGGCAAGGTGGTGCGGATGTTTGGCGAGTACGTCGCTGGGGATCGCCTGGAGGTGGGACTGCTGATTTTCGTGATCCTCTTTCTGGTGCAGCTGGTGGTGATCACCAAGGGATCCAATCGCATCAGCGAAGTGGCTGCCCGATTTGCACTGGATGGCCTTCCCGGTCGCCAGATGGCGATCGACGCCGATTTGGCTCAAGGAAACATCACGGCGCGTCAGGCAGAACAGCAGCGCGCCGACCTGGTACGGCTGACGGAATTCTACGGCGCGATGGATGGAGCTGGAAAATTCATCCGCGGCGATGCGATCGCTTCCCTTCTAATCCTGGGGATCAATCTACTGGGAGGGATCTACGTCGGGACACGCTACGCCCAGCTGCCGCTCGGTGAGACATTTTCGATTTTCACCAAGCTGACGATTGGGGACGGCTTGGTCAGCCAGATTCCAGCGCTGATCCTATCGATCGCTGCTGCCCTGATGGTCACGCGAGGATCGATCGCTACGCCGACGGAGCTATCGACGGAGGCGACCAGGCAGGTATTTGGCAGTCCTTCTGTGCTTCGCTGGACAGGGATGGCGATGCTGCTGCTGCTTGCCACCTCGCTCCCCAAGTTTCCCATCGCGATCCTGGCCGCCAGCTTTCTTGCGACCAGTTACTGGATCGGTCGATCAACCCAGCAGGATGCCGCTGGTGAACCGGTGGCTGGGACGCCGCCCGAGTCGCCATCGGCGCGGCACGGGGAGGAAGTCATCCAGGCGGAGTCGCTGCGCATTCAGTTGGGGTCGCATCTGCTGGGACTGGCCGATCCCGACCGCGGTGGCATGCTGATGCCGCAGATCGGAGAGGTTCGATCGCAGATGAACAGCCAGTGGGGTATCCTCCTTCCGATGGTGCGGGTAAAGGATCGACTGAGCCTTCCTGAGGATGGATATGAAATCCTGCTGGATGGACTTCCTATCGCTCAAGGACGCGTCGATCCCCTTCGCTTTCTCGCTGTTCCTCCGCCCGGCGCGCCGCGATGGGCCGGGAGGCAAGCCACCGATCCGGCGACCGGCCAGGCCGCTTCCTGGATCGATCCGGCCGACCAGGCCCAGGCAGAGTCGCAAGGGTATCAGCTTCGCGACTCGGCAGCGGTGGTCGCCCTGCATTTGAAGCAACTGGCCGAGCAGTACGCACCAGACCTGCTGACACGCGAGGCGGTCAAGGGACTGCTCGATCAGCAGAAGAAAAGCCATCCGGTTCTGGTCGATGAACTGCTGGATGGGGGAGTCAAACTGTGGCAGATTCAGCAGGTACTGCGCCAACTGCTGCAGGAGGGAATCCCGATTCGGCCACTCCCTGCGATCCTGGAGGCGATTGGAGAAGCTGCGTCAGGAATGCCTGAAGACCGATGGCTGGAGCTGGTCCGCTCCCGACTGGCTCGCACCATCTCCGCTCGCTTCTGCGATGCCGATCATCGCCTACGATGCATGGTGCTTTCGCCTGAGGTGGAGTCGGTTCTGGCCAGCCTGCAGCAAGGTTCCCAGGCCACCATGCACCAGGACCCTGCGTGGATCGATCACCTGGTGCAGCTATTGCGCCGCCACGCGACGGCAATGGCCGATCAGCATCTGCCGGTGGTTCTGGTGGTGGCTCCCAGATTGCGGTCTTTCGTCCGCGACCTAGTCCATTGGGAGATACCACAACTGCGCGTGCTGAGTTATGCCGAGCTTGCGCCGCAGGCAAAGCTCTTGCCGTGGGATACGATCCGACTGCCCAGCCCTGGTTCGCCGCGCACCGCCGCACGCGCCGCCTGACTGTCCCCGATTGCTTTGGGAACTTTGGTGCAATCACGCCAGTCATGCAGGCGACCTTCGAACTATTCCGTCCGGGATCGGGCTTTTCTTGAAGTCGAACCGCCCTAGGGGCCGATGAAAACAGATACGCCCCAATGGCCGTTTTTTGGAACCGACCCCGGAAGCTTCGCACCAGGACCAGACAGGATGATTGCTTCGGGCGCCACGCGGCCCCGGCAGCCTCGACTTCTGGCCATGCAGCATGCATCTTGCGCCGCATCCGGATGGCTTGTTTCCGAATCGATCATCGGTGGCCAGCGTCGAAAAGTTCCCGAGTCAAATCTGGTTGGAATGAACTGGATCCGCTCGAAGGAACTCGCTACAGTCCCGCTCGGGTCAATGCGAAGGATCGCAGCCCGTGCAAAGCCTTGCCATAGCGTTTCATGGAGGATTGGATGGCAACCTCGACGTACCGAGACATCGAGATCCCTGAGGTCTGGAAGCTCTTCAAACAAGATCCTAACAATGTGGAACTCCGCAATCGTCTGGTGGAGAACTACATGCCGTTGGTTCGCTACAACGGTGAGCGAATTCGGGCGAGGTTGCCGGAAGGAGTCGAGCTGGACGATCTGGTCAGCGCAGGCATCTTCGGCCTGATGGACGCCATCGATGCTTTCGATATGGAACGCGGGGTCAAGTTTGAGACCTACTGCGTGCCACGCATCCGCGGCGCCATGCTGGACGAACTCCGCACGATGGACTGGGTCCCACGCCTGGTTCGCAGTAAAGCCAGCAAGCTGGCCGAAGCGATCAAGCAGCTTGAGACGCGCTACGGACGCTATCCCACCGACAATGAACTGTCGGAGTACATGGGAATCAGCATCGAGGACCTCGATAAGCTGAAGTCTGATTCCAGCGCAGTGAATCTCGTGTCGCTCAATAAGAAATGGTACGAGACCGACAGCTACAAGGATGTCCGCGAAATCGACATCCTGGAAGACAAGAAGGGAGAAGATCCCACCCGTCGGCTGCTCAAGAGCGACCTGATGCGACTGGTCACCAAGGGGCTCAATCGCAACGAACGGCTGATCATCATTCTCTATTACTACGAAGAGCTGACGATGAAGGAGATCGGCGCGACGCTGGATCTCAGTGAATCGCGAGTCAGCCAGATGCACACCAGCATCGTCCAGCGCCTGCAAAAGCAACTCGGTCGCCGCCGACCTGAATTCGGTACCTGATTCGATCTGTTGACACGGATGTCTAAGAACAAATCGCCAGCCCGGGGCGATGCCCCGGGCGCGTCCGGAAAATCATGGTCTGGCGATAACCCCCCGGGGCGATAACCCCCCGGGGCGATAACCCGGTTTCTTGGTACGCCGATTCGTTCGATCCATCCCCGGGGCGATGCCCCGGGCTATCCCATCGCTCACCTTCGGTCTGCTTTCGACCAGCGTGTTGGGTCGATCGTTCGCGGGCCGGGAAATCTTGGGTCGATGTTGTGGTTGGATGCCCGGCAACCGTATTCTTTACGGATATCGTCTTCGAGTGCCGAAGGCACGACAAGGTGATAGCCCAGGGCAACGCCCTGGGAAGACAAACGCAATGGCAAAGCCCAGGGCAACGGCCCGGGAAGACTGGAACCGATGCACATGGCGTTCATTTCAACGCCCTGGGGACCAATGGAAGGAAAGAAAAATGACTAGAACTAGCAATTCCAATCGCAGACGTTTTCTTGAGCTGACGGCATCGACGGCTACCGCTTCCCTGGTACTGGGCCCACGTTCCGGACGCGCCGCCGGGCCGATGCTGGTCAACGAGGAAATTCGAATCGCCTTCCTCAGTTGCGGTGGCCGCGCCAATGAATTGATGGGTTCGTTTGAGAAAGTACCTGGGGTCAAGGTGGTCGGACTGTGCGATCCCGATCCGGCTCGCGTTGCCAAGGCGAAGATGCGTTTCCCAGAAGCCAAAACCTCAACCGATCTTCGCACGTTGATCGATGACGACCAGATCGATGCCGTGGTCGTCGCCACCTGCAATCACTGGCACTGCCTTGCAGCTATCTGGGCGATGCAGGCCGGCAAGGATGTCTACGTGGAAAAGCCGCTTTCCCATTCCCAGTGGGAAGGAGAGCAAACGGTGGCCGCCGCTCGCAAGTACAACCGCATCTGCCAGGTCGGAACCCAGCAACGCTCCGATCCGATGCAGGATCAGATCAAGGCGTTTTTGCACGACGAAAAAGGGATTGGTCTGCTACAGCGCGTGCGCGTCAACCGATACGGCGTCCGCGGCGCCATCGGCAAGCGAACCGAGCCGCTGCCGGAAGACCCCAATATCAATCGAGATCTTTGGCTGGGGCCAGCAGCCGATCAGCCGATCTACCGAAACCAACTCCACTACGATTGGCACTGGGACTGGAACACCGGATCCGGCGAAATGGGGAACTGGGGTGTTCATGTTCTAGATGATGTCCGCAACGTCGTCTTTCGCGATTCGGTCGCCGCCCCCAGACGCATCCTGGGTGCCGGTGGGCGCGTCGTCTGGGATGACGCGGGCCAAACCCCCAACGTCCACTGCGTCGCCTTCGATACCGGAACCCTTCCGGTCGTCATTGGGCTGAGCAACCTGCCGGCGGCACCCGGTCAGAGCAAAAGTCCTGAGGTTCCAGGTCCCTCCAGCGGCTATGTGGTCTACGCAGAAGGAGGACGCCTGGAAGGCCAGCGGGGCGGTGCCAAGGCGTTCGATGCAGACGGAAAGGTGATCAAGGAATTCCGAGGCAACAGCGGGGCAGGGCATCAGGCGAATTTCATCGATGCGGTACGAAAGCGAGACCCCAAACTGCTGAAGGCCGAAGTGCAAGTGGGACACGATTCGACCGGGTGGTGCAACCTGGCCAACATCTGCTACCAGAGCGGATCGGCCGAACTGGTTCCGCAGGTTATGGAACTAGGGAAAGATCACCCTGGCTGGAGCGGCTTGGTGGAGGAAATCCACCAGCATATGTCCGTCCATCAAGTGCCGATGGATCATCCAAGTCTGCGGATGAGCCGCTGGATGGAACTGGATCCGGCAACAGGCCGATTCACCGGAGAACATGCCGAGGAGGGCAATCGCTGGTGGAAGCGGCAGTATCGAGCCCCCTACGAGGTGCCGGAAATTGCCTGAACCAAACCCTACCGCGCATCGTTGAAGCATGCCCGGGCGATAAATCCCCGGGGCGATGCCCCGGGCTTTCCGATCGCACACCTTCGGTGTGCTTGTATCAGCAAGTTGAGGATGCCGTATGACCGCACCGGTATTGCGTCGCGGCATCGGTCTTCAAGGTGATGCTTGCCATCGATATTCCATCTTGGCATCGGTCTTCAAGTGCCGAAGGCACGGTATGAGATAGCCCAGGGCAACGCCCTGGGGGAATATTGGGGGGCATCGGTAATTCATGCCCGGGCGATAAATCCCCAGGGCAACGCCCTGGGGGATAAACGCCACGCGAAAGCCCAGGCAACACCCTGGTTCTAACGACGGAACCAGCGCCGCCGAGTCGAATAGGTTCGGCCATTGTTGGTCGTCGAACCTGATGAGGTCACCATCGGTGATCCTTCGACGTTCCCACCCGTTGTGTAGGATGCAGGGACAACCGACCCGCCACCTCGACCCACACAGACGTTCCCGACACACTGAATGTCGGTGATGGAACCGCTAAGCAAAAGTTCGCGATGACCAGCACGGCTCTGAAGCCACGCGGCCCGCGCCGCTTCGGGTGTCGCCGTGCCACTGGACCGGTAAATCACCTCTGCACCCCGGAATCCAGGGTCGTGCCGGAACGCTCCACTTCGATTCATCTGCTGGGCATACTCATACGCCCCCGTCTGGCAATATCCCGGCATGGCTCCAAGAACCAACAAACCAAGACTGAGCATCATCCGCTTCATTCGAAGCTCCTTTGGAAAATCCTTTGGCAGCGATCGGTGGAAAAGCGCTTGCTTGGGCCCAAGCAAACGACCACCGCACTACCCAATCCCAGGCCAATCACTGGCCAATCCCAGGGGTGAGCCTGTCTCACCCCCCCCAACCAACATGCAGGTCTGGTCGAAAAGTTAGCCTCTTCGGTTTCCCTGACTACGGCCACCTTCGGGGGACAGCCAGTCCCTTTGGCGGGTGAGGAAATGATTGGTGGTCTGGGGGGTTTTGGTCTAAGTTTTGGATTGAACAAGATTTAGGGGCCAGGGTTTGCCAAGTCGACCATTTTTAGACACCCCTCGATTTGGCTGCATGCAATCGGAAAAAAAGTTTTGCCTTTGCGCTTCCATCGTGGTCAGCGGGTCGCCTCTTGGGCGGTTGCATCGACGATATCGCCGCGTGCTGGCCTGGATGTAGCCAATGCTACAAATCGTCGGAGGCTATCGGAGCTTGAGCGATATGCATCCGATCGGCGGCTTTCGAATTCAGGTCTTCTCGCGTGGAATCGGGGAATCCATCTCCCTTGTGAATCGGTCTAGTTCATGCAGCCAACCCATGCAACGAGCCAAAGAAGGTGGTGCATTTTGCCTGATCGAAGGCCGCTTCTTCAGGCCGCTGGAAGCCGCCGTTCTACCGGCCGGATTCAAACCCCGAATCGTTTCGGGAACCGATGTCAAAAAAAGAGGGTTTTAACGATTGCAGGAGTTGTGCGATTGCCAAGGAAGGTGGTTCTCCCTTCCTTTTGTCGATCGGATGAATGAACATGCATCGATTGCGCCATCGTTTTGGATTGAAGAGTGTCGCTCTTTTGGTTTTGGCATCCTTTAATTCCGGGCAAGAACATCGACTTGCTGCAGGAGTTGTGACCTGGCAATCAGCAAAACCGATTTCAGGTGATTCCGACGTCGATACCACTGGTACGCTGGTTTACGCGTACAACTTCGGAGCGACGTCGGACCCTCCTTTTTTGGGGCCGGTTACCCCTGTGCAGTCAGTGACCGTTCAAGGGGTCACTTTCGCTCCGTTGGCGGCACCTCCCTTTGCCTATGAAAATGTCAACACGGTCACGGTAGGTGACGTGACAGTGTCCGAGTTTCCTGGGGTTTTGAACGGCATCGACACCAATGCTGCTTCTGGCTCGTTTGCCTCTCTCAGTGCTTCTTATCAGGGTCTGGTTGGCACCGCGATTACCGCGAATGTTTACGCGGAAATCAGCCTGACCTTGAATGGTCTGCAGTCGGGACGGAACTATCGATTCCAGACCTGGGTGAACGACTCCAGAAACGACTCCGCCATCTTCAACCGAGTGGAGGCCAACGGAGAGGGGAGCACGATCGCCATCAAGGCGAATCTGTCGGAGTCGATAGGCGGCTTGGGGCAGTATGCGATCGGAACGTTTACGGCAACGGGCAGCACTCAGGTGATTCACTTCAATGGGATTCCAGACGTCGATGGAATCATTACCTACAGCAGGAATCCGTTGGTCAATGGATTCCAACTTCGTCTGGAACCCAGTGGCCAGGTGCCTGAACCGGCATCCATGGTGATTTTCGGACTTGGTAGTCTCGCTGGATGGATTCGGTTTGGCAGACAAAGTTCGCGCAATGGGAGCCTAGAGCGAGGATAAAGAAACTACCGGCGGACCGAGTCGATCCGCTTTTTCATCAGCCGGTTAAGGGTGGCGAGTCGGATGCTGGGGGACTATGTCCCCCAGCGACGTGCTGGTTCTAAGACCGTCGTTCCCTTCGCTGGACAGCCGCTTTGATGAAGGCAGAAAAGAGCGGGTGAGCCGAAGTCGGTTTGCTCTTGAATTCCGGATGGAACTGTACTGCCAGGAACCAGGGATGGTTGGTCAATTCGATGATTTCCACCAACTGCCGTTCCGGATGGACTCCGGAAAAGACCATCCCTGCCTGGAGAAATTTCTCCCGGTAGTCGTTGTTGAATTCGTATCGGTGCCGATGTCGTTCGGTGATCTCCTGGGATCGATAGGCCTGGGCAGCAAGGGAGCCCTCGAGGAGGTGAGCGGGCTGGGCACCTAGGCGCATGGTGCCTCCCATCTGAGTGATCTGGCGTTGTTCGTTGAGCAAGCAGATGACCGGGTGCTTGGTGTCCTTATCGAATTCGGTGGAGTGGGCTTTTTCGAGTCCAATAACGTTCCGGGCGAATTCGATGACCGCGCACTGCATCCCGAGGCAGATTCCGAAGAATGGCAGCTGCCGTTCGCGGGCAAACCGAATCGCCTGCACTTTTCCTTCGACACCCCGTTCGCCAAAGCCACCCGGAACCAGGATCCCGTCATAGCCGGCCAGCAGACGTTCGGCGCCCTCTTCTTCGATGTCGCTGCTGAGAATGCCGCTGATGCGCACCTGGGCTCGGCATTCGATACCGCCATGATCCAGCGATTCGTAGATCGATTTGTAGGCATCTTTGTGTTCGGCGTATTTGCCGACCACCGCGATGCTGATTTCGTGTTGCGGATTGCGCTGGGCATGAAGGATCTTCTGCCAGGGTTCCAGGTTGATCGGTGGGACGACCAAATTGAGCCGCTTGAGAATCAGTTCATCCAGCCGGCGTTCCCGGAGGCTCAGCGGCACCTCGTAGATCGAAAAGTCTTTGTCCTTCTCTTCGATGACCGCATCGAGTGGCAGGTTGCAGAAGAGCGAGATCTTTTGGCGCTCCTCTTCCGAAATCGATTGCTCGCAGCGGCAGATCAGGATGTCGGGCTGGATGCCGATCTGCCGGAGCTGTCCGACCGAATGCTGAGTCGGCTTGGTCTTCAGTTCGGCTGCAGCCTTCAGGTAGGGAACCAGCGTCAGATGGATGAAAAGGCAGTTTTCCTTGCCGACATCTTGAGCGTACTGGCGGATCGCTTCGAGGAACGGAAGGCTCTCAATGTCGCCAACCGTGCCGCCGATTTCGGTGATGACAATATCGGTATCCGCCTCGGCCACCCGATCGATCGCCGCTTTGATTTCGTTGGTGATGTGCGGGATGACCTGGACTGTCTTGCCCAGGAACTCCCCGTTGCGTTCCTTCTCGATGACCGAAAGATAGATCTGGCCGGTGGTGTAGTTGGAATGCCGCGTCAGGGGGCTGTTGGTGAAACGTTCGTAATGCCCCAGATCGAGGTCGGTTTCGCTGCCATCATCCAGCACATAGACTTCGCCGTGCTGATAGGGGCTCATCGTCCCCGGATCGACATTGATGTAGGGATCCAGTTTCTGCATCCGCACGCGCAGGCCGCGCGCTTCCAAAAGCATGCCGATCGAGGCGCTGGTGAGCCCCTTTCCGATCGAACTGACCACACCGCCGGTGACAAACAGATGCTTCGCCATGATCCTGTACTTTCTCTTCCTGGCGCTCGATCGGAAAACGCAATTCTAACCGTTGCGATGTCGACTGAGAAAGGCCTCGTAATCCTCGCGTGTGTCGATCCCGCGGGGAGAGTGGTCGATGAGGTCGACGACAATGCGGTGGCCCGCTTCCAGAAACCGCAGCTGTTCCAGTTTTTCGGTCGATTCCAGGCGGCTGAGCGGAAGCTGATTCAGCTGGAGCAGAAATTCGCGCTTGTAGGCGTAGATCCCCAGGTGCTGCAGGCAAAGTGGCGCCTTGCCCTCAGGTGGCGGCCAGACCAGGGTGCCATCGCGATCCCAGGGGATAGGGCTGCGGCTGAAGTAGAGCGCCCCTCCATGGACATCACGCACCACCTTGACGCAACTGGGATCGCGATAATCCGATTCCTTGCGAATGGGCGTTGCGAGCGTGGCGACCGATGCGCTGGGTTGGTCGATCAGCAGCCGGGCCACGCGGTCGATCGACGCAGGCGCAATCTCCGGTTCATCCCCCTGCACGTTGATCCAAAGATCGTACTCCGGATGCAGGAAGGCCAATTCCGCTAGGCGATCGGTGCCGCTGGCCGCCTGGGGACTGGTCATCTTGGCCACCCCCCCGAACCTGGCGACTTCTTGAGCGATCCGAGGGTGGTCGGTCGCGACCCAGACCTCCGAGGGACTCTCTGCCCTCCTGGCTGCCTCGTACGTATGCTCCAGAACACTTTTTCCCGATTCCCGCAGCAGCAGCTTTTCGGGAAGTCGCGTTGACGCCAGACGGGCTGGAATGACCACTAGGATGCGAGCATTCATCATCTACCCAGACTTCCTTGCTTGCTCATTTTGGCGAAATTTGAAAAACCGATCTACCGATCGGCGACTCAATGACGTACTGTCCCATCGAATTCCTGTCGCTTCCAGGGGAGGGGGCGGGACTTTTTTCCAACTGTTTTGATGACTCAGATTCGAGCGGCACGGATGCTACCTCGCCCCTTGCGGCTGCGCCGGTTTTTTTCAGAGCGAACCCAGCGTCGGATGGGGCGTGGGGTGTTCGTCTATTGGGTGCTTGTGCCGACGCTGCTTCATCTGGTCTGGATCGCATGGCAGCAGTCTCCTTGGCAGCAAGCGGCCGGCGTGGCGAGGGTTGAAGAGCATTTGGAACGGTGGTTGGGTCTGCAGGTTTCGGTGGGAGATCAGTCGACTCCCAGGCCCGGGGTCAAGCGTTGGGAGCGGGTATCGCTGAGCCATCCGGAGACCCGTCAGCAGGCAGCGAGATTCGAATCGATCGAGTGCCATCAGGATCCAGAGGGATGGCGCGTCCGGATTGCCGGGGGCGCGATCGAGCGATCCCAGTGGCCTGGATTGTGGCGATCGATCCAGGAGCGTGTGGCACAAAGTGTGCAGGGCACACCCCGGCGGGTGATCCTGGAGTGCGAACGGCTGGAATGGGTCGACGCGGGAAGACCGTGGCCCTGGCATCGCTTGGAAATGACATTGGACCTGGGGCAGGAAGTATTTCAGGCCGAAGTCGATTGGCGATTGTCGCCGGAGGATCGTTCCCCCGTGTCGTTGGGTTGGGTTCGACAGCACACCAGCACCCCTCCTTTCAGTCGCCTGGCCATCGACTCCGCTTCGCATCCCCTCCAACTGGATTGGCTCACCTCGCTTCATCCCGACTTGCCGAAAACTCCGACGACAGCGATGTTCCAGGGAGGCATGGAGCTGGAGTGGTCGGACGATTCGGTGCGTTGGACGCCCCGAGGTACCTTCGCGAAGCTACCGATCGATGCGATCCTTCCCGGCAAGCTTTCGTGCTGCGATGGGTTGGCGACGTTGATTCTGGAGCAGGGGGAATGGGAAAACGGGGGATGGAAGGAGGCGACGGGTACGTTGCGAGGGGAAGCAGGGGGTCGCATCCGCCGCGACGTTCTCCTGCAGGCTTGCCGTTGGATGGAGACCCGCGCTTACGACACGCTCAAGGAAGCGCCGGAGTGGATTGGCTACGACCAACTGCAAGTGACGTTCGAGGTGCGTGATGGAATCTGCCGGATACGCGGGGATGTGCCTCCCCCAGAAAAGCATCTGGCGGGGGTTGGTATGGCATGGCTGACAGCTGGGGAGCAGACGCTGTTGATGGAAGCGCAGCAACCTCTTCAGCCGCTTCCTCAGATGATTGGCTGGATCGCCAGCAGCACGCTTTATCCAAACGATCTCAAGGGAGCTGACGCAATGGCCTCTTCTTCTACCGATCGTTCGATCTGGGCTCGTTCGGCCATGCTTTTCCAGCGTCAGTCGGAACTGGCCGCCTATTTCCAGTGGCCGGTGATCCAGCCCGATGCTTCGGCAGTGCGACCAGCCAGCACCTGGGAACAACCCACCAGGTCGGCCAGGCTGACCGATAGGCCCTCCGATGCGATCCGATAATCGGTCGTTGGCTCAGCGGGTGGCTTTAGCGTCCCAACTTCTCTGTTGCCTGCGATTTTGCGCCGGAGATTTCGATCCGGGGTTCCCAGCGAACGGGTGATGCATGGGCGGGTGGGTGGAGGGGGTTCCAGCGAGCGACCTGACGATCTGGCCAGGCGACCCAATAGTCGGGCCATCGCGGGTCGGGTTCGGGAAAATCGGTGCTGATCCAATGAGCCCCGCTGGCCCAGGCGGAATCGCGCCGGGAGGTATCGCCTGAGCGAGCTTGGCGGGTGTCGGCATCGGCTCGGGTGCGCACCATGAAGTTCCTGCGCACCAGCGACTGGATCTCCTCAAACTGCCCGACGGGGTCGTTGCGTTTCATCCAAGCCGCCATGGGGTGGGTGGATTCCACCGAGACGAAGAGAGTGGCTTTCTGAGGATTGCCTTCCTGGGCATCCAGATACCGATCGACCCAGGATCCTTCGTTGTCCAGAGCGAAGATCAGTTTGCCGCGCGCCTGGGACACTTTGGGCCAACCCTGTTGGAGCACCGAATCACGGATCGTTTCCAACCCTTCTTGCTTTAGATCCGCCGGCAGCAGCAGTTGTTGCCGAGGGAAGGAGGCATGGATCAAGGCATCCAGTTGCTGGAGAAGTGGGCGATCGAATGGTACCAGCGAAACGCCGGCCGAGGCGGGGGAGGATTCCTTCAGTTCGATCATCACCAGCACCGGCAGATGACCGGGCGATTGATCGGACCAATCCCGAATCTGCTGAAATGCTTCACGGAGGGTTGCCACGCGCGTCGCGTAATCAAACCCAGGGGCATGAAGGATCTTGAATCCAGGCAGATCCATGGCGCCATCGGCGTTGGGATCCAGATCCTTAGAATCGCCTGCTGCGCTTGCCATGGCGGCCCCGACCGGCTTGCTGAAAAGTCCCCCTTTGGGATCAGCGTAGACATCCAGTTCCAGTTGTCGGATCTGCAGCTGACTCAACTGTTCCTTCAGAGGCCGGTGCGTGTACTGGATTCCTTCGAGGATCGACTTACCGGCCAGCGCGATCCACTTTTCCAGGCGGGGATGGGGGGCGATGTGATAGGAGTTGTGGGTGCCGATCCACTGCAGTTGATGCAGTCGCACCTGGTCGTCGATCGCATCTGGAGTCTGAGCGATCCCGCAGCGGCTGGCCGCCACGATTCCCAGAAGAAACGTGGCCAGCCAGCAGTTCGGCCAGCGTTGGCGTGGATTGGCTGCAAAGCGGTAGGGCCGCATCACTTGCCGGGACGACCCTTCTTTTCTTTTGGTTCGGTCGTCAGATTCTTTCTAAATGGTTCGGGCAGCTTGGCGATCTGATCGGCCGAGAGCAGTTTGCCGAACTCATACCGCACCTTGGCCAGCTTCAGTTCGGTCTCTTCCAGAGTCTTCTTCTGAGCTTCCGTCATGGGAACGGCGGCATCGACGGCAGCAGCCAGTTCCTTTCCCTTCTTCCCTTCGTCGGAGGCTTTCTTGCGAGCCTGCTGACGGTCGCGCAGCATCTTGGGGGTCAGACCTGCTTCCTTCCGTGCAGCGACAACTTCCCGCACGGCCTTGCCGAAGATCTCATCGACCTTGGCCGACTGTTCCTGCGTCAGCGATGCGGGGCCTAGATTCTTGGTGAACACGTCGATCATCCCCTTGGCAGGATCGGCTGCCGCGCGTCCCCCGGGAGCTTTGGTCCCTTGAGAAAACGCCGGGCCGCTCAGCGCAACGCCAATCGAAAGGGCAGCCACCAAGGTACGGAAACCAGCCATTGAAACCATGAGAGAACTCCTGGTGCGAAAGGGAGGAAGGAACCTGTTGCTGTCGACCGATGGTGCGCGCTGGCACCACCGATCACAACACGTAGCAGAACTCATGAGACATCATCAGCGCATGGATCACTTGCTCCCACCCGCTCATCGGCCTGGTGCGGGCGGCATTTTTTCTTTTGGCTTCCAGTTGCGCCAGCATCTTGCGCCGCTGCTGGGCCTGTTGTTTGCGAGCTCGCTTGGTCTTCGGATCTGCTTGCGGCGTGTCGTCCTCTAGATCGGCGATTTCCTTTTTCATGCGATCGGCTTCGATATCCTGGGGAGTCGGTTCCAGAAGGATCTTCAGCGCGTTGGCCTCCTCCGGGGTTGGTGATCGCTGCAGGACTTTCCGAAAAACCCATTCCATCCGCTGCGAGTCGTCCTGCAGATCCGCCTCCTTCATTCCCTCAGCAATCGCTCGCACATTGGTCAGCACGAAGGGATTGTTCATCAGGAAGAGCGCTTGTGGGGAGATAGTTGAAACGAATCGTTCCCCTTGAGTGAGGCTGGGATTGGGGACATCGAAGTTGGAGAGGATCACCGGTGGAGCGGTACGGTCGATGGTGGCATAGAGGGTGCGCCGAGTCGACTCCGGCTGGTTCAAAAGCGGCTCGCTGCGTCCGAAAACGGTCCGGTCCAGTCGCCCCGATGCACTCAGGATGCGGTCGCGCAGCGGCTCGAATTCCAATCGTTGCGGTTGCTGCCGCCACAGCCATCGGTTTTCCGGATCTCTTTCCTGTGCCAGCCCATACTGCGGATGCTCGACGCTCGACTGCTGCCACGTTTGAGAAAGCAGGATGATGCGATGTAGCTTCTTGATCGACCAGCCTTCTGCCTGGAGGGTGGCGCTGAGTCGATCGAGCAGAGGGCGATGAACTGGTTCGGGGGTCTGAAGGCCGAAGTCGCCGGAGGCCTGGACCAGACCTTTGCCGAAGTGGTGCAGCCACAGGCGGTTGACCAGGACGCGGGCCGTCAGAGGGTTGTCAGGGTGAACGATCGCCTCGGCCCACTGCTTGCGGCCCGACCCATCGGTGAAGGGGGATGCATCCTTGCCAGCCAGCAGCGACACATAGCGTCGTCGAACGGGTTCGCCCGCCTGCTGGGGCTCGCCCCGAACAAACACCGGTGAGTCCTGAATCTTGCTTGCCTCTCTGAGCCCCATGGCGCGGACCGGGGCCATTGGATCGTGGTACTTCAGTTGACGCACTTTGGCCGCAAGTTCGTTCCGCTTCTTGTCTCCGTTGTTGCCGAAGGCATCCCGCAGCTTCCTGTCGGCTCGAACCGGCGGCATGCCCGGATCATAGAGGACCGATCGGAGCGATTCCTTGTCGGGGTTCTGGAATGGCTGGGGCGACTGGCTGCCGGAGGCAGCTTCCGCCAGGCGCTGCTGCCACTGGGCATCGATGCGGGCAAAGAGATCGGAGTAAACCTTGGCGACATCGCGCATCGACTTGGGAGGCTCGGCTTCCAGCGCTTCGATCACCATCTGGTTGATCCCCTTGGGATGATCTTTCAGATCGGCGATTTCGATCGGGGCTCGCTTGGCAAAGGCGTCGGAGGAAAGTCGAGCCAGCACGACCCAGGGCTGCCAGAGCGGATCGTGTTTGCGCGTGGCGCGGCGAATCAACTGATCCCAATCGTTGAAGACGGACAGGTCGAGTCGGCGGCGGACGTAATCGCGAGCGGCCAAGCCGCCTCGTTCTTCACTCGTCATCGCCATGACATCCAGATACTTGCCGACCTGGCTGCGCCATTTGGCTTCCTGGGGAGACCAGAGTTCCTCCTCGTAGTCCTTGAGCGCCTTTTCCGCATCGGCTACCTGCTGCTGCCAAGCGGCTCGCTGCTCGGGACTGGCCGAATCTTCGATGATCGGGCACAGGTCGTTGTCGACGCGCTCGGCTCGGGCGGAGGTACCCAGTTCTTCGGTGCTGACCATCACTCCGCGAAGCGCGTAATAATCCTCGGTCGGGATAGGATCGAATTTGTGATCGTGGCAGCGTGCGCACCCGACCGTCAGCCCCTGAAAGGTCTGCATCACCGTATCGATCCGCTCGGCCAGCCGTTCCTCTTCGGTTCCCTGCGTAGAACCGATGGCGACAAAGCTGGTGGCTGCCAGATCGCGGGGGTCCTCCAGCGTCATCAGGTCCGCCCCGATCTGCTCCTGGATGAATCGGTCGTAGGGCTTGTCGCTGTTGAAGGCGCGTATCAGGTAGTCGCGGTAGGCGAAGGCGAAGGGTAAGCGGTCATCTCGCCCCTGGTTGCGGAGTCCTCCAGAGACATCGGAGTAGCGAGCCACATCCATCCAGTGCCTTGCCCAGCGTTCGCCGTAGTGGGGAGATGCCAGCAAGCGATCGACCAGCGTTGCCATGGCATCGTCGGGGGAGATTTGCCAGTGGGCGACAAAGTGTTCGATCTCCTCGACGGATGGCGGAAGGCCGATCAGGTCGAACGAAGCGCGCCGAATCAACTGCTCGGGGGTCGCCCGCGGGGCTCTGTGCAGCCCCTGGGCAGCCAGTCTCTGATCGATTTCCTGATCGATCTGATGGGGCCCTTCCAGCGGCTGGGTACCGCGCAGCGATTGAAAGGCCCAGTGCTCTTTCGCTTTCTCCCACAGCTGATCGATCGACGGGAGGGCCGCCACCGGGACGCGCGGATCGACCGCGCCCATCTCGATCCATCGCCTCAGGATCGCCACCTCCGATTCAGGAATCGGGTCATCGGGCGGCATCGGGCTGACCGCGTCGTCGCGAAGAACCGCCTGCATCAAAAGGCTGTTGGTCGAATCGTTAGGCAGGACGGCCGGTCCCGAGCTACCGCCACGTTCCCAGCCAGCTTTGGAATCGAGCACCAGGCCCCCTTTGGCCTGGCCCGACTGGTGGCTGTGGCATCCGTAGCAGCGCGACTGAAGAATCGACAGCACTTCGTCCTCGAAAAAGGCGATCGACTCCACCGATGCTTCGTCGGCCGCTGCCTCCTCCATCGCCTTTTGCTCGGCACCTTGCGGTTCCTGAGCGGCGGTCCAAGCCGATGGGAGCCAACCGAGCGGTAGAAGGCCTAGCGATAGCAATAGGGTCCGTTTCATGATGCGTCTCATGATGGAAATGGCTTCTCCCCTTTTGGGTTCCAGGTCGATCACGACAGGATTTCCTTCACCACACGGCCATAGACATCGGTCAACCGATAGTCTCGTCCGTTGAAGGGGTAGGTCAGGCGGGTGTGATCGAAGCCCAGCAGATGGAGCATGGTGGCATGGAGGTCATGTACGTGGACCGGGTCGACTTCGGCCGAGCGACCGAAGTCGTCGGTGGCACCGTGAGCATGCCCTCCCTTGATGCCGCCACCGGCCAGCATGAGGGAGAAGCCGCGGTGGTTGTGATCGCGGCCGGCACCTTCCCCTTCCGACCCGGCTTGGCGGGTAGGGGTACGACCGAACTCGCCGGCAACGATCACCAGCGTATCTTCCAGGAGTCCTGTTCTCTGGAGGTCGGTCAGGAAGGCGCTAAGGGCGTGATCGAGTGGGGCCGATTTCTCTCGGATCCTGGTGATCAGCCCCTGGTGATGGTCCCAACCACCATCGAAGACCTGCACGACGCGAACCCCGCGTTCCAGCAGACGGCGCGTCGCCAGAAGCGACTTGGCCAGCGGCATCTGCGTGCCGTAGAGTTCCATCGCCGACTGGGATTCTCCCGACAGATCGAATGCTTCAGGCGCAGCCGATTGCATCTGGTAGGCCAGTTCGAACGACTGGATCCTCGCTTCCAGATCGGCTTCATGGGGAGCCATCTGCTGGTATTGGCGATTGAGTGTCGCCAGGGCGTCCAGCTGCTTGCGCTGCTGCTTGCTGTCGAGCGCCGGGTTACGGAGGTCGGCCATCACCTCGCCGCGGTCCATGCTTAGCGTGGTTCCCTGGTAGACCGGTGGTAGAAAAGCGGACGAGGGTGGATTGCCGCCACGTCCTAGGACGACAAACGCCGGCAGGTTCTCTGTTTCGGCCCCCAGACCATAGAGAATCCACGAACCGAACGAGGGCCGCGCCAGCTGGCCATGCCCGGTGCTCAGCATGCGGCTGGCTACCGGGTGCGCAGGGACGTCGGTCTTCATCGACCGGATGACGCACAATTTGTCGGCGTGCGCCGAGGTCTTCTTCAGCAGTTCGCTCATCTCCAGTCCGCTTTCACCCGATCGGGTGAAGGCGAAGGGGGACCCGTAGAGCAGTCCCCGCATCTCCTGATGCGGCTTGCCGTCCTGGCGGACCAGTTCCGGCTTGGGATCAAACAGATCCAGATGCGAGGGTCCACCGGAGAGAAACAGGTGCACCACACGTTTGACCTTCGGCTCAAAATGCGGCGTCTTGGGGGCCAGTGGGGAGGCTTGCGACTCTCCGGCCCAGGTCGATTGATTCTGCATCAGGCAGGCCAGTCCCAGGCTGCCGATTCCCAGTCCATGCTGAACCAGCCACTGGCGGCGTCCCACCAGGGGGGCTTGTTGTTGGCAGAGCGAATCTTTGGCGGATTGGTTTTTCATCGTTGCGGTTCCGTCATCAGGTGAGCCAGCGGCAAAGGCCACTGGGCGAAGAGGGGCGTAGGGTATCGGTTCGAAGTGACCTTTTGGGTGAATGGATCGAGCGGACCGACGGCGATTCCGTACATGGGTGCGCCTCCTTTGAGCCCGCGCTGCATCGGTGGCCCCAGCACCACCACCGCCGCTCGCTCCACCTTGCGGCTCCAGACTTCATAGACGACGGGAGGCCGGCCCGGGTTGTTGTCGATCGTTCGCCACTGAGCCAGCGGTGTCAGTTGGAGGCGGTGTCCGGTATCGCGGAAATCGCGCCGAAGCCAGTCGAGCTGGGTGCGGCGCTGGTCGACTAGCAGGTAGATGGTGGAGGGCTGCCGGAGCTGCAGGCGGATCTCGAAATCGCGGTTGCCTCGTTCGGTCCAGAATGTCTTGACCAGGTCGGCTCCTTCTAGGCAATCGGGGAATCGTTGTCCTGGTGATGAGGTGAGAACGACCCCCGGTCGATCGGAAAAGGGCCGGCTTCCTTCTTCCATCCCTCCAGGGACGACTCCATAGAAGCGATGCGTCTGATCCTTTTCCATATTGTCATCGACGTCAGCTATTCGGTCGGTGGCATCGGCTGTCATCAACTGCCAGCTCTTGGCATCCCGCGAAACGCGCAGTCTTGCCAGTCGTTCCATCCCCTCGCGCCGTGCCTGCATTCGAACCGCATCGCCACTTTGCAGCTGGGTCCATCTGTCGGTTCGTTCATGCCCTGCCGGACTCCCGTTCGATCGGGCTGTGGAGCTGCGCGCGGGTCGGTTTGCGCCTGAGGTTTTCTTTGCCGGTCGGATCTGCAGTGAACCATCCAGCACCACGATGTCGGTCTGGCCACTGGAATCGGTGCGCATCCCAAACCGCTGTCCGAAGTCGACCACCTCTGTCGATTCGGTAAGCACCTGAAATCCTTGGGCATCCTGCGATACCTCGGCAGTCATCTGGCCCTCATGCAATCGCATCACCATGGCGCTCTCGAAACTGGCCCGTGTGGGACCATGCAGCGTCAGCACAACACCCGAATCGAGCTTGACCTGCGCCATGTCGCCTCGCCAATCGATTCGATCCAGATGGAAGCGATCGCCGTGCTGCCAGGGCTGTGTTTCTTCTGGGGGCTGGCCCGAGGCGGCCAGAATCTCGACCCACACCTTTTCCGACTGGGGTGACGGCAAAGCATCTAGCTTCGGCAGGGTGTCCGAATCGGTCGCCAGCGGACCTGGGCTGAGGGAGCTGAGGATGGGATCCACTGGCTGGAACCAGCGCAAGCCAAACATCAGGGAGGCAGCGAAGATCGCAGCCGTAGCGACCCATGGGACAAGGCCTCCCCATCGGGAACGGCTTGGATGAACCTGAAGGGAAAGGGGAAATATGGTTGCCTCTGGGGAGTTGGCCAGCAGCTTCCGCTCGGCTGGGGCTGGGTCGAGTTGCCGGCAGTCGTGGTATTCGCGAAGCATCGCATCCATGGCCATGGCATCGAGTAGCGCGTCGCGACAGATGGGGTTTTCGCGGATGGCCCGAGTGATCCTCTGCAGATCTTCCGGCGTCGCTTCACCGCGGCCGTATCGCAGCACGGCATCCCAGAATTCCTGATTAGGGTAGCTTCCTGACTCGTCCCGTTCGTTCATCAGGAAGCCTCTCCCATTTTCAGCCGCTGTGTGCAGTCGATCAGAGCCGCTCGGATCCGCTGCAGCGACTTGTGAAGGGCTGCTGGAGTTTTTCCCAAGTCTCTCGCAATCGCTTCCAGAGTCGAATCCCTCTGATAGCATCGGCTCAGCAGTTCCCGATGGGCTGGATGGAGTTTTTCAAGACATCGCTCCAACCAATCCCGCTGACGTTCCCAGGTGTCGACCTTGCCGTGGGCGTGATCGGCAAGCAGTTCCACCAGCGTCGGATCCAGGAGCATTCGATCGCGACTGCGATTCCGGTAGAACGTCAGCACTTCGATCCTGGCCACGCTGAGCGCCCAATATCGAAAGTCGACTCCTTCGGGACGCTGCTGATACTTTCTCCAGAGATCGACCGCCACTTCCTGCATCACTTCCTGAACATCCTCCCTGCCGGGAATCAGCGATCGCACAAAGGCTCGAATCGCCGGCTCATGAACGGAGTAGTCGCGGAGAAAGGCGATCTGTTCCCGATCTTCCATCGCTGGCTCTTTGAAGTCCGTCAGGTATTCATAGGTAGAAACGCTCCCAGGGGAGTTGCTGGGAGAACTCCCAAAGTTGCCCGAGTCTGTCGCGAAAAAAAGAGGTTTTATCAGCTTTTCTTCGATCGACTGAGCGCATGGACAGTACCTTATTCCTTCGACATGGACAGGTGTCTCCGAAGCGGGAAAGAGACTTCCTGCGTGGTCAGGGTGGGACCGATATCCATCGGCTCACCAACGTTGGTGGACCTGAGGGGCGATTTTGTCTTGGTAAAGTCGCCTGAGCTGTTCCATCAGCGCTGCGGATAGGGGTGGCAGATCGGAGGCGGACATGTTCTGGTCGACCTGGTCGGGTCGTTTGGCTCCCGGGATGGCGCACGAGACGGCCGGGTGCATCAGGATCCAGCGGAGGGCCATTTGGGGCATCGAGATGCCTTCGGGGAGGAGGCATCGGATTGCCTCCACCGCTGCCAGCCCGACATCCAGATCGACGCCCGAGAAGGTTTCTCCTCGATCGAAGTGTTCGCCATGGCGATTGAATTGCCGGTGATCGTCCTGGCTGAAGATCGAATCGCGATGGATTTTGCCGGTCAGCAGTCCCGAGGCGAGCGGGACGCGGGCGAGGATGCCGACGCGAGCCTTCTGGGCCAGTTCCAGGAAGAGGTCTGCGGGGCGCTGTCGGAAGAGATTGAAGATGATCTGCACGCTTTGGACATTCGGGTATTCGATTGCCTTGATCGCCTGCTCCACCTTCTCCACGCTGACGCCGTAATGAAGAATTTTTCCTTCGCGGCACAGATCGTCCAGCATGCCGAAGACCTCCGGCATGTAGTAGACCTCGTTGGGAGGGCAGTGAAGCTGGACCAGATCCAGCCGATCGGTCTGAAGGTTTTCCAGACTGCGATCGATCCAGCGATGAAGGTTTTCGCGAGTGTAGCCTTCCGGGGTTTGGGCGGGAAGTCTGCGACCTGCTTTGGTCGCCACCACGATCGATTCCCCGGGGCGTTCCTTGCGCAGCTTGGCGATCAACCTTTCGCTGTGGCCGTCGCCATAGACGTCTGCGGTATCGATGAAGTTGACCCCCAGGTCGACTGCGCGATGGAGAGCTGCCATCGACTCGCGATCATCAACCGAACCCCACGCGGAACCAATCGCCCAGGCGCCGAAGCTGATCTCAGAGACGTTCCAGGGCGTTCTGCCAAGTTTGCGGTAAAGCATACGATCTCCTTGATCGGGGATGGGATTCGGATGGAGCTGTCTTGGTTGAGCGGCCGAGCGAGGGGCAGGGCCCGAGGTCGCTGGTTGTACGGTGGCTGCTCCTTTTATACTGGCTGCTACTTTTATACTGACTGCTACTTTTATACTGACTGCTACTTTTATACTGGCTGTGGCTGGAAAGGCCGAGTCGAAGGGTGAAGGAAGTTGTCCGCCGGGTTTGCATGGAAAGCAGGGTGTTGATGGACATCGAGCAGTCGTTGGAGCAGCTGGGTCGGGACCAGTCGCTTTCGGTCGAACAGACGCGAGGGTGCATCGAGCGGATGCTGGAGGGGGATGTCGACCCGGCGATGATGGGCCGGTGGCTGACCGAGATCCGTCGAGTCGGGGAGAGCTGGCAGATGCTGCTGGGGGCGGCGCAGGCGATGCGCGCTCACATGGTCCCCGTGGTCAGTCATCGGTCGGGATTGCTGGATACCTGCGGCACTGGTGGCGATGGCTCGAAGACATTCAATATCTCGACCGCCACCGCGCTGGTTGTGGCGGCCTGCGGAGTGCCGGTCGCCAAGCATGGCAACCGCAAGATCACCAGCAGCACCGGATCGGCTGATGTCCTCCAGGCTCTTGGGATCGAAGTCGATCTTCCGGCCGAAGCGGTAGGTCGCTGCATCGACCAGCTGGGGATCGGGTTCTGCTTTGCGCCTCGATTGCATCCGGCGATGAAGCAGGTATCCGGAGTGCGGCGCAGCTTGGGTTTTCCGACGATTTTCAATGCCCTGGGACCGCTCTGCAATCCCGCCAGTGCACCATTCCAGTTGCTTGGGGTGGGCCATCGCACTCTGGCTGAGAAGATGGCGGAGGCGCTCAAGCATCTGCCGGTGGAACGAGCCATCGTGGTGCGGGGCGAGGATGGTTTGGATGAAGTCTCGCTGATGGCACCGACGGAAGTTTGGAAGATCAGCGATCGATCGATCGAACTAGTGCGCTGGACACCTGCCGACTTTGGGATGACGCCGGTCGACCCGCAGGCGCTATTTGCCTCCGATCCCGATCACAGCGCCCAGATCATCCGTCAGATTCTGGAGGGGAGGGAAGGGCCTCCAAGGAGCATCGTCGAAGCCAACGCAGCTGCCGCGCTGTGGGTGGCGGGGGCTGCTGCATCGCTTCGTGATGGGGTCGCCGCGGCACGCGAAGCGATCGATTCAGGAAGAGCTTGGCAGCTGCTCAGCGACCTGGCTCGTCAGACGCAGGGGTGAAAAGGTGTCAGGACTCTTTTCCGCTGGTTTCGATGAGGGTACGATGACGCTATGGGAAGACCAAGACGAGCAGACGATACGGGTGGTATTTACCACGCCATCAACCGGGGAAACGCCCGCGCGGCTATTTTCCACAAGCCGGAGGACTACGATGCCTTCGAGCGGATCCTTGCAGAGGGACTCGAAAGGTACGCGTGCCGGATCCTAGCGTACCAGTTGATGCCCAACCATTGGCACTTTGTGCTTCAACCGACGGCAGACGGCGGTATGAGCAACTTTTTGCGATGGGTCTCGCTCACTCACACCATGCGTCTGCATTCCCACTACAAGACCGGTGGTCAAGGGCATGTCTACCAGGGGCGATTTAAGAGTTTTCCGATTCAGGACGACGAACACTTTCTTCTAGTCTGCCGGTACGTCGAGCGAAACGCCCTGAGGGCTGGGTTGGTCAAGCGAGCCGAGGACTGGAGATGGGGGTCACTGAGCAGGTGGCTGGACGACGTCGAAAGAGATCCTCGGTTGCTTTCCCCGTGGCCCATTGCTCGCTCAGCCCGTTGGGCTGAGCGGGTCAATCAGGCGCTGACAGCCGCGGAGCTCAAGGCGGTACGCACCAGCGTGAACCGAGGCGCGCCCTTTGGCGACGAAACCTGGGTTCAGAAAATTTCTCAGGAACTGAACCTCCAGTCCACCATCCGCCCAAGAGGACGGCCTAAAAAAGAGTCCTGACACCTTTTACCGCTCCAGTATCGGCAGCATTTGATTGAGGCTTCCTGTCTTGCGTCCACCTAGGTCGCAAGTGACGAACAGGAATCCCAGACTTTTCAGCTGGTTCACCACCGTGTGG
>JBIINB010000256.1:0-3146 GCA_044337705.1 Pirellulaceae bacterium | reverse complement strand
GAACAACACACCGTGGGGGAGAATGCAAGCACCATTACCCGTGGACTTCAGCGTACGCACGATGTGAAGCAGGTAGGCATAGTCCCCTTGTTTTCCAGGGGGAACACCAAACCCGGAGAAACGATCGAAGGAATCGTTGCTGGGATCGAGGCCTGTGCTCCAGCGTTTGTCGGAGAACGGAGGATTGGCGACCACGAAGTCGAATTGCTTTAGCGAGTCCCCTTCTTTGAATTTCGGATCGGTGAGTGTATTGCCCTGGACGATCGATGCCGTTGGAGTGTTGTGCAGGATCATGTTCATGCGGGCCAGGACAGCGGTTGCCGAGTCTTTTTCCTGCCCGTAGAGCGTAACCGGAGTCGGTGCCTCGTGCGCGACTTTCAGGAGCAACGAACCCGAACCGCAGGTCGGATCGCTCACCGTCGTATTCGCACTGGTTTTGGTCGTCGAGATACCGATGATCCGAGCCATGATCAAGCTGACTTCGGCAGGTGTTAGGAATTGACCTTTGCTCTTGCCGCTTTCGACGGCGAAGTGCCGCATCAGGTATTCGTAGGCATCACCGAGAATATCGTCCCCATCGGCTCGGTTCTTGGAGAAGTCGAGAGCGGGGTTTTCGAAGATCGCGATGAGGTTGGTCAGGCGATCGACCATTTCCTTGCCGCTACCGAGCTTCGAGGGATCGTTGAAGTCGGGCATGTCCGACAACTGGTTGGCGCTGGCCAACGGCGCAACGACCTTCTTGTTGATCTGATCACCGATGTCGGTTTTGCCTTTGAGAGCGACCATATCTTTGAAGCTTGCTCCGTCTGGGATTTTGATCGGAGCAAAGGGCTGGCCAGCGTATTTGTCGCTCACGTATTTGATGAAGAGCAAGACCAAGACATAGTCTTTGTATTGGCTAGCATCCATCCCACCGCGAAGTTCATCGCAGCTGGACCAAAGGGACGAGTAGAGCTCGGATTTCTTCAGAGCCATGCGGACGTGTTCCTTGCTAAGTTCGTTACTTGGTGACCTTGATCGGGCGAGCAGCCTTTTTCAAAAAGGCGTCTAGGTCACTGCGTTTGAATAGTCGGTATCCATTCGCCGGGTTCCGGTGCATCGGTATATCGCCACGGGCTGCCCATTTGCGAATCGTATTTTGGGCGACGCCCAAGTACTCCGCTGCTGCAGCCGTGTGCAGGTATTCCGTCAATTTGTTCATTGTATAAGTCCCCTTGCTCCTATCGCCCCAGTGATCGCTTGAACGGGCCAGGCGCATAGTCTATCAAACCCTGCACGCTAGCGATGCCGGGGAATAGCCCTGGGACGGAAAAGGTGAGGAGGGAAAAGGGCAGAAATGAGGGTGCCTCAGAGGGAAAAGAGTCCTGACACCTTTTTTTTTGTGATCAGCCAAGAATACCTTGGATGATGTTGCCGTGAATATCGGTCAGCCGGAAGTCGCGGCCTTGAAAACGATAGGTCAATCGCAGGTGATCCATCCCCAGAAGATGCAATAGCGTGGCATTCAGGTCGTGCACATGCACCGGATTCTCGATGACGTTGAATCCAAAATCATCGGTCGCGCCCCAAACCGTTCCACCTTTGATCCCGCCACCAGCAACCCACATGCTGAAGCATCGATTGTGATGGTCGCGCCCGTCATTGCCACCCTGAACCATCGGCGTGCGGCCAAACTCGCCACCCCAGATCACCAGGGTATCCTTGAGCATGCCACGATCCTTCAAATCCTGAACCAGCGCCGCACTCGGTTGGTCGGTATCTCCAGCATTCGCCTTCACGCCCCCCGCCAGATTGCCATGCTGGTCCCACACTTCATGGAACAACTGCACAAAGCGCACCCCTCGCTCGGCCAGCCGCCTGGCCAGTAGGCAGTTCCTCGCGAAACTCGATTCGTTGGGATCCTTGATGCCGTATTTCTGCAATGTCTCGGCCGACTCACCGCGCAAATCCATCAACTCCGGTGCACTGGTCTGCAATCGATACGCCATCTCATAGCTCTGGATGCGCGTTGCTGTCTCTGGATCGGCAAAGGCTTCGAGGCTGGATTGATTGAGCGACTGGAGGGCATCGAGCGTTTCTCGCTGGGCCTGGCGGTCGACCCCCGCTGGATTGGTCAGGTACAGCATGGCGTCCCCCTTGCTGCGCAGAGGCACACCACCATACATCGTCGGCAGGAAACCGGCCCCATAGTTGCTGGCCCCTCCGCTAGTCCCCTTGGCGCTAGTTAGCACAACGAACCCCGGAAGATCCCGTGCTTCACTCCCCAGCCCATAAATCGTCCAAGACCCGAAACTGGGGCGACCGAACTGTTGCGATCCGGTATTCATCAGAATCTGACCGGGTGCATGGTTGACGGCGTCGGTCTGCATCGATCGGATCAGGCAGATGTCGTCCGCGATCTTTGCCGTATGAGGCAACACCTCGCTAAGTTCCATCCCGCACTGGCCATGCTTGGCGAAGGCGAACTTCGGACCCAGCAGCGCCGACTTCGGATTGATGAACGCCGCTCGATATCCCTCCAGCAGCTCAGGCGGCGGCAGTTGGCCGTTCCTCTTGGTCAGCTCGGGCTTCGGATCAAACAACTCCAGATGACTTGGAGCTCCCGCCTGAAACAGGAAGATCACTCGCTTGGCCTTCGCCTCATAGTGCGGCGGCTTGGGAGGCATCGGAAGATCGTCATTCGGCCTGCCACTGGCCCCTTCATCGGCCAGAAGACTTCTAGCGGCAAGGCCACCCAGCCCCACACCGCACTGGGCGAGGAACCAGCGCCGCTTCATCTGAGCGACCGCCAGATCGGTGAGATTCTGCATAGGATTCATCTTCGGTTGCCTCAGGGAAAATCAGTTCTTGGTGATCGTTTCATCGAGGTTTAGCAGGACGCGACCGGCCAGCGCCCAGGCGGCGACATCCTGTGGCGTTGTCCCTTCGGGGATCTCTGGCAGCTTGCCGCTTTCCCCCGTCGCCACCTCGCGCGCATTGATCCATCCATCAGCGATCCGCTGCCTCTGCTTCGCAACGAATCGCAGCAACTGCTGCGTCTCTTGCTCGGTAGGCTTGCGACCGGTGCAAAGCAGGTAGCCAAGTACAGCGCGCTGGGCATCGTCTTTGCCCGCCTCGCGAACAATTCTCAAACCCAACGCTCGAGC
>JBIINB010000129.1:0-11800 GCA_044337705.1 Pirellulaceae bacterium | reverse complement strand
GACAGGAAGGAAGGCAGAGGGAAGATCGAGGAATGAAACCCGAAAGAACTTCGAGTAGTGTACCGAATCCTACAGGGCTTTGCCCTGCTGAGGTCTACGGCTTTGCCGATGGTACTTTGCGCCAGGAATCCAGAAGCAGGCAGCCGATACGACACCGAAGATCAGGTGAGCGACATCGGGAAAGATCGCCATGGCGATGGCGCACAGGAACAGGCAGATCGCTTGAATGTAGAAGATGCCCGAGAGGATCCCTGCTTTGATGATGAAGACCATCCCGCTGATCACGCCCAAGAGGGGGCTGAGCGCCAGATGAGGCAGTTCCAGCCATGCCTCAAGAGGAAACAGAGAAGCGGTGGCGATCATACTGGCTCCCCAGACGTGGGCGATCTGGCGTTCCACGAAGGTCACAGGGCCCATGCGTCGACGAAGCAGCCAGAAGACGGCAGCCCAGGCGCTCAGGCCTACCACCCACAAAGCGGCATAGGGTGTGCGGGAGAGCGTTCCATACCACCGAATCGCCTCGGTCGCCGCGCTGGCGATCAGGAGAACCACCGCGTGCCACATCCAAAGCAGCCCCCAGTTCTCCAGGACGGCTGCATGGTGGGTTTCCCGGAACAATCTGGCGAAAACCTGTGCCAAGTGTCCCGACTGCGCCTGAATCGGCTCGTCAGCCAGATACGCATCCAAATCGTTCGCCATGGCTTCAGCGCTGGAGTAGCGGAGGTCCGGTGGCTTTTGAAGGCATTGTATCAGAATCATTTCCAGGCCTCGGTCCAGGCTTGGTTGCAGCATCCTGGGAGGGATGGGGTCCTCGTCGATCACTTCCCTCATCCACTGAAGAGGGGTCGTGGCACGATGGGGTGGGCGCCCGGTCAGCAGTTCGTAGAGAACCGCTCCCAGACTGTAGATATCCGATTGCGGGCCCAGCCCCGCACCGTTGCCCGATGCCTGCTCGGGACTCATGTACATCGGAGTCCCCAGCAGGTCACCTGTGGCCGTCAAGTCGGCTCGCCGCTGCAAACTGTCTCCTAGAATGATTTTTGCCAGACCGAAGTCGGTCAGCCTCGCATGCTGATGCTCGTCGATCAGAATGTTCGATGGCTTCAGATCGCGATGAAGAACTCCCTGTTGATGAGCAAAGTGAACGGCGCGGGCCACCTGCGATATCCACTGTACCGCCTGACGTGGTGGGATCGGACCTTGCAGCAATCGCTGTGCAAGATTCACACCGGGGACGTACTGCATCGCGATGTACGGGGTCCCTTCCTGCTCTCCCACCTGGTAGACCGGAACGATGCCATGATGATCCAGCTTGGCATTGGCCTGCGCTTCGGCAAGAAACCTCTTGCGATCGGTGTCGATCAGCGCGCGGTGTTCCAGCAGGCACTTGACCGCTACCAATCGGCCCAGCCTGGGCTGATCGGCCAAATAGACAACCCCCATCCCGCCACGTCCCAGCTCACACAACAGCACAAAGTCACCAAAGACGCGAGGCAACTGGGGAGCGGCAGCAGGTGGATTCTGGCCGATGGCAGGTTCGACCGACGGGTCGGGAGTGTCGTGGTACTGAGCGGCCGCTTCGGTCAGCATCAGCACGCCCCAAAGGCTTCGAAGCTCACTGGCATGTTCTGGGAACTGATGACAGAACGATTCGAGTTCCACCGATTCGCCACGTTGCCGCCTATGGCTTATCTGCACCAAAAGCTCGGCCAGGCGGAAGTCCTTCGCCTCCGCTGACAGTTCTGTCGTCTGATTCATGAATCGTGATCCGCGACCGTCTCGGGGTCGGCCATCAATTGCCTCAGGCGACGCAAGGCCCGGAGGTACCTCATGCTGGCCGCCGGTTCAGTCAATCGCAACAGCCTAGCGATCTCCTGATTGGACCTCTGCTCCTGATGACGTAACTGGATAATCTGCCGATCCTGATCGGGAAGGCGCTGGACCGCCTCCTGAACCAAGCCGACAATCTCGCGCTGCAGGAGTGCGGCGGCCGGCGTCAGTTGCCGATCGACTGCCAGTTGCTGCGGGAGCACCGCCCCCGAGTTTTCCTCCGAGTCGGCTCGCTTAGGCTCCTGCTCGCGATCCACGCTTCGTTTAGCAGAACGGCGATGACGCCGATGGGCGTCAATCACTCGGTCCATCGCAATCTGGCGAATCCAAAGCGGGAACGCCATCACGGGCCGATCGAGGTACTCACGAAGTCGGCGACTGGCTTCCACGAGTACTTCCTGGACGACATCACTGACATCGACGCGCTGGCGAATCCGCTGGTCGAGCCGTAGCTGGACGATTCGCTGGATCGAGCCACGGTGGTAGTCGAGCAATTGATCGACAGCACCCGACTCCCCCGCCCGGACACGGTCCAATAGATCGGTCGAGCGATTGGCAGGAAACATCTCCTCCTGGCTCATGTTGCCACTCTTTTCACTGGGGCTTCAGGCCAATCGATCGATGCCTTGGAGACACCACCAAGTCGACGACCCTTGTACTGTAGCGATGGGGCAACGCAGTGCGATCAGAGGCCAAATCCAGACCAACGCGGGAAAAATAGGGTCTGTTCGCTGGTGAACCCCCGGGGAACAATGACTCCAAGGCGCCTGGGCTCCATGCGGGAAGCGATCGCTTACCGGCTGGGGGAGAGAGCTTCCCCTGTATTCGATGGCCCTAGATACCGTAACTTAACGGTAGCCGCCAAAGAGATCCCAAATCAGGAGAGTCATCATGGCTTGGTCGGTTGACGGAAAAGTGCTCGTGCCCTTTGATTTCGATGGGTTCTGCAAGCATGCAGTCGACCTGGCGATCGAATGCACCGGCGATCCCTCTCGCGTGATTCTGCTCCACGTCAGCCCCTTCCTGATGCCAGTCGACTCGGGAGCGATTTACACCGACATCGATCCAGCCGATCGACTCAATGCCAGCCTCAAGGCGATGCAGCAGGAGTTTTCTGAGGATCGTTATCGGGGGATGGTTTTCGAGGTCGCATTAGGAGACCCCTCCTCGGTCGTCTGCAAGAGAGCCGACGAGCTGAAAGTGAATTTGGTGATTGTCCCTAGCCACGGCCGCCAGGGGTTCAAGCGACTTCTTCTGGGATCGGTCGCCGAAGCGATCGTTCGGCAGGTTCATTGCCCCATTCTGGTGGTTAAGCAAACCTGATGGCTCGTGAGTTATCGGGTTTTATTCTATAAGCATCTCTAATTCTGCGGGGGTTCCTAAAGATCGGTTGTTAACGGTTGGACCGATTGTCCAGGGTGTTGAATTTGGGCTTTTTGGGGGCTCTGGCTCGTTTGAATCGCCTACAATCGCCGGTTGATTAAGATACGCAGAGAGCCGATTGGGCGAGCGTCGTCGAAACGTGGGAATGTTTTGCGACCTGCTGCGTCCAAAGTGATCGGCAACAGGAGACTTTGCCTCAGGTGGGTGCATCATAAACCGCACCGACCAGAGAACTTTTTTTCTCAAAAAGGATTCAACTCGATGGCTCGATCGGTAAGAACCCTGCAAAGGGCATTGGCAGCGGCGCTTGCTAGCGCTCTGGTGACGGCGCTCGGTGCGGCGCCTGCTGAGGCACAGGAACCCGATTATCCGCCGATGGAAAAGGTGGTGGAGGGATTTCAGAAGATCGATTCACGATCTCCGGACCAGCCAGCCCTATGCAACATCTGGACGCGGGACCGTGACGGACAGATGTTCGTGGAATTGCCCAAGGACTTCGAGCAGAAGAAGTATTTTCTGGCGTTGACTGTCAGCAGTGGCGACGAGTATGCCGGTCTGCAAGCCGGTGACTACTACGTTTACTGGCGGATGTACAACAAGCGCCTGGCGCTGATCATGCCCAACACGGAGATTCGATCCACGGGCGAAGAGGAATCGAAGTCCTCGGTGCGGCGACTCTTTACCGACACGGTGCTTTTGGATGTACCGATCGTTACCATGGTGCCTCGGGGAGGTCCGCTGATCGACGCTGATTCGCTCTTCGTCGGTCAGGCGGCCAAACTTTTCGGTTCAGGGATTCGCGCCACCGATCCTGGATTGGTGAAGATCAAAAAGGCGAAGGCGTTTGCGAAGAACATCGAACTAGCCTTTGAGATCGTCGGAAACGGCGGCAAGCTGCAGACGATTCATTACTCGCTTAGCGAAGTGCCGGAACAGTCAGGCTACAAGCCGCGGAAGGCCGACGAGCGAATCGGTTATTTCACCACCGGTTACTCGGACCTGGGGATCTACCAGGACGAGCGGACTCGGGTGCGTTTCATCAATCGTTGGCGACTGGAAAAGCGGGATCCCAATTTGAAGGTATCGCCTCCGGTCAAGCCGATACGGTTCTACATCGAGCACACCACACCGGTGCGCTATCGTCGCTGGGTGAAGGAGGGAATTGAGTACTGGAACAAAGCTTTTGAAAACGTCGGCTATTCCGACGCGATCGAGGTGATCTATCAGGATGCACAGACCGGTGCCAACATGGATCTCGATCCAGAAGATGTTCAGTACAATTTCGTCCGTTGGCTGAACAACAACGTCGGTACGGCCATTGGTCCCAGCCGCGTTCATCCGCTGACGGGGGAAATCCTCGATGCCGACATCATCCTGACCGACGGCTGGATCCGGCACTTCAACTTCCAATTCCAGGATCTACTTCCGGAAGTGGCGATGGAGGGGATGAGCCCTGAGACGATGGCATGGCTGGCAAACAAGCCGCATTGGGATCCACGTGTTCGATTTGCCGATGCCAGCAATCAGGCCCACGTCGCCGCCAAGATCGCTGCCACCGCCACGCTGCCCCATGCCGGCCATCCGCTGGCAAACGCCGGGACTTCGCTGATTGGCGATGATCCGTTCGACGGTTTGGTGGGACGCACCAGCCAGGTCAATGGCTTCTGCCTGGCCGCTCGCGGCAAGCAACTCGACATGGCCTTCGCGCAGATGGCCTTCGCCATGGCGGCTCTGGCGGAAGAAGGAGAGAAGTCTGACAAGCCGAAGGAAGAGATGCTTGATGGCATGCCCGAATCGTTCATCGGTCCGCTCCTGGCGGAACTGGTTGCTCACGAAGTAGGGCACACCCTGGGGCTACGCCACAACTTCAAGGCATCCAGCGTCTTCAAGTTGGACGAGATCAACAGCGAGGCGGTTAAAGGGAAGAAGCCACTTGCTGGATCGGTCATGGACTATCTGCCGATTAACATTCCTCTGGAGGCAGGTCCTGTGAAGGGGGACTGGACGATGATCGGGATCGGTCCTTACGACATGTGGGCGATCGAATACGGTTACACGCCGGATGAAGGGAAGCTGACTGACATTCTCAAGCGGGTCAATGAGCCGGAATTGCAATATGCGACCGATGAGGATACAGGCGGAGCCGATCCTCTGGCGCGGCGATACGATTACAGCAAAGATCCGCTCGACTACGCCCAGAATCAGATGCGTCTGGTGAAGATGTACCGCGACCGCTTGCTGGAGAAGTTCGTCAAGCCAGGCGACAGCTGGGCCAAGGCACGGCGTGGTTATGAACTGACCTTGTCCGAGCAGACCAAGGCCTTGAGCATGATGGCTGGCTGGGTTGGCGGTGCCAACATCATCCGCGACAAGAAGGGGGATCCAGGCGATCGCAAGTCGCTGACCCCGATCCCTGTCGATCAGCAGCGCAAGGCACTTGATTTCATGATCCAGCAGTCGTTCCGAGACGAAGCGTTCGGGCTGAGCCCCGCGATTCAGGAGCGTCTGGCGAGCGACAAGTGGATCGACGAAGGGGCTCGTTCCATGGGTGATGGGACCTACCAGGTCAACGATCGCATCATGGGGATCCAGGCTTCCGTCATGACCATGCTGCTCAATCCAAGCACACTGCGACGGGTTTTTGACAACGAGCAGATGATTCCGGCAGACCAGGATGCGGTGACGCTCCCTGAAGTGCTCGACAAGATCACTCAGGCCGCCTGGACCGAACTGGATGCCAAGCCGGAAGGGGAGAGCACCACCCGGAAGCCCCGCGTAAGTTCGCTTCGTAGAAATCTTCAGCGAGAGCATTTGGGACGACTGGTTGACCTGACGCTGATGGACGGTGGAAATGCGGCTCAGCAGACCATCCGGACTTTGGCTGCAATGCAGCTGAAGGAAATCAAAAAGAAGGTCGATGCTGCCTTGGAAGCAGGTGGACTGGATGCCTATTCGTCGGCTCATCTGAGCGATGCTCAGCGGACGATCACCAAGGTGCTGGATGCGAACTTCGTCGCCAACATGCCGGCATCGATCGGCGGTGGTGGCGGACCGATGGGATTTTTCTTCCAGGCGACCCAGGGCCAGCCAGCCCCTGCGGCCCCTGCTCCTGCCCCGGTGGCTCCACCGATAGTCGTGCCGACTCCGGCAGTCCCAGCACCGCCCGCCGTGCCAGCGACCCCGGAAGGGGCTTCCAAAGGCTAGGTTGATTCGACTTTCCTGCGAAAGTTTTCCAGAGGCCAGGACCAACGTCCTGGCCTCTTTTTTTCTATGCAATATCCAGCTCTTCTGGTAGCCACCGCTACTGGTAGCCACCGCTGCCAAGCGGTGGAGAACTGTGTTCGCGGTCGCTTCCGCGCCATCTACCTTCTGGCAAGCGTGGCTACGGGAATTGCGGTGGAAAGCTACTCTGCCATTTCCCGAAGAATGCGAAGCAGTTCGGCCACTGACCTCGGGTCGCGATGCAACTCCTCATGGCACTGCGGCACCATTTCCTCGCTGGAGACCCCTTCCCATCGGGCGCTACTGAGGGGAACGACACCGTCCCCCGGTTCCACCACGCGCCATGGGCCTAGGTCACCAACGATGGAATGGCCGATGATGCCATCGGCAAGAGGGATCTTGGCGAGCGTCTTCAGGACTTCTCCGTCTGGACGCAGCATGTCAATACTGGTGGGAAAGCGACTAGCGAATTCCGGGCGGAACAGACCCGGGTTGTCGCGCACCAACTGCTCGAACCGTTCCTCTTCTTCCGCAGGGAAATCGACCAGCAGCGATCCGATCCTCCCGACCGTCTGCTCCGCCATCTTAGCACCCCGGTGAGGAGTCCCAATGAAGATGATGCGTCGCACGTTTCTGTTCGCTTCGAAGAAGAACGCAGACGACATCCGTTCCTTCAGTTGGGGATCGGCTTGAAGGGAATCCCAGGATCCCTGCGCGACGGCATTCCAAAGTTGGTCTTCCGGATCGATTCCCTGCAACTTGGAGATCAGGCCTCCCATGCTGTGACCGACAAGAACCATTTGCTGGAGTGCTTCATCCGAATTGCTGGGGTCGATGATCGCTTGCGCTTCGGCCAGTTCCTTTCTTAGTTCCGCTGCACTTTCAAGAAATGGTTCTCCCGAGCCATAGCCGAAACCCCAGACCTGAAATCGTTCCTGGAACCACCGATTGTGCTGCAATTGCAGGAGGACCGGTTGCCAGGTCTGTGGGTTGGAAAGCAGTCCATGGGTGAAGACCACGGGAATTTTTCCCCGCTGATAGGGTTCGATCATGATGAGGCCACGGCGAGCGTTAGGATCTTCCGGGCGCAGGAACTGCTCTAGAAACCCTTGCAGTTGTGGGTCCTGGGTGCTGTTCCAGGCCTGCTGAGCACCTGGTGCTGAAGCCAACGGGAACTCGACGCGTGGACCCAGAGCACGGTCGCGATAGACCGGGCGATAGATCTCCAGGATGCCACTTGCAGCCTGCTGGTCCACTCCCTCTGAAAAGCGATCGGGTCGGAAGATCACCGTAGCATCCCAACTGGCTCTCTCCAATAGAAACCTTTCTTCCCGCCGCGTCGGGAAGGGGATCAGATGGCCCTGGGGATCGTCTTTTGTGGAAGCTTCTTCGCTCGTTTGCAGGCGTACAGCGACGACGGGAACCCCGAACCCGTCGACTCGCTTGGATTCATTTCGCTTGCTGTGGTAGGTGCCCACCGGGATGATCTGCATGTGGTCCTGCGCGTTCCAGGGGCCATCCTGTGGGTCGATCGCGATCAGGGAGGATTTCCCTGTAGCATCGCACAGCTCTATCCCCTGCCCTGGACGCCATCGACCACAGCTTCTTCCCGCGCGAAGCAAACCTTCCAGCGACTGGTGATAGACCAGCAGCGCTTTCTCCCAACGTGACCGGTCGTCGATGGCGCGTCCCATCGCCTGCCAGGCGTGGGTGCAGGCGGTCGCAAATGAGTCGACCGCTTTGGGGTCTGAGCGAAGCTCACGAGCAGCCGCCAACCTCGCCCATCGCAGTGCGCTGTCCAAAGCCGGTTCGGAGGAGCCTCGGGAAGTCCGCAAAGAAATCGAACGCCAATCCGGATGGCTGTCGAACCAAAGGTCATGCTTCCACTTCGAGCAACCGAGGGTGCAGATCCAAGCCGACAGGAAAAGACTTGTCGAGAACAGCCTCAAGCCCCAGCGATGCGACGGGGATCGATCGAACGACAGAGGATCCAAACAAACTGGTGGCATGGGCGATTGTCGCATTGGCAGATCCGATCGGCATCCCTGCCATGCAAAGCGAACTCGATCGGAAAAATCGCCTCCCGCGTCCTCCCGAACCAGTTCACGATCGGTTCGGCAGTCAGCCGGGTGCAGTGGATCTGTTGAAAAAGAGCATCGGCTAATCTGATCGACACACTCTTTGGAGGAATCGGTAATCTTTGCCAAGTTGCCCGGCGGTCGATCGATCCGCTGAACTTCCCATCGGACCGGTCAAGATCGACCGAATTGCAAGCGGCTCAAGGTTCCCAAAGCCTCAGGGATTCCCGATAGGCTGCCATTCTCGCACGATTCTTTTCCATCCAACCCAAAAACACGATCAGGCTGATTCCCAGGCAGATCCCAAAGACCCACCAAGGCCAGATCTGATCGATGGCGCGCTGCGCATGCCAGACCATGCCGACCAGCCCGATCGCGACAAAGAGACTGCCGCAGTAGAGAAACGCGCGGATACGCAGTGCAACTCCCAACAAAACCCCCAGCACGGCAATGCTCAGCAGGAGGATAGGCGACCAAAATTGCATGCCGAACGATCGGACCATCATTTCGAATGTGCTGCTGCAGTAGATGGAAAGCAGGAGGCCGTAGCGAGCTGCCGCGATGGCCGACCGAGAAAGCTGATGGCGATTGGTTTCCAGAAGCACCAAGCCCGCGATTGCTGGTGGAATGATCCAGAGCTGGGGGTGTTGGGAAAAGGCCAGCATCGGGTTGCTGGTGAGCGATGCCCAGAATGCGGCCACACCAAGAAGACCTGCCAACCATTTCAATCCGGAATGATTGCGGCGCAGCGCTTCCATGGCGTAAAGAGCTGCCCCCAGAAGAAGCAACATGGCGAACGGGAAAGGTTGCTGCCAGTCGATGAGAAGGTTCGGATCGGATTTGCCCAGCCAGATTCCGATCACCGGAATGATCGGCAATAGCACTGTCGTCCGTTCGATCGGATCTCGCAGGATCGATCGGTCCGAACTCAGCCAGAACTTTCCGATGGCGATGCTTGCCATCGCTGCCAGATAGACCAGAAGTGGCCACCACTGGCTCAGCCAGCCGCCGAACCACTCCGGAAAATGAGCCCGTAACGCGATTGCTATGGTGATCAGTGTTCCTTCAAAACCATAGAAGGCTGCCTGTCGCTGTCCGATGGAAAGTTTCGTTTCGTATCCAACTGGCTGTGTGGCGATCACCAGCAGTCGAAATGCCATAGCGACCCACATGCTGATCGCTGCCAAGCCGATCCCCAGCGGAATTCCACCCAGAGCCCACAAAGGCCAGTCCACCAGCGGTGTCAGATAGCCGTACACCACCCAAAGCGCCGCCAATCCCATCGGGAGAAGGAGTGCCAGACTGGCCTGCATCACGCGTTTGGCATTGTCGCTGTCGGCGAGGCGCGCCTGCGCTGCCAAGCGATACAGCCAGCTGATGGCCACCAATGCCATCATCGCGCGCATCAGGCGTGCGTAGGCCAGATAACTTTGCCACCAGGACTGCGGTTCCTCGACCGTGACCAAAGCGGAACGATCCAGGTTCAGGTCGGACCAGGAAAGCAGTACCGCGCCGATCGCTCCCAAAAAAAGTCCGGCAAACTTTTCCCAAGGCCGCCGGGAATCGATGGCGATCGGAAGTATCGCAACCGCAGCTGCGGCCGGCAACATGGCGATGAATCGCTTGGTCCACAGTGGATGGTATTCAACCACCAGAAAGAGGCAGGGGATCACCAGCAGGAGCCCCGCGGCCATGTGCCAAGCCACCATCCATCGCCGCGTCTTCTCGAGTTCCTCGGGGCTGGGGGAAGGCATGCCAAGTCGGTTCCAAGGTATCGATCTTCCAGGGTGGACGATCGCGTCGCGAAGGATCCCCGCCAGCAACGCCATCGCCAGCACGCATCCCAGAGCCCACATAGGAAACAAGAGATCCATCGGCAATTGCAGATGCTTGTGGGACCAAATCGCAAGGGACGAAAAGATGGCCAGCACGCTGCAGTAGATCGACAGTAGGGGATGGATCGATCGAGCGTCGGTGAGGCGCCAAATCGCAAGGCAGAGACTGATTCCTGAAAGGGCCAGCAGCCATCCGATTTGGTTGCTGAGCCAAACTAAATCTGGAAGCCAAGGGATGGCGATCCATGCTGTGGTCAGCAAGATGACCAGTGGGACATGGAAGCTGGAGGTCTGATCGATGAAGCGACTTTCAGCGGCAGAGAGCCGAAGGAATCGATCCTTCAGTTGCTTTGGTATGCAAAAGGCGCGGTGAAGCAGTCCAGCCGCCAAAGGGGCCAGCAGTACAGGGACGGGAAGAGGAAAAGTCATTCCCAGGATAGGCCAGTGAGACAGCGCGATCGCGCTGCCAGCGACAAAGGCAGCTGCATGCCCCGGAGCTGCCTCGCCGTGCCACACTCCGCGCAGCACCGCAATCGCAGCAAAAAGCAGTAGGAACCAGAATGCGATCAGATGGGTTGGCAGGACGGCCTGCGAAGCTGCGAAGATCGAAGAGGCAATCAGCAGGAGCCACCAGAAGCCCCGTTCCAGATCGCAAGACGACCATCCGAACAAAAGTTTTCCCGGACTCCTATCGCATCGATGCACTGCTCCAACGCAAAGGGCCAAAGACCATCCCGACAGCAGAAGAGGCAGTGGGTTTACCACCGAGAGACCTGCGAAGGATCTTTGCGACCACCATCCTTCGTCGACACCGTGCATCCAGGCTAATGGGACGAATGGAGATAGGGTGGCAATCGGCAATGCCCAGGAAAACGACTGCTTTTGGATAGCTCCAGTCCACCACATCCATCCCAATCCTGTCAGAACGATCAGGACGCTGACCAGCACCCTAGGGCTTCCCAGATCAATTTCGACCGGATTTCCTCTGGATACCTCCAGCAGGACCATCGCACCCAGGCTGGCAACGATCGCCAGCAGCAGCAAGCTGGCAGTGGCCATGCCAGCCGCCAAGGCTGGGATGGAATCGGATGTTGGTGTCGAACTTGTACTGTTCCCCGGATCGATCGGGTGCTCTTTGGATTCCGGATGGATCCCTTGAAGGGCCATCGCCACCAGACTCTGGCCACTGGCCATAGCCAACAGAGTGTAGGCACACTGAGTCATGGCAGGGAGCTTCATCACGCCATCGACCGCCAGCAGAAAGGCCGCGATCGCAAAGGCCAGCCATTGGCTGGCTGCTTCCAGGTGGTATCTGCGTCGATTCGATTTCTGTTGGCGCGCCCACCACCATCGAAAGGTGACAAGAACCAGAAGCGGTGCCAAGCCGTGTGCCACCGTCCAGGCGCGATGGAACCAGGGCCGCAAAGTCCAGGGAGCTCCCTCCGTATCAAG
>JBIINB010000130.1:0-11597 GCA_044337705.1 Pirellulaceae bacterium | reverse complement strand
GAAGAGCGTCGACTGGCGGAGCTGCAGCGAACGCGTTCCACCAGTCAGTCGGATTACGAGCTGGCGCTCGCAGCGCGCGATACAGCTCGTGCACGCCTGCGGGCCGCGGAAAATCGCTGGATGATGGCGAGGAATCAGCGAAACTATGCGGAACTGGTCGCGGACCAGGATGGCATGGTCACCAAAATCATGGCGGAAGTTGGCCAGGTGGTCTCTCCAGGGCAACCTCTGGTCGACTGGGTGCAGGGAAGTGATCTGGAAGCAGTGGTGAGCATTCCGGAATCGCTGCAAAGGACGCTCGATCAACGCCACGCAACCATCCGGTTCTGGTCTCGCCCCGACCTGACTGTTCGCGGGGTGTTGCGCGAGATTTCCCCTGTTGCCGACCCATTGTCGCGCACCTACGACGCTCGATTCACGCTGATTGATCCACCCCAGGACTTGGCACTTGGCCTAACCGCCACGGTCGTGATCGATCAGTTGGATACCGATGGCATCTTGGTACCGATGGCGTCAATCGCTCAATCGGATACAGCCCCGATCGTCTGGCGGATCACAAAAAATGGGGCGGTGGAACCCGTTGCTGTCGAGATCTTGAAGTATGGCTCCCAGAGCGCACTGATCAGAGGACCACTGGCACCTGGGGATCGAGTCGTCAGCGCTGGGGTTCAGCGGATCGATACGGAGTGCCGCGTGCGAGTTTGGCAAGACACCCTCTGAAGTCGATTCGGCCATTGTTCGAATTCGAAATCTACTCTTTTTACCCTATCTCGCCGCAGACTGGTGCCGCCACATGCCCGGAATCGAGCCCCATGAGAAGGATCGTCTTTGGATGAGCCAAAGCGATCATCGGTGGAACCTGTCGCGGTGGGCTGTAAAGCATCAGGCTTTTGTCTGGTTCTTGATGCTGGCTTGCAGCGTAGCCGGCTTCTTTGCCTACATGCAGATGGGACGAGCGGAGGATCCTACCTTTGCGATCAAAACCTGTGTGGTGGGTGCCTCCTGGCCCGGAGCGACTCCCGATGAAATGCAACGTTACGTCGCCCAGCGCATAGAAGACAAACTGCGAGAGACTCCAAAACTCGACTTCCTGCTCACCTACTGCATCAGCGATCGCATGATGACGCTGGTGCAATTGAAGGATTCGGTGCGAGGTCGCGCCGTCGCGGATACCTGGTACCAGATTCGTAAAAAACTTGACGATATCCGAAGCGACCTTCCCAGCGGATTGCTCGGTCCCTACGTGGATGATGAATACGGCGACGTTTACAGCGCGATTTACGCATTCACGGGCGATGACTATTCACTTGCCGAACTGAAGCGGATGTGCGAGCAGAGTCGCAAGCGACTACTGAAGGTAAGGGATGTCGAAAAAGTCGACATCATCGGCGAGCAGCAGGAGCAGATTGTCGTCGAGTTCTCCCACAGAAAACTAGCGACTCTGGGGATAACGCCCCAGCAGATCTTTGACAGTGTTGCCCGGCAGAGCGGCATGAGACGCGCTGGGAGCATAGACACAGCCGAAGATCGCATCCACGTCCGCGTCAACCGTGACTTCGGCGGAATTGAAGAAATTGAAGCGGTACCGGTCGAGGCGTCGGGCCGAGTGTTTCGACTTGGCGATGTTGCAAAGGTGTCGCGCAGCTACGAAACACCTCCGAACTTTCTGATGCATTACAACGGCAAGCCAGCCGTCTCAATTGGACTGGTGATGAGCAAAGGGGGGAATGTTCTGGAGCTTGGCAAGGCTCTCGAAAAAGAAATTGCGACCCTGAAGTCTGAAATTCCCTCTGGAGTCGAGGTCGATACCGTTTCCTTTCAGCCCAAAGTGGTGGAAGCCTCCGTTGGTGAATTCCTCAAGTCCTTCCTCGAAGCTCTTGCTATCGTACTCATCGTTTCTTTCATCAGCCTCGGTTTGCGAACTGGAATCGTTGTAGCACTAAGCGTACCTCTGGTGCTGGCCATTTCCCTTGTCATCATGCACGGGATGGGAATGAACCTGGATCGAATCTCGTTGGGTGCCCTGATCCTTGCGCTCGGGCTACTGGTCGATGATGCCATCATTGCCGTAGAAATGATGGCCGTCAAAATGGAGCAGGGGTGGAACCGACTCGAAGCTGCTACCTTCGCATGGACTTCCACTGCCTTTCCCATGTTCTCCGGTACCCTGATCACGGTGGCAGGTTTTCTGCCGGTGGGCTTTGCCCCCTCGGCTGCCGGCGAGTACGCGGGCGGTATCTTCTGGGTGGTTGGTATCTCTCTAATCACCTCGTGGGTTGTTGCAGTGCTGTTCACTCCGTTACTGGGGCTGCATCTGCTTCCGGATCCTCCAAACCACAAGGCCACTGGCCAGATCGAGTCCCATCATGCATTCGATTCTCTGTTCCATCGCACCTTGAGGGTACTGGTCCGCGCCGCCGTATCGCGCCCATGGATGGTAGTCGCCACAACTTTCGCCCTCTTCCTGACTTCCGTCTTTGGAATGACTAAACTGCAGCAACAGTTCTTCCCTCAGTCATCCCGCCCGGAACTGCTCGTCGATATCCGCATGAACGAAGGGGCATCGATCGGTGCCACGACGGAGATGTGCCACCGCGTGGAGGCGGCAGTCCTGCCATGGATCGAGGGAGCAATCAGTACCGATACCGATTCGATCTCTGCGGGTCTTAGCGATCCGGAAAACTCCCTGATCGCACCTGGGGATGTCCTACATGTAGCCTCGTACGTCGGTGCAGGTTCCGCCCGTTTTTTTCTCGCGCTCAATCCCGACTTACCAAATCCCAGCTTCGGGAAATTGGTGATCCTGACCTCGGGAGTCGAGGCGAGGGAAAGGCTGCGTGACCACTTAATACGGCTCTTCGAAAATGACCCGCAGTTCTCCGCTGCGTCGATGCGCGTCCTGCGACTCGATTTCGGACCACCCGTAGGTTACCCCGTTCAGTTTCGCGTTGTGGGACCAGATAAAGCAGTGGTCCGGAACTTCGCAAATCGCGTGCGCGAAGTTATGCGCGATGATCCGGCCGCTGTCGATGTGAATCTGGAATGGGAAGAGCCGGCCAAGACGATTCATGTAAGGATTGACCAAGATCGAGCCAGGTTGCTGGGACTCTCCCCGCAGGAGATTGAACTTGGCCTGCAAACCCTGCTCAGTGGTTCAACCATCTCGTTCTATCGAGAAGGAACCGAAACCATTCCGGTTGTGGCCCGCGCGATCGATGAAGAACGTTTGGATCTGAATCAATTCGAGGACATTACGCTCTTCACACTCAGCGGCAAAAGCGTACCGCTACAACAGATCGGGCATCTGGAATACGCCCAGGAAGACCCGATCGTATGGCGCCGCAACCAGGAACAGATTCTCTCCGTGCGATGCGATATCACGGATGGCAATCAAGCTCCGGATGTCAGCCTCCGAATCGATCGCGAGCTCAAGGAACTTCGAGGCGAACTGCCCCCAGGCTATCGCATCGATCTGGGAGGAAGCATCGAAGAGAGCATGAAAGCCAACACGGCACTCTTTGGTATGTTTCCTGTCATGGTGCTCGTCATGCTAACGCTACTGATGGCGCAAGTTCAGAGCTTTCGAAAAATGCTGCTGATTTTCGGAATCGCACCCCTTGGACTGATCGGCGCCGTCGCTTCTCTACACCTGTTCCATGCACCCTTCGGCTTCGTCGCTCTGCTGGGTGTCATCGCCCTTGCAGGTATGGATATGAGAAACTCGGTCATCCTGGTGGATCAGATAGAGCAGGATATTCGGTTGGGCTTGAGCCCCTGGGAAGCAGTGATCGAATCCTCCGTTCGCCGAGCCCGCCCGGTGATCTTGACGGCAGCCACCGCTATCCTAGCAATGATTCCGCTGACGCGAAGCGTGTTCTGGGGACCTATGGCGATGGCCATCATGGGAGGACTTTCGATCGCGACTTTTCTGACACTGATCAATCTTCCCGCAATCTACGTGATCCTATTCCGAATCCGTCCGGAAACTCGAGCAGTTGGGATAGAAGCAAACGACTCACCAATCGAAAGTCCTGCCCACAGGGAACCGGCTAGCGATACGCACAGTACAGAGCAACCCCAGCCGATCCAACCTGTTCGCCCTACCTCTTCACCATGATCGCCTAGGAACACTCAGCAAGACAAATTCAAGGCAAGCGAGCTTTTCGATCCTATCGGCCTTTCTGGTGGTTCTCGGGACCGGGCAGAAAACGCCCCTTCAACAGCTAGATGTGACAAGACATCAGCATCGCAACTCAAGCGTCACGGCCATAAGACAACCGCTTCACCGAAGTTAGCACCCAACCGGATAACTCGCAGACCTTCTGCGTCCGATTCCGCCCCATCTGCTTTCGGCATGGTCTGAAGCGATTTTTTATAGCCAAAAGCCTAATCCCCCAGGTGGCCTTGCATCGGCTCCCTGCTTCAGGGCATTGGTTCCTCTGCCGCCGCATCCCCATACAGCTACCTTGCTAGCCTCTTGCCTGTGATCGAAAAGAACCGCCACTCCCTTTCTATTTCGTTCCGGTCCCAGCCGAACTCCATCATGACGTCCACTCCGAGACGTTCATCCCGCACCACCCTCTGCTTGCGCAAGGCTTCGATCATTGGTTCGAATCGAGACGGATCGTGATAAGAAAAAAGATACTCAACCAAGCTGGCAACATGAAAATTGTAGAATTCTTCGGGACCAGACGAGAAGTCGAACATCTTTGTCCTCTCCGTCAGTCGCTGCCGAAAAAGCTTCCGATAGACCTGAGTCAATTCGCGATCATCCTGCGCCAGGAGGGAGGCATAAAGCCCGAAACCATTTCGAATCCAGACGGGAAGCCGAGAGTGGGTGGCATCGGCCGGAAAATGCCGGAGCAATACTAAGGTTCCTATGAAACGAGCAGTGTACTGGCGCCAGTTCTCGCTAAACCCGGGTGTTCGAAATTCCGGACTGGGAAGCGTCGATACTAAAACGCATGGTCGATCCCCATCCACGCGCCAAAGAACGGTTCGACTGGACGTCAACGATGTTTCAAATACCGCTCTTTGTAGCGGCTCGAAAAACCGATCCTTCTCCAGTACCAGCACCACAAGCTTGGTCGAAAATAGAGTCTTGGGGTTGTCGATTTTCAACAAGGTACACGACGCAAGAAGTGCTTCTTCCGATAGTTCAGCAATCGCTTTCGTCTCCTCTTCTCCCAGATCGGCGAACACGATCAAGTGCTCGGTCTCGGACATATCCATCTGCAATTTGAGGCCCAGCAATTTGGATTCAAAGTGCCTTTTCGCCGCCTCAATCTCCTCCCGACCCCACAGATTTCCTACCAAATTCACTGCCGCCTGCGATTGCCCAGAAACGTCGAAGATGTTCTTGCTGGCCTCTGCTGGAGATTCCTGTGTCTGCTGGCCGAAAAGAAAACCAGGAGTGTTTACCATAGAAAAAATTGCAGTCAGCAAGAAAAGATGCGACAGCCGGTCCATGGTTCAAAAAACACCTTCTGCCTGAGACTTGTTCTGCCGCTCGCGCTTGCGGCCAAGAGAAACGTATCGTTTGGATCTGGATCAGAATCCGCCTTGGATGTACCTGGTCGGCTTCTAGCAGTCGACTGACCCACCTTCGGGCAGCCCACTGATTACCGATCGAAGGCACATGCTTCCGGCAATACTCCAGCCCCATTCCGCCACTGGAAAAGAACGATCGAGGTATTGTGGATCACGATCTAATCCGACGCAATCCGTCGCGATATCGATACTGCCTCAGTTGTATTTCGACCCGGAATGCGATGCCACTTGCCCAATACTACCTCGACGGATCAGACTTTGCTTATTCCGCCTGGAAGGCGACGGATGAAAGGGGAGATCTCAGGTTCCGAAGATATGGAAATGAAGTTTGCCTGGGTGGCTACTGTTGGCCTTTGGCTGAAACAGGTTGAGATCGAACCACTTGACTACCTCCCCCTTCTTTAGATCGTCCTGCAGATCTCGGACGGGATCGCCTCTCATCGCATCGTTCCTGAAAACTTGGATGTCCGGTAGCCTTTCTTCGCAGCACCGTGGCCTTATTGCGACCGAGCGGCTTCGCGGGGGAAACAACGGTTCCTCAGCGTGGCCTCCTTGCCTGAAAGCAAAAAAGGGAGACGAATTCTCTCCCATTTTACCAAGCAGACCGACCATCCCGGTTCCATGTTCGTTCGCGGCAATTCGGTAAACGAACGCCATGAACGATGCTAGATCTGCGGTCGGAAAGCGACTTCCGAACAGCTAGTTGCCGATCCAATATCAAGCAGATACAAAAGTTTATTCGCTGCGGGGTTTCCGTTCGCCAGTTGAGCCCCAACATGGACTATCGCTTCGCGTTCACCAGCTCTGCGTTTTATTCACTGAGTCTCTTATTATGCGATCTTTCGGACTTCTCGTTTCACTTGTCGCGATACCTGCTGCAATTCAGTTTGCCAGCGTACAGCCCGCTGTTGGCATCTCATCAAGCGACAAGAAATCGACTTCCTACCCTCTTTGGGAAACGTATGAGCATTCCTTTCGCACCGCCAAGTACATCGATCTGACGCATGCGATTGAACCTAGCATGACTGTTTGGTCGGGGTTTGGAGATCTACAGTGTGATCGTGCCGCCGACCCGAAATCCAGACGGATTTACAAATATGAGTCGGATTCCTTCGAAGCCAACCAGTACCTCCTCCCAACCGATCAACTGGGGACTCAGTTGGATCCCCCAGCCCATTGGAATCCGGATTTTCCAGCAATCGACGAACTTCCGGCTACTTTTTCTATTCGCCCTCTGGTCGTCATCTCCATTGCAGACTTGGTTGCGAAAGATCCTGGCTATTCACTCCAGCTCTCGGATATCCACGAGTGGGAAAGCCGCTATGGTAGGATTCCCCGGGGATCGGTCGTCTTCGTCCGGTCGGACTGGTCGAGAGACTGGAAAAAGCCAGGGCTTGCCGAGCGCACGATTTTTCCCGGAGTCTCGTTGCAAGCCGTTCAGTTTCTGCACTTGGAACGTCAGATCCTGATGCATGGGCACGAACCGCTCGACACCGATGCAACGCCCGACCTCGCTTCAGAACGTTGGCTTCTTACCAATGGATACACTCAGGCCGAAGGACTGATGAACCTGGACCTAGTCCCGGAGGCGGGGGCGATGGTGTCGATTGGGTTTGCCAAATTCAAGGGAGGACTGGGAGGCTTTGCTCGCTTCATCGCAATCTGCCCTCCAGATTGGAAGCACGGCGTCTCCATCGATGAATCCGCCGAAGCTCCATTGCCGAAGGTCAACAAACCGCTTCGCTGGGACCCCGACCAAGGAGTTCGCCGACGCTAGCTGGCTGCGGAATGATGATCGAACGTCAAGGCGCGATGAAGCACTCGCAGATCAGCGGAGGCTGCCTGCTTGCTCCCGACCTCATGAGATTTCGACATCGCCTCATGCAGCAAAGATTCCATTTCGAACCTTTGCTAGCCGATCTCAAAACAAGTGATCGAAAAAATCTTGTGATTCGCGATATTCGGGACAGCTCCCAGATACATACGAACACAACCGAAGACCTCGCGCATTCCATGCGAACGGCACAATTCCATCGCAGCGGGATTGTTCTGCGGTGCGTCCAGGAAGACCGGCTCCCCAACAGAGCAATCCCCATGTGCTGCCAGCAACTCCTGTGCGACATCTAAGGAATCTGCGAACAGCGGGCCAATTTTCCAACCGGTAACACACCGCCGCATGACGCTGTAGCCTACAAGTTGATGGTCGTCGACAATTCCAATCGCATGGGCGCCTTCCTGACGCGTCCAGAGTTCCAGGTAGTGCTCCCGAGGCCCTGGAAAGCAACATCGGTCGTATTCCATAAGCTTTTCAAGGGGAATCTGCGTCAACGGGATGACTGCTTTTGAAATCGTCCGCCGCCTTGATGGAGCCGCCCATTCGAAACGTCCCTGCCGCACATAGGGAATAAATCCCCCCCTCGCATAAAAAGGGACCATCGCATCCACTGCATCCAAACCGATCGTCGCAGCCGTATCAAGTCGCGAAAGAAGGCGATCCCTGCGCGCAATCCATAGCTTTGTCCCCAGCTTTTTCGACCGATATTCCGGGCGCATAATGAAGAGCCCCATGAATCCAAAAGATGGATTATGCCGGATGATCGCTCCGCCCCCTGCAAACACCTCGTCCACTTCTATCCCCAGAAACCCCTCAGGATCAACCTGCCAGAACAGATCCGCATCATGAAGCCCAGGATTCCAGCCTTCCCCCTGCGCCCATGCGACAAGTTCCGCCTGCTCTCTGCGCGCAAGGGGACGGATCCGATTCCCTTGATTCTGCATCCTGGCCTCCTTTGAATGGCGCGAAACAGACGCACTATAGGCAACTGGAAAAGGTCCTTCGATCCTATCAGTTTTTGCCTTGCAAAAGGGGATTCGACGCATCACCACCGAAACGCCAGGTTCTTGCCATCCACCAAGTCGCGCAAATCGAAATTTGATACCCGCACCGCCACAACATATCCGCGTGAGAAGGATCGTCCTGGGATTCCAACTAGGATTGTTGTGGCTGCAGATCTTAAAAAGCCTATGGGTCGAGCATCCTTCTATTGCCACCAGCCCTTGGCGGAACTTCTGCTTTTACGACTAAGCAATGGAAATCGTCACTGAAGGCCATGCCTGCAATCGGGACAAAGCCCCTGCTCGCTCGAGAGAAGATGCCAAGGCACAAAGGAGAACGGTGAGCGTTCGGTAAAGTGCATCTTGCATGGTGTGGTAGTCTTCAGGGGTTTCTGCACGCAATCCCCGGAGTTCCATCATGCATCGCTCGACTCAGGCCCCGAAGGCCGACTTCTGGAAGCAAGTTTTTGAGGATCACGCTCGATCCATGCAGCCCGTCTCGACCTTCTGCAAGCTCAACGATCTTTCGGTCCAGTCCTTCTACCAGTGGCGGCGCAAGCTAAAAGCCCCTATCGAAAATTCCAAGTTGCCAGGGCTGATCCCGGTAAAGATTGTCCCTCCCTCCGCGTCGCCTGCCTCTCAGATGATTCAGCTGACCACTCCATCCGGCTTCACTCTGCGGTTCGATGCCGCTATTGCCCCTGCGCAACTGGCCAGTCTCATCGATGCCATCGACCCGGCTTCTCGAGGTGCCTCGTGCTGACCATCTCCGCTCAGACTCGCATCTTCATCGCTCTGGAGGCAACCGATATGAGAAAAGGATTCGATGGACTCTGCGGACTTATCTCCAGCACACTCCAGCAAGATCCCCTCTCGGGTGCTCTGTTCCTATTCGTCAATCGCCGTCGAGATCGAATGAAGGTCCTCTACTGGGATGGAGATGGCTTGGCTATCTGGTACCGGCGATTGGAACAGGGTACCTTTCAGCTCCCAATGGCCACCGATGCCAAGCGAGCGATCGAGATCCGAAGTGATGAGTTCACGATGCTGCTTCGCGGTATCGATCTGGATAGCATCAAGCGCCGAAAATGGTTCCGGCTTGCGAGCGCTTCGTGACGATCATCAAGCCGATGCAATGCTGCGCATCTTTTTCAAAAAAATGTCATGACCGAGCGAACTCTTTGGGTCGCTCGTACGTTGTATCAGTATGGACGCTAAGGATCGGCTCATACAGGAACTCACCGCGCAGCTTGAGAGCAAGGAAGCTCATCTATCGCGCACGCTCGCCAAGCTAGAAGAAGTCACCTCCCTGCACGTCTCGGTGACCGAGCAGTTCCAGCAGCAACTGGAAGACAAGTCGCAGCAGATCAGTCTCCTGGAACGGAAGATCCGGCGCTTGCTGAGCACCGTCCGTGGATCGCGACAGGAGCGGATCGATCCGAACCAGCTTCTCCTGTTTACACCCGAAGAGTTGCAGCAGCTCATGGAGGAACTGGAGTCACCGACTGGTGATGAAGCCACTGCCGAAGGATCGGCCTTGGAGGAGCAGGTAGCACCTAGCCAGACTCCGTCGGATTCCAAACGGCCCAAGCGCCGACCGCTGCCCGATAATCTACCTAAGGAAGTTCGGCGCATTGAGATTCCAGAGTCTGGACGCAAGTGCCCTTGCTGTGGGGAGACTCGTTGTGAGATGGGGGTGGAGACCAGCCAGCAGTTGGAATTCATCCCTGCGACCTTCAAGGTCATCGAATTCCAGCGGGTGAAATACGCCTGCAAGAAGTGTGAAGAGAATGTGGTGGTGGCAGAGAAGCCCGCAAAGCCGATTGAGAAAGGGCTTCCGGGCCCGGGGCTTTGCTCCTACGTGATTCTATCGAAGTTCGGTGACCACCTTCCTCTGTACCGAGAAGAGGACATGTTCTCCCGGATGGGATGGACGATCCGCCGCAGCACGATCTGCGGCTGGCTGTATGAGCTGGGGCTTCTGGTGGAACCGCTAGTGTTGCGCATGAAGCAGTTGGTTCTTCTGTCGAAGGTGATTCACACCGACGACACGAAGATCAAGATGATGGACGCAGGGATCTGCCGGGAAGCGAAGTTCTGGCCTTACCAGGGGGACTGGCTGCGTCCCTATGTGGTGTTCGACTTTACGCTGGACCGCAGTCGCCATGGACCGATGAACTTCCTAGCCAATTACGAAGGTTACCTTCAGGCGGACGCCTACTCGGGGTTCGACTGCGTGTACACCAATGGCAAGGTGAAGGAAGTGGCATGCTGGATCCATGCGCGCAGGTACTGGCATGAAGCAAGCGATACCGATGCGATGCGCGCTAATCGGGCATTGGGGTATATCGCTCGTCTTTCGCAGGTGGAGTCGCAGTTGCGGTTGCAGTACCCGGAGACGACAGCACAGGAGACGACGGCACAGGAGACGACGGCACAGGAGACGACGGCACAGGAGACGACGGCACAGGAGACGACGGCACAGGAGACGACGGCACAGGGGGCGAGGGATTTTGAGGGAGTAGCCGGGGCCAGGCAGAAACTGTCGCGTCCGATCCTGGAGGAATTCCGAGCCTGGTTGGATGAAGAGCATAAAGGAGGCCGGATCCTGCCCAAGAGTCCGATTCGGACAGCGTTAACCTACACGCTCAATCAGTGGGACGCATTATGCCGGTACACGGAGGCGGGCTACCTGTCGATGGACAACAACGCAGCGGAGCGGATGGTCAAGTATCCGGCGATTGGCCGGAAGAATTATCTATTCGTGGGGAACGCGAGAGCGGGCCGCAATGCGGCGCATTTTTATTCGCTGGTGACCAGCGCGAAGCTCAATGGTGTGGAGCCATTCGCATGGCTTAGAGATGTGATAGCGAGGCTATCTGAGTATCGGGATGGGCAAGTGGGGAGCGAGGCGCGGGGCGGAGAGTCGGTCAGCAGTGAGGAGTTGGATGATCTGCTGCCCGATCGTTGGTTGGCGGCGCATCCTGAGAATCGGTGGACGATCGATTCGATTCGGCGTGAGGAGCGGCGTCGCAAGGAGATGAGGCATCGCGACCTGAATCGCCGCCTCAAGCGACGCTAGCCATCCCATCCATCTGTCAAGATGTGGTTCCCAGAACGCTCACTGCTCTATATCGGCAAAGTTTCCGAGCGCGATGCCGAAGGAGTGCAGCGACGCGTCGAGAGCATGCTGGCAGCCAGGATTCTTGGGA
>JBIINB010000128.1:0-11815 GCA_044337705.1 Pirellulaceae bacterium | reverse complement strand
GGGGAGTCACGGGGTTCCGAGCGTCGGGGGGGGCGCGGGCGACGGCCCGGACCCGCCAGCGACCGTCTGGCGACTCGTGAAGCCGGTCAGGGGGAAACTCCAAGCGAACAGCCCCCCTCAGGGCCACCCTCCGACCGCGGCCCATCGACGCCGGAAGTCAGCTGAGTCGATGGCCACTGTCATACGATACCTCCGGTTGCCCTCCAAAAGGTTACCACACAGCCCTCTTGATTGATTCCATTACGGAACCCTTGCCCTATGGCCGCAAAAGTTCATCCCATTATCGAATTGCTGCAACAGGACCATCGATATCCCCTGGAGAGTTATCAGTTTGTCCGGGAAGGGCTGGCCTACGCGCAGCAGGTGATGAAGATGCCGCCGCAGGGAAGTGCCGGATCTGAACCGGAGGGAGAGCATCACCTGACCGGTCAGCAGCTATGCGAAGCAATCCGGCATTATGCCGTCGATCAATTCGGCTTTCTCGCCAAAACGGTACTCAACCACTGGAACATCTATTCGACCAGCGATTTCGGAGAGATCGTCTACAATCTGATACGCATCAAGCAGATGAAGAAATCCAAGAGCGATCGGCGGGAGGATTTCGACGACGTGTATCCATTTGAAGGGGCCTTTCAACCGGTCTTCGGACCGCTAGATAGCTGATCGCTAAAGAAGGGCTGGGTATCAAGCCTAGCCCAAAGGATGCGTCCTGATCCCCAATCGCATGGATCGGTGAAAGTCTGCTATTGATCCGGCATCTTCTTCTGCACCATTCTGGCTCACACGTCCCCGCGGCGCCTGAGGTTAGAACGGTTGGGAGCGGTCTGTTTTTCCTGTGGGGAGGTGGTTCTGGGCCAATGGGGAGCGGGCACATGGGGGGACTTGGTGGCGGTGCTGCCGGGAGCCGTCAGCGAAGCGATTCCGGTAGGGGCGGAAGGTGTCGTATCGCTGCGCTGGCCCAGGTAGTTTTCGATCACATCGCGATTGTTTCGCACTTCGTCGGGCAATCCTTCAAAGAGCACCTGGCCCTTGTAGATCACGTAAGCGCGATCGACGAAGCCGAGCAGTTCCAGGGCTGCGTGGTCGGTGATCAGGGAGGAGATACCATCTTCGCGAAGCTGCAGGATCACCTCCTGAATGCTGTCGACGCTGATTGGATCGATTCCCGCGAACGGCTCGTCCAACATGATGATCTTGGGATTGGCGACCAGGCAGCGCGCGATCTCCAGCTTCCTTCTGAGACCTCCAGAAAGCTGGGAAGCCAGCTTATTCCGATGCTCGCTGATCTGCATCTGTTCCATCAACTGTTCGCACCGCTCCATTCTCTGTCGCCTGGGGACTCCCAGAAGTTCCAGTAGCGAGAGGATGTTGTCGTCGACTCGCATCTTCCGAAAGATGCTGGCTTCCTGCGCCAGGTAGGCCATGCCACCATCGCGGGCGCGACGGTACATCGGCCAGTCGGTCACATCCTGTCCGCACAGGATAACCTTGCCGCTGTCGGGGGGCAGTTGGCCACAGGTGATGCGAAAGCTGGTCGATTTGCCGGCGCCGTTGGGACCAAGCAGTCCGACCACTTCCCCTTCGGATACATGGAAACTGACACCATCGACCACGCGCCGTTTGCCGTATGACTTGACGATGTTTTCGACATTCAGCACATCCATGCGCTCCTGCCTTGCCGCGATGCGGCGTTCCATGGTCTTTCGGTCCATCGCGTCCGATCCGTTCAGCGGATCAGACCCATGCGCTGGACATTAGGTAAAAAGGGAATCGGTCGGTTCCAGAAATGGGGCCAGAAGACGACAATGGCTCGTCCGATCAGCAACCTTTCCGGCACATGATGGTCGGGCCAGCCTCGTGCATCAAAGCTCTCCATGGAGTTATCTCCCATGGGAAAATACTCCTTGTCTCCCAGCAGAAATTCCGTCGCCCGACGTTCGGGAAAGACGCTGGCCATCTCCCATAGCCGTGGGGTGCTGTAGAGCGTATCGCGGCGCAGCGCGGTTCGGCTTTCGGAGAGGAAGGTGCGGTCGTTCAATCGATCGGGATCGACGCGTTCCAGATACCGCATCAGGTCTTCATCCTTGAGGCTCAGCTGCAGCGATCCATCCCAATTGCGGTAGTCGTTGTAGGGAGAGGCGCCATCGGTGGCGACATAGTAGACATCTCGAGAGATCTTCGCGCGTTCCACCCTGCCGTCGATTCCTTGAAATCCGATCCCGGCCGGAGCCGCATCCAATGGATCGGCCTGTGACCAGTGCGGCCGCCGCTGCGGACCGCTTAGATAACTCTCGCTCCTCAGATTGCCGCTAGGAGTGATCGTCTGGACTTTGTCTCCAACCCACAGCGTCAACTGATCGTCGACATTGGTCAGCCGCAGGCGATAACGTCCTGACCCTCGCACCGAGGTCGATGCGGTGGCCTGCGTGACCAAGCCCCCCGACAGATCCTCGAAGGCGGCCAGAGGCTGGTCTCCACGGAGTGCCAGCAGCGTCGCCTGTCCGCTTTGGGTATCGATGCGACACTGATGATGAACACCCATCTCCACCAGGTCCAGCACCAGAGTCCCGGTCCCTTTCTCGATCACCACCTCGGTTTCCAACGACAGGTCGCCTACCCAGTGGGTGCCATCGTTTTCGATGCACGATCTCTGGAAGAATGTCATCGTGTCGTTGGCTCGCGGATCCTCGCCGCTGCGGTAGCCAGGGGCAAAGCCGCCGCGGCGATCGCCATAGACCGACCGGCGACTGGTGGTCAGAGACGCATTGTAATGCGAAAAATCGGTGATCAGCCGACTGCTGTAGGGATCGATCGGAACTGGGAATCTGCCTTGCGATTGGACCTTCCTCCAGACCCATGGATCGACGACCCGATGGAAGAATCGCAGCCATTCCATTCGTTCCGGCTGACCCGTACCCTGGTAGGTGGCCTGCCACCGTGTCTCCGAAGAATCGACCTGCCACTGCGCGGTCGATCGTTCCCCCTGGGGAAAAGGCTGCCATTCGCTTGGCAAACCTGCCTTCACCAGGTCCTTGGGGCGATGGTTGGTATCGGAGACTGGCTGCAGCAGAGTCTGGATGATACGTGGTGGTTTCCTCGCGATCTCCAGCCGCTCGGGGGTCGCTTCAGGAGCGATGAGTATATCTCCGTGCTGCACCCGCAGCTTCTCATGCGGGCGTCCCACCAGTCGCTTGATGTAGTTTTGTCGGGCGTTGTCGGGGAACTTGAAGACGATCACCTCCCAACGCTGAGGCTGGCGACCGACATAGGAAAACTTGCTGACCAGAATGCGATCGCCTGAGAAGGTTGCGTGGTTGGCATCGCCTTTGAGGTCCAGAGGCATTTCGAAGCGGCAGATCGGGCAGGTGGTTCCCACCACCACGCGGTCCTGCAGGCCACCCAGTTCATTGAATTCCGTGCTGGCGCCGCTCTGGTAGCCGAATCCACATTGGCTGCAGCGGACATCCTTGTGCGCACCCATCAAGGTGGGGGCCATCGAGCCGGTTGGGATGACGAAGGCTTCCGCCACGAAGGCTCGGAACAGAAAGGCCAAGATGAGCGCAACGGCGAAGCTTTCGAAGGTTTCGCGAAAGACTGGCCCCTTCTCCACAGGTTCCTTCTCCATTGGCCCCTTTTCCATTGGGGCGGCGGAGTTGCCGGTTCCCTGTTCGCTTCTTGGTTTGGTTGCTTCGTCCCGTTTGACCATGGATTCCCGCCGCTTCGATCTGTCCGCTGCCACTGGGGACGGGAAGCCAATCCGCTCCCCGAAGAACCCTCGATGAAACAGCGTATTTTAAGAAAACCCCCTAAACCCCGCAGCGCAGGAATTCCAGGCCTGGAGGGAATTCGTCCAGAAACTCCGCCCCCAATGGGGTGAAATTCCCCGGAAGCAGCTCCCCGATTCCTTCTCCTTCGTATCTGGGCGGGCCATTCTTGGAAACAGAACCGCTGCTTATCCCCTCGCCCCCCGGCGTCGGTTGGCTACCATAGGCAGCCTATGAGCGATTCACTGAACGCGGCTCAGGCCGAAGCTGTCCAAACTCTCTCGGGGCCCCTTCTGGTGCTGGCTGGTGCCGGGACGGGGAAAACCCGCGTGGTCACTTTCCGTGTCGCCAATCTTATCCGGCATGGGACGCGGCCCGATCGCATCCTGGCGGTGACCTTCACCAACAAGGCTGCCAACGAGATGTTGGAGCGGATTGAGTCGAAGCTTCAGGGGGGGCATCGAGGCCGCAGGAAACAGGAAACTCCGATGCCGCGCGTCGGAACGTTTCATGCGCTGTGCGTTCAGTGGCTGCGGAAGCATGCCGCCAAGCTGGGCTTCCCCGAGAAATTTGCGATCTACGATCGAGGCGACCAGGAAAGTGTGGCGCGAGGTGTCCTGCGTGAGCTGCGGGTTCACGATGAGATGATGCGGCCTGCCGATCTGCTTGGATTCATCAGCCGCTGGAAGAATCAGGGGCTGTGGCCTGATGTGGCGGTTGGCCATGCAAGCACCGACAAGGAGCACCTGGCGGCCAGTGGTTACCGCCGTTACCAGAAACAGCTCAAACTGCTGGGGGCCTTCGACTTTGACGACCTGCTGCTTTACACGCAGCGACTGTTCGAAGAGCATCCGCCGGCACTCCAGGCCGAGTCGCGGTTGTTCGATCATATCCTGGTCGATGAATACCAGGATACCAACGGGTCGCAGTACGCCATCATCAAGGCGATGGCCGCTGGCCACCGCAACCTGTGCGTGGTGGGGGATGACGATCAGTCGATCTACGGCTGGCGCGGGGCCGAGGTGAAACACATCCTTGGATTCTCGAACGACTGGCCTGATGCCAAGGTGGTGCGTCTGGAAGAGAACTACCGGTCGACGGCAGCGATTCTGCAGATGGCCAATCAGCTGATCATCTTCAATCGCCACCGCCACGATAAGATCCTCAGACCGGCGCGCCATGGCGGTCAGACCCCGCGCATCCTCCAGTTCCCTTCCGAAGTCGAAGAAGCTCAGTCGATCGCTCAGGAAATCTCCCGACGCCTGGAGGGAGATCGCCAGTTACAGCCGCGCGATCTTGCGATCCTGTTCCGCACGAACGAACAGCCGCGGCTGTTTGAGACCGAGTTGCGGAAGGCCAAGGTGCCCTATGTGCTCACCGGGAGCCAGTCCTTCTTCGACCGCCGCGAGGTCCGTGACCTGCTGGCGTACCTGCGAATTCTCGTCGCCCCTGAGGATGAGGTAGCGCTGCTGCGGATCATCAATACTCCTCCTCGCGGGATGGGGGATAAAAGCATCGAAACGCTGCGACGTGCCGCGGTCGATCAGGGATCGAACCTCTGGGCGCAGATGAACCATGAACCGCTGGTTCGGTCGCTGCCACTGCCAGCCCAGCGTGGTTCGCAGGTTCTGGTCCAAATGGTGCTGGATTTCCAGCAGCGGATGCAAGGGAAGGTCGATCTTCCCGAACTGGTCCGGGATGTGATCAACCGAACCCGATACTTCGACGAAATCGATCGCCTTTACGATACCCCCGAAGAGCAGACGGCGCGTAAGCAGTCGGTGGAGGAAGTCGTCAACGCCATCGCGGAATACCAGAGCAGCCATCGCGATGCGACGCTGGGCGGATTCCTTCAGGAAGTCGCTTTGGCAGGCAAGGAATTTGGTTCTCCCAAAGAAAAAGCGCTGCAGCAGAATGCGGTCGCCCTGATGACGCTGCACAGCGCCAAGGGGCTGGAGTTCCCGATCGTCTACCTAGTCGGCATGGAGGAAGGAATCCTACCGCATCGGCGCAGCGTCGCCGCAGACGCTGATGCAATCGACGAGGAAAGACGACTATGCTACGTGGGAGTGACCCGGGCTCAGGAGGAGCTGACGCTCAGCCTCCCACTGACCCGATTCAAATGGGGGAAGGCCCGGCCGACTTTCCCCAGCCGCTTTCTGTTCGAATTGACCGGACAATCGGATCACCCGAACAAAGCGGCTGCCATCCGCAATGCGCTGAAGGAGGCAAGAGGCAGCGCCGAAGCGCAAGGCGCAACGGGAAGCTCTAGGAAGAAAAAGCCTCCCCGTTAAGCCAGATCCCTTCCCAAAACCAGCCGTCGCTGCGTTGAACAGACCAACCCGAAGACATTCCCTGGGGCGAGCGCGGAGACCCAATCGATGGAACTCCATGAACAGCCGATCCGATATGCTCTGGAACCCAACCTATCGGTCGAGTCATTTCTCGACATTCTCCATCGATCGGGACTGGCCGAGCGTCGGCCGGTCGGTCAGCCGGATCGGATCGATACGATGCTTCGCCATGCCGACCTGATCGGTACCGCCCGGGATTCCTGCGGCCTGCTGGTGGGGGTCGCTCGGGCGATTTCCGATTTCGCCTACTGCACCTACCTCTCCGATCTGGCGGTCGATCGCCAGTGGCAGCGCCAAGGGATCGGGCGGCGGTTGATCACGGAAGTCCACCAGGCCGCAGGCCTGCAGACTCGGCTAGTCCTGCTGGCTGCACCCAGCGCTCAAACCTACTACCCGAGGATCGGGATGGAGCAGCACCCCAGCTGCTGGATGATCCCACCTGAGTTTTAAGCCAGCTCCTCAGACCCCAGCCACCATCGGTCCTGAACGTATCAACTCCAATCCTGCGGCATCCACTGCGGCTGCATTGCATCGGCTATGCTGATTCAAATGATTTGTTTCTAGCCTTGCTACCAGGTGCTGACGTGAATCGATCGGATACGGTGCGATATTCTAATTCTCGTTGGAATGTTTTGGTGACTGCGCGGGCTTTCCATGACAGCGGGGCTCTCTGGTACCGGCAATTGGAGCAGGCGGGGTGCCAGGTGCGATGGGCCAGCCGCTGGGGACCTCTGGATCTGGCCTCTCTGATCGAGCAATGCCAGGAGATCGACTGCGTCATCGCGGCGACCGATCCCTACAACACGGAGTTCTTCCAGCGATGTCCGCGGGTGCGGCTGGTGGCGCGCTGCGGCGTCGGAGTCGATTCGGTCGACGTGGCGGAGGCATCCAGGAGGGGAGTGCTGGCGACCAACGTACCCGATGCGATGACCGATGCGGTCGCCGATTATTGCCTGGGTCTGCTGCTGAGCCTGGTGCGGCGGATCGCTGAAGGGGATGCCTGCATGCGCCGTGGCGGATGGGAGGAATTTCCAGGGATCGAGCTGCGGGGCAAGACGTTGGGGCTGGTCGGTTTCGGGAAGATCGGCCAGGAGGTGGCCAGGCGCGCCATGGCATTCGGCATGGAGGTGGTCACTAGCGATCCTATGTGGAGCGATCTGCATCATCAGATTGCCGCAACCCTCGCACCAGGGCGATCGGTGCGGCCGATCGACCTGGAGGAACTTCTTGCCACCAGCGACGTTGTGTCGATCCATGCCCCCAACACACCGCAGACACACCACCTGATCGATCGTCGGCGGCTGGCGATGATGAAGCCGACTGCGGTGCTGATCAACACCGCGCGGGGCGCGCTGATCGATCAGGAAGCTCTTCAGGAGGCGCTTCGCAAGGAGATCATTGCAGGTGCTGCCATCGACGTTTACGAACAGGAGCCACTGCCACCGGATCATCCCCTGCGATCGACCCCAAGGCTGCTGCTGACACCTCACAACGCGTTCAATTCGAAAGAGGCGGCGGAGCGGATGAGCCGAGGATGCGCTCAGCCGATTCTCGATCTGCTGGCTGGCAAGAAACCACAGCACCTGTTGGATCCTTCCGCCTGGGATCTCTACGAAACACGATTCCGCGGCGCCCAGGTCGCACAGGAGCCCCGATCATGAAGAACAATCGAGTCAAAGAAGCGCTGGCCGCCGGCATCCCGCAGGTCGGTACCTGGCTGTCGCTGGCCAGCCCGCTGGCAGCACGTTTTCAGGCGCGCGCAGGGTGGCACTGGCTGACGGTCGACATGGAGCATAGCGCTGTCGACTGGGAGACCACCTCGCTGATGTTTGCCGCAATCGCCGACGCCGGTGGAACGCCCCTGATACGAATTCCCTCCATCTCGCATGAACACGCCAAACGAGCGCTCGATCAAGGGGCGTACGGCATCGTTTTCCCGATGTGTAACAGCCGCCAACAAGCCGAATTGGCCGTGGCTGCCTGCAACTATCCACCTGAGGGTAACCGCAGCGTCGGTGGCAGCCAGCATGCGCTGAACTTCGATACCGACCCGGCCACCTACTACCGCAATGCCAACCAGCGCACCTTGGTGATCGTCCAGATCGAACATCGTGAAGGGGTGGAGCGATGTGAGGAAATCCTGAGTGTCCCTGGAATCGACGCTGTCTTCGTCGGACCCAACGATCTGCTCGCCTCCATGCACAAGACTCCCCAGATGGAATCGAACGATCCGCAGTTCGTGACAGCGCTTCAGACGATCCGAACCACCGCCCTGCGTCACGGCGTGGCACCCGGCATCCATGTCGCCGACGCCAATGCTGCCCTGAAGAGAATCGCCGAAGGATGGCGTTTTATCGCCATCAGCAGCGAACTTGGGATGATGCAGAAGGAGTCAGCCGAAACAATCCGGCAGGTCTGCGGTGCCACGATGCAGTCCCAGGTGCGGTACTGAGCGATCCGATCGGAAAGCGAGAAATCTGCATCGAACTTCCTCCCAGGGAGTCGAGCTGACCAAAGATTTCACAACCCGATTTCTTCTACTCTTCTAGTCTTTTACCGGAACCCCAGGAGAAAGCCGATGATTGCAAGCGGACAAGCTAGCGCGAGGGAAGTCATTACCATGGCGACCAGGCAGCCACCGGGAGTCGGAAGTCCATGTCGCACCACGCGCCCCGCCGACGACTCATAACCCACCTTCCGCTTCCATCGACGCTTCGTATTGCCCCAAAATCGGAATGGCTTCAACAGCGCAGTGATGCCAAGCTCCTTCTTCAGCCTCTTCTTGGCCTTGGTGACTCCAAGTAGCGTCTTGAGCGACGGCTTGCGGTACCGAAACAGCTTCATTCCAGCGGCTTCCTCGCAAAGGCATCTCATCGATCTCGCGGCAGGCTAGTCCAGGCAGTCCGCACGTTCCGGCCCAACATGCTCGTGCTCAGTCCGCCATGGCGGACGATGCTCGCGATCGTAATCGAATGCATCGCGTGCAGGCTAACGGTAGTGATCAACAGGCGGAAATAACGGAGGTGATCTCGAAATTACCGAGAAATCGTAACGCCATTCCCGCTCCGCTGCATCGCTTTGTTCGTCTGGCTTCCACAATGGGCTCGTACTCAGCATCGCGGTACTCGTACTCGATTCAACCAATCGATACCCCGTTTGGTTCGTTGGATCAGTCGCGTCAACATCGATACGATTCGTTTCAACTTAGATTTGCCAGCTTTGGTTCACATCCTCAGTAATCGCATCGCAGACACGCAGCACATCGTGAATTGACGCGCATTGGAGAGCGGAGCTCCGTGCAATCTCGAAGAACCGATTTTTATTCTTGAGGCTTTTGTCACCGTTGCCCTCGGCAATATTCAAAGGAATCGATTTGGCCTCGCAAATCCATGGATCGTGAGCTTGCCGGTTGACACCTTGGAGCGATCGAGCAATTGGATACGAGAACGCAACGTAGTCGATCGAACGACGATAAACGTCGAGTCGTTCATGGTCGAAGGTCGGTTCTGTAATCAGCGATCCTTTCGAGTACGGGTACCGTTGCACTGGGAACGGGGACGATTTCCCTGACGAACCTATCGATTTCTGGTGACACTTTGAGCATGCGCTCCGAAGCCGGAAGCGTTAGACGAGTTCTAAACTTCTGTTGGTCAGCGCATGGACGATCAGGGGAATGAGGCAGTCGTTCCATCGATCGAGCACGAGTACGAGCACGAAGAAAGCGAAGCGGAATAACCCAGACGCCAGCAGCAGGCTCAATGGAAAAACCCGGTCGCTCGCGTGGATCGGGTACAGGAGACTAGTCCCCATCGACTGCTAGTTGCAGTCGATGGAGCGATCGATCCAGGGTGACAGGCTTGATGTTCACCGCAAGTGTCCCGGCGCTTCACTCAATAGTCGGGCGTCGGAACTTCTTCGGGCGTATGATCCTGTTGCAGCGTATCGGCCGGCACCATTTTCTCGTTGACCCGATCCCATCCCATCATCTGATTGGTGCGCCAGCTTTCATTGGCCATGTTGACCGCCACCACGCCTGCAAGTCCCAATTCGGGCGGGCAGTTGAGCGGCTCGCCGTTACGGATGTGGTTGTGCAGGTTGGTGTGGTGCAGATTCTGGTCTTCACCGCCGGTCTTGGTATGCTCCGCCAGCACCTTGCCATCCTTGTCCTTGGCGACCCAGCCGGTGGGGGTGAAGAAAAGCGTTCCGCGATAGCCGCGGATCAGGTGGTCGACCCCGACGCGATTGCTCATCGTCCCCAGTACATACACTGTCATCCCGCGAGGGTACTCGCAGATCATTTCGATATTGTCGGGAAGGTCGCGTCCATCGTTCCATTGCCAGATGCCTCCCATGCCGACAACCCGTCTGGGATAAAGAAGGTCGCAGGCCCGCATGATGCGGGTGATTCGATGGATGAATAGGTCGGTGCAGATACCACCAGAATAGGCCGAATAGCACCGCCATTCGAAATAGTGGTGAGGATCCCATGGGCGATCTTCAGCAGTCCCCAGCCATGCCTTCCAGTCGAGATCCTTGGGTTGAGAGGCATGAGCGGCCACCTCTTCCGGTTCACGCCAGGGACCAGCCTTGGCATCGTAGCGGCGCACGTATTCGATTTGCGCCTGGATCACTTTGCCGATCACCCCTTTGCGAATCGCATCCCGTGCGGTGATGTAGCTGTTGTCGGACATCGCTTGCACTCCGACCTGAAGCGGCAGCTTGGTTTCCTTCTGCTTCTTGACCACTGCCTGCGCTTCCGGAATCGTGTGGGTCAGTGGCTTTTCGCAGTAAACGGCCTTGCCGGCATCCAGTGCATCGATCGTCATGGGAGCGTGCCAATGTTCGGGCACAGCGACGATGGCGTAGTCGACTTCCTTCATCTCCAGGAGTTTCCGGTAATCCTGCATGGCATGAGCGGCACCGATCTTCGCCTTCCCCGCCTCGGCCCTAGTCATCCAGCAGTCGGCGACGGCGACCGGAAGGAGGTTGTTCTTTTCTTTCAGATTGTTGATGACCCCCATGTGGGCATTGCCGATGACGCCGCCGCCGATCAGACCAACCCCCAGCCGGTCGTTGGCTCCGATGATCCTCCCGTAACTCTTGGCGGTCCATGTTGTCGCGGCCAGGGTCGCAGTGGCAGTCAATGCGGTGGAACTACCCAGAAAGTTCCGGCGGTTGGTGGATGATTGTGTCATTGAAGGACTCCAGGTGGGAGGAATGCGAGAGGGGAGGAGCACATCCAGAATGGTTCCCCCCTGGATGCACCGTGCCATCGCCCTAACCGCTAGGGCAGGCGCCCTGTTCAGGATACACCCAACGGGTGAGCAATGCATCGTCGGGATGCTACAATAGAACACGATGCGTCAGCTGATCACAACCCGCCCTGCCTAGTCGTCAAGACCGCGGCTTCCGCCCTCCCCTGCCCCAATTGGTATTCGATGGATCAAACCGGTATGCCATGTGCAATCGGAATTAGGAAACTCTCGGCTGCCATTTCGCCAGTCTTCGCGTTTGCCACCCTTGTTGCCATGGCCCTGGCGACATCCCCATTGGCGATGGCCCCATTGGCGATGGCCCAGTCGGTTGCTGTCTCCGACGCAGCGATGCCCGATTCCAACCCGCCGCTCACCGAGGAAGGAATCGCCTTCTTTGAGACGAAGATCTGGCCTGTGCTGGTCGAACATTGCCTGGATTGTC
>JBIINB010000127.1:0-11969 GCA_044337705.1 Pirellulaceae bacterium | reverse complement strand
CAACCGATCGGCGATCGCCCGGTTGGCATCGCAGGCTGCATCTGGTGGGTGGGCTCCGATATACCCTGGCTCGGCGGACAGAAAGGGCCCTTCCAGATGGATGCCGGCGATCATCTTGGCAGCCAGAGTGTCTTGGGCTTTAGCCTTCACCAGCCGCTCCATCAATCGCACCAACCGCTCCACCGGGGCAGTGATCAGTGTCGGCAGGAATCGCTCGACCCCAATCGCCTGAAGCCTGCTGCAAAGCTCCACCACCTGCTCGATCTCGAGGGCGGGATCGTTCAGGTCGATGCCAAACGCACCATTGAGTTGCAAATCGATATAGGGCAGCTTCATGGCCATTGGCTGTTCCTGGGACCACCATCGCGAAGGCGGGAAAATGAAATCGCTACCATCGCAACGAGGCTCTCTATTCGCCGGGCAATTGGGTTGCCGAGACACGCAGCCGTGCATCCAGTAGTTCACTGCTGCCGCGATCCAGATAGAGATGGACGCTTGGGTGCTGTTGAAGGATGGAGGCAGGGCAAACGGCCGTGATGGGGCCTTCCAGGGCGTTGCGAACCGCTTCGGCCTTTCGTCGGTCGGGGACCGAGCAGATCAGTTCTTTGCTTTGCAGGATCTGGTGGACAGTCATGCTGATCGCATGCGTCGGGACCTGATCCAGGGAATCGAACCAACCTTCCCCGACTTGCTGCCGACGACATGCCTCGTCCAGTTCCACCCGATGGTATGCGGCGCGCGTCTGGAAGTCAGCGGGGGGATCGTTGAAGGCGAGATGCCCATTTTCGCCGATGCCGATCAAGGCAACATCGATCGGCCGCTCCGCAATCTTTTCGGAAGCCTCGCGGCAGACCGTCTCGGGATCTCGCGTTCCGTCCAGATAGAAGAACGATCGAATGGGAACCCGATCGACCAAACGCTGTTTCAAGTACCCGCAGAAAGAAGCGGGGTGACTGGAGGGCAGGCCTATATATTCATCCAGATGGAAACCATCGATGCGAGTCCAGTCGAGTTGCGGGTCGCTGGTGAGCGCCTTGAGCACCTCAAACTGGCTCGATCCGGTCGCCACGACCAGGCGTGCCGAACCATTCTCTGCGAGGCATTTTCGGAGAATTGCTGCCGCCTGCTCTGCTGCCGCCTTTCCCATCCTGTGACGGTCTGGAGCGATTGTGATCTTCATGAATGGGTGATCCTTTGAGCTGCCTTGCCGGTGGGGCTTTCTGCTGCGAACCGGCGCCCCCCTCTGCGAAAGCGACATGGTACCGTTTCTGCATGAAAAACGCGACCTCTCGGCAAGTTGGATCGCGACTCCAGGGCGAACCGATACAATGCAATTGGGGTCAGGTAGGAATCATCGTGGGATGGGTGGCCGGGCGGCGACTGAATCCCGGGGGACGATAGGATCCCGGCGGGTTCAGAATCGCCCGGTTTTGCATCGACTGGGACTGGCGCGGATCGATGGGCAAGGGGACCGTTACAAAAACGTGGGGAGGCAGTGATTGATGGAAAGGCACACGCCGCACAACCGGCCATCCCATCGCGGTGCCCGTAAGGACTGGTTGCCGAACCAACCGATGTGGAGGTGCACTGCAGTCCTGATGTTTCTGCTACAACCGTCGGGTTGGTTGGTGGGTCAAGGAGCCGGGCCAGACCAGCCCGCTGTCGAAGTTACCGGCTGGATCGACGATCTGGCGTCCGATTCTTTTCAGACGCGGCAAGAAGCTAGCGATCGATTGGCGGCGTCGGGGGAGCAGGTGCTGGAACCGATGAGGGCGAGGCTGAAGGAGACGCAGGATGTCGAGCAGCGGGCGAGGCTTCAGGCATTGGTGCGTCGCGTTGAGGATCAGGTGCTGGGAGACCGGATGGAAGCCTTCATTCGCGATCCCGATCCCGACCAGGATCATGGCTTGAAAGCCTGGCCAGCGTTTCGTCGACTGATGGGCTCCAACCGATTGTCCAAGCAGATTCTGGTCGAGATCTATCGACAGCAGCCGAAACTGGCCGATGCGACTCTGGAAGGACAAGATGCTTTGGAGCGGGAAGTGAAGGTGGCGGCCGAGCGGATGCGTCAGACTTGGCTGAGTGGTGAGAATGTCGAACTGGGGGATGGCCTAGCGTTGCTCTTTGCCGGTGCGGTGACCCAGCAACCGCTAGGGCCGGAGATCGAATCGCTGACGATGCGCTGCGTGCAGACGGTGCCACTGGCGGCCAAAATCGACCAAAGACAGTGGACCAAGCCGATGAAGAATCTCCTGGCTGCCTGGGTCGATCGCCTCAGCCGTCAATCGGCGGGAAACGGAATGATGCTGGTACTGACCCGCAACATCCAGGCCGGTGAAGATGCTGCGCGACGCATTCTCTCGGAGAAGGTCAATGACCCCTACGATTTTCGCATTGCCTGCATGATTCTTGCCAAGTACGGCTCAGTCGATGACCTGACCTTGCTGGACAAGTGGTTGGACGACACCACACTCTATCAAGAATATGTAGCTCTCAGGGCACCCTTCGATCCGAGGGCCGAGCCGAATGCGCAGATGCCACCGGGGGGCAATGTGCCGATCGAGCGAGTGGAATGCCGCTGCGAGTACCGTGATATCGCTCTGGCGGCCAGCCTAGTGATCGCCAAAGTGACGCTGCGCGATTATCACCCGATGCTGGCTCCCGACAGCCGATGGGTCATTCAGGAAGATTCGATGGGATTCCCGATCGCCAATCCCCAATTGCGCCAGGAGACGATCGATCGATGGAAAGCCTATCGAAAGGAAGGCAAGTGATTCTGGCCTTGTTAGGGCGAACCTTTCGGATGGTAATTGCGTCTATGGGGCATGAGCAAAAAACGCCAAAAGAAAAGTGATTCGGGATCGACCTGGAAGTTCGACGACGGCACCTTGGCACAGCGCTGGCAAGCGGTGCGGGAGGAGTTGAGCGAACAGGAAGTGGTCGACCCATGCCAGTCGCTCGATTCGATTCCGCAGAACAGGGAGAAACAACATCCCGACGAGAAATCGATCGGCCATGTCGCATCGGTCCAGCCAGGTTCGCCCCAATCGCTTGTGTCTGCCGGGCTGACCCACCGTTTTTCCGCGCCGATTCGCAAGAAGTCGGATCGAAAGGCGATGCAGCTTTGCCGGCAGGTGCTGCGAGCCGTGGAGCATGCGCTGGGAAGTCGGCCGCTGGTCGACCAGCTCCCTGATTGTGTGGTTGTGGCGGTCCTACCTGCGCCACACACCGCACAGCTGCTGGTTCAGGTTGCGGTGCCTCCGATGCAGGCGCTGGACCACGCAGAGGAGTTGCTCGCGGTACTGCGGGACGCCAACGGTTCCATACGGTCCGAGGTGGCTAGGTCGATTCACCGTCGAAAGACCCCCTCACTGCTCTTTCAGATCGTTCCCCAGCTTTCCCCGCAGATGCCTTCTTCGTCTCTTCCCAATTGGTAGCCATTCTTTGGGCGTCATTTTCAAGGTGCCATTTTCCCGATAGCCACCGCCGCCAGGCGGTGGATTCCTTTGACCGCCGGTTTGCCGATGGCCTCGCTTGGCAGATGGCGAAACGACAACGGGTTTTCCGGTCGGCTCGCTGACGCCCCAAAAATCCACCACAGATCGACTCAATCAGGAAGTGACTGAAGGAATGCTTCGACGCGGCTGGCGGGGATGGCGTGGCTGCGAGTGCGGCTGAAGCGAGCGATGCTGACCCCGAGGCATCGTCCCTCCAGATCGATCCACGGCGATCCACACTCCTCAGGACGCAGGCAGACATCGCTACACAGGACTTCGGCAAAATTTCCACGCCTGGCGCTTTTCCCTCCTTCGAAAAGTTCGGCCACATGCAAAGGCCCCGATTGCACTTCTCCCAGACGCAACGCGATTTCCTGCTCGACCATTTCCATCGTCGTGGGCGAGGACGTTTCGTCACGAGAGGGATCGTCGTTCGCATTCGAGTCTTTCTGCGGCTGTTCCACGCTTGCCGCAGGCATCGGTCGACGGTAGACGATACGCACTGGTTCGCCTGCAATTTTGCTGCGCAGGATCCCTTGCATCTGCGGAACCGACTCAATCATCGCCTGATCGACTCGCACCACCACATCCCCCGGCTCCAGGCCCCCCTTTTCCGCAGCGCTTTGTTCCAAGACTTCCTGGAGAAAGACACCTTGTTCTCCCTGACCCAGGACGACCCCAAGAAAACCTCGGCCTTCGTCGGCTGGAATGGAAAACACACCACGGCTCGCCGAAATCCCGACGCGTCCCGCTCCGTCTGGATGCGGAGCAATCAGCAGCTGTCCCTGAGACCACGGGGGTGCTTCCGACGTTGCGGACAACGCGGCCCTCAACACTGCGGAGGAAAAGGTTCCCGACTGCGGCCTCAGTACCACCAAGTCGTCCGACGGATCTCTGGCGACCAGCTCCAGGGACTGCCAGGTGCCATTTGGATCGAGCCATTGGGGGGACTGATCGATTCGACTTGATTTGGTTACCAGCCAGATCCTTCCTTTCGAATCACGAAGGACCGTCCCCATCGATTCGATCGTCTCTCCGTGGACATCGCTTCGGAGCACCAGGCAGGCGTCATCGCACCGATCCTCCACCGTGGCGACCTGACCCTCCAGTCGCTGCAAGCGTGGATCGGAACCGCACCAGGAACTGCGACCGGGCTGCGTAGGGTCGGTGTTCGTCGGGTCGCTTAGTAGTTCTAGCGGGAATGGTTCCTTCGCTGGCGCATTCGGATCGTCCTCATCTTGACCGGAGGCCAGCAGTGGAAAGTCGACCTCGATTCGCTCGTCGGATCCCCGCGTGACCGCAATCGCCACACTCCGCTCCCCCTCCAGAAACCGTCGCACCATCTGTTCCTGGAAGTTGCCCCCCGTCCAACGTTTCCCGGCAACCTCGACGATCACATCCCCTTCTGCCAGTCCCACTCGGTCGGCTGGGCCTTCGGGGGTTACCGAGACGATTCTTGGGCCTGTCCTTCTTCCTCGCCGAACCCTCATTCCCAGGTCGGGCAGGCCGGGGATGGATTGGACTTCGAAGTCCGATTCCTCCTTCAGTTCTTGCCAGTACTTCACAAAAGTGCCGACAGGTACGTCGTAGTTGTCTTTCAGATCCCGACCAATCTGACTGTGAATGCCGATCAAACGACCTTCCAGATCGATCAAGGGGCCGCCAGAGTCACCGGGCTCCATCAAGGCGGTCGAGGCGATCATTCCAAACCGAGAAGAGACCGGTTGCAGGATGCGGCCAAGCCTCGCGATCGCACCGCGGGATGGATCATAGGATCCAGGGTGGCTGAGACTGATGCAGGGCTGGTCGGTGGCCAGTTGAGAAGAGTCTCCAATCGGCAACACAGGGAGTGGCTCCGAGGGCTTGGGGACAACCTCGATCATCGCGCAATCGAGCAGGCGGTTGGTTCCCTTTCCAATCCCATCCAGAGTCCTCCCGTCGGCCAGATGAATCTGGTACTTCCTGCCCGGCGTGACCGCATGCCCGGCGGTCCAGATCCACCCTTCCGGATGAACGATCACGCCGCTGAAAGAGCCGACACCTCCTGGTCGCCTTTCCGTCACTCCAACGACCGCAGGTGCTGCGCGAGCGATCGTTTGTTCGATCCGATTCTGCAGCGCCAATGGCCAGTTTTGTTCCAGAGAAGGTGCAGATCCCGAGGGGATGGCATCCTGAGCCAATAGCAGAATCGATAGGCAGCAAACGAGCCAAGTTGCTAAAAAAATCGACCACAAAGAAATGCCAAGGGTAATAGACCGATCGATTTTAGAAGATGGCCATCGCATGCTAGTCGATTCCTCCCGGCTGTTTTTGCTCTCCCTGGCCGCTGCACTATGCCGGGGAGGATTCCGCAGATCCATCCGAAGTTCCATCAGTAGGGTAGGCGATTGACTCTCAACGAGTCGGCATTTTTTCCGCAACTGCGTTCAAAAATACTGTCGCCAACCTCTGCGACAGGGGAAGGCGTTACCTTCCATCGGGGCGCTGGCAAGATCGATGAAAAAGCGATCCATTCTGTTTTCCGCGGGAATCGGCTCAGCGGGCAGTATTTGTCGAAGCATGCGGTCCATGCCGGGGAATCTAAACGACAGGATTTTCGGTTTCGCAGGAACTAAATGTCGACTGAGAAAATCTAACGTTAAGGATGGTGATCCCTCTGAATCGGGGGGGTGCGGAAAATCGGGTACCGATTGATTTTTTTGATTCGTTTTATTGACGCCGAGTGGCAAAAGTTGCTCTAATCTAAGCTGTGAGTATTATCAGGGTTACAACTTTCGATTTGACTGGTGGATAAAGTTTCGATGAAAATTTGGTCGCTTTCGCGAACTCCCAAGTTAGATTAGGACCAGGGAACCATCGCGAACGACAGGCCAAAATTCGAAATAAGGAGTTAGCGGGAACGTTTGGGTCCAGAGAACAGCTCGGCAGCGGTTGGAATTTTTGATTCGTTTTCGTCGCCTTTGCACTCCGAGCATCTCATCCGAACCGCCCTGCAGCTCTTCGTGGTGGTGGATTGGTATTTTTTGTTTTTTATTGGGAAGGGTGAAGTAGATGGTGCGATCGATTTTCGGTGGGCAGCGACCTGCCCGGCGAGCTTTCACGCTCGTGGAACTGCTGGTGGTGATTGCGATCATCGGGATTTTGGTTGGTCTTCTGTTGCCAGCCGTTCAGTCGGCTCGCGAAGCCGCCCGCCGCATGAGCTGCCAGAACAATTTGAAGCAGTTGGGATTGGCTGCTTTGAATTTTGAGTCGTCCTACAAGCGATTTCCCCCTGGATTTTTGGGGACGAACCTGAACCGAGCCACTGGAGCACCTGAAGTTCCTTCGATGGACTGGGCCAATGACTCGGGGATCGGTACCTTGGCCTTCTTGCTGCCTCAGATGGAGCAGACCGCGCTGTACAATTTCTTCAGTGGTGACCCATCGCTCAACGATGTGGGCAAGATTCTCGATTCCGATCAGAACGGATTCGGCAAGTCGGACAAGCGGCCATTCGAAATCTACTGGAATTCGGACAAGGCTTGGGAAGCTTCGAACTATAAGGTTGGTGCATTCCTTTGCCCATCGGACAATGCGGACGCCGGCGTTCAGCACACGGTGATGCTGATCCAGACGATTTGGAATGGCAATCAGGCTTCGGCTCCTGGTACCACGTTCTGGTACGAAGGAACCCCGAATGCTGGGTGGCACCGTACGCTTGGAAAGACCAACTACATCGGTTGCTCGGGTCGTCGCGACAAGACCGGTCACGTTGGCTTGGACGTGTGGGCAGGTGCTTTGCCGGTTCGCGGCAAGACCAAGATGCGTGACATCACCGACGGTACCTCCAGCTCGATCCTCTTCGGCGAAGTTACCGGATGGTGGACCGATGGTAAGAAGCCCGTCGGACGTATCGCTTCGATCATGTGGATGTGCGCCGGTGGTGAAATCACCCACTGGATGCGTGGTAATCCTGCCGCTCCGGCAACTGATTGGACCAGCCATATTTCGTTCCGCGAGCCACGGCGCTTCAGCAGCATGCACCCAGGCGGGATCATTCAGTTCACCTTCTGCGACGGTTCGGTCCGCGGGCTGACCCTGAACATGCGAGAAGGTCTCTGGTACAGCCTCGGCGGTATTGCCGACGGGGAACTGACCTCGGATCTGGAAGAGTAGTCTTTAGTTGATTGTTTGGATAACGATAGGCCTAGTGCCATCGCGGCACTAGGCTTTTTTTCTAACCATCTGTTGGAAAGAAGGTCCCTATGAAGAAGTTCGTTGCTTTGATGTTGTGTGCTGTCGCGATTGCCGGCTGTGGCGGTCAAAGTGGAAGCACCACCCCGGTCGCTCCTGACGTCGTGCCCCCAAGGCCGGGCGCAGACTCGACGACCACGACGACCGGTGCCGACGGTGAAACCAGCAACGCTGGCAGCTCGACCACCAAGGCCGAAGTCCAGTAGTTGTTGTTCTTTCCAATGCGAACGCATTACCGACAGCCATCATCCCTTTCGGGGGATGGTGGCTGTTTTCATTGGGACTTCTCCGGTTGGGCGAACCGCTGGGTGTGGCGAGTCGGTTGCGGACGACTATGATAGGAGGGACGAACCGTTATCAACCTCTGGGAGATTTCGAGATGGCAGGCTTACCGGGCGTGGATCCGATCCATTGGGCTTGTTTCCTCATTCTCGCGCAAGTGGGTGGAGGTTGGACCTTTTGGAGATTGGTGCAGATTGGATTGCTGATTTTCTTGGCGATCTTTGCCGTCATTTTTGTCGTTCTCTTGATTGCCTTTGGGAAGCTTTGGTTTCAAGCCTACATGTCGCGAGCAGACGTGTCGCTCCGTAGCCTAGCCGGGATGTATTTCCGGCAGGTCCGGATGCACACGATTGTCAACGCGAAAATCATGGCGGCACAGTCGGGCCTGGATATCAACCGCAAGAATGGGATTTCGACTCAGCGGCTGGAAGCGCACTATCTGGCCGGTGGCAACGTCATGAATGTGGTCCAGGCGATCATCGCCGCCAACCGAGCGGGAATCGATTTGGATTTCGATCGTGCGGCAGCAATCGATTTGGCCGGCCGCGATGTGCTGGATGCAGTGCGAACCAGCGTCCATCCCAAAGTGATCGACTGCCCCGATCCGAAACGCAGTGGAAAGACAACACTGAGTGCCATCGCCAAGGATGGAGTCGAGTTGCGGGTGCGAACGCGAGTGACCGTACGCACCAATCTGGAACAACTGATTGGAGGAGCGACGGAAGAGACCATCATCGCACGCGTTGGCGAGAGCATCATCAGTTCGATTGGATCGTCGCTGGATCACAAGGTGGTGCTGGAGAACCCCGACGTCATTTCGAGGACCGTGTTGCAGCGAGGCCTGGATGCGCAGACTGCATTCCAGATCGTGTCGATTGACATCGCGGATATCGATGTTGGCGAGAATATCGGTGCAAGACTTCGAGCCGACCAGGCGGAGGCGGACACGCGCGTGGCGAGGGCGGAGGCGGAGCAGCGTCGTGCGGAAGCGATTGCGACCGAGCAGGCGATGAAGGCCAAGGTGGCTGAGAATCGCGCCAATCTGATTCTTGCCGAAGCCGATGTCCCAAAAGCGATGGCCGATGCCTTCCTGCAGGGGCAGATGAAGTTCACCAGCGCGCCGGAGTGACCCATCCGATCCAGGTCGGGATGAAGATGATGCCGTGGCTGGTGGTCGATTGCAGCGGCGAATAGCTCTCTGCTCGTCGGAAGCATCTCATTACCGCCAAGTAGGGCTCGGTGGTTCGCTGCAGATTCCTTTCTGGGGAAGCGTTTCTGGAGCTTGGCTTATCGGTCACCCCTTGGGTAATGCATTGCAGCAGGTCACAATCCATCGTGTGATCCTTGGACGATTCTGCCTTGAGGAGTATTTGTCGATGGAGCTTTTGCGACGCAGTGAGCGGGTTTGGTTTAGCGGATCGGAGGGCCGTCGCTTGTCGGGGATTCTCGATTCGCCGCAGACGCAACCTAAAGGTTACTGTCTCTTTTCCCACTGCTTCACCTGCTCGAAGGACCTCAAAGCGATCGTTCGGATCAGCCGCAATCTGGCGGAGCATGGATGGGGAGTTCTGCGTTACGATTTCTCTGGTTTGGGGGAAAGCGAGGGAGAATTTGCGACAACCAATTTCAGCACGAACCTGATCGATCTCCAGGCGGCCCATCAATTCCTTGCAGAGCAATATCGGGCTCCCGTGCTTCTCATGGGTCACAGCTTCGGAGGCGCTGCGACGCTGGCCATGGCGCAGGAGCTATCCGGGGTACGTGGTGTCGTTTCGATCGCAGCGCCCAGCGATACGGGGCATCTGGCTGATCTGATGCTGCGAAAGAATCCTAAGATCGCATCCGAGGGGCGCGGCGAGGTGAATATCGGCGGGCGCGACTGGATGGTGACTCGCGAAATGATCAGTGACTTTCGGTCGCACGATCTCCCCGCCCGTGTCGCAGAGATCCGAATGCCCGTGTTGGTGGTTCACAGTCCAAAGGATGAGACCTTGGGTTTCCATCATGCCCTGCGACTCTATGGACTGCTCACGCAGCGGGATGCAGCCGGGGTCCCACCTGCCGCAGTCAGCTTGCTGACGCTGCTGGAGAGCGACCATCTGTTCTTGAATTCGCCGGCCGATCTCACTTGGCTGGTTCGCTCGATCGATGCCTTCGGAGATCGGCTACTTGTTCCATGACCGTGCCGACCTGTGGCGATGGATTGCCAGGAAGAAAGCATTCGGTCGATGCTGTGGGTGGGACTCGTTCGTGGTCCATGGTTTCAGCGATCGTCACTTCGACAGCTTGATGGCAACTTCGTCGGATCGCTCCATCACGCGCATCAAATTGCCAGAGAGCACCTTGTGGATCGCTGCTTCGTCGTAGCCTCGTTGCAGCATCAATTCGGTCAGCACCGGGTAGCAGGAAACATCTTCCAGGCCGCGGGGGGCGCGAGAGATGCCATCGAAATCGGAACCCAAGCCGACGTGATCGATCCCTGCGGTGCGAACCACATGGTCGATATGGTCCATCACGACGGCCGCCTCACCCTGCGGATAAGGGTGTTCTGCTTGCCATTTGCGATAGGCCTGAGTGAACCCCTCTTCATCCTTACCGAACTGTTCTTTCAGCTTTCGCCGCGCTTCGAACATTTGCGACATGATCCTCGCCGATTCGGGGACGACGAAGCCTGAGAAGAAGTTGATGAGCACCACACCCCCATTGGCTGGAAGTTGCTTCAGAACGGAATCGGGTACGTTCCTGGGGTGATCGGCGATCGCTCGCGCACTGGAATGGGAGAAGATCACCGGTGCCTGACTGATTCGCAGTGCATCCTCCATGGTTTCGGGTGAAACATGACTGAGATCGACCAGCATGCCCAGGCGGTTCATCTCGCGGACAACTTCTTCACCGAAGGGGGAGAGACCACCGTTGCGTGGCGTATCGGTTGCGGCATCGGCCCAGGCAAGCGTATCGCTGTGGGTGAGCGTCATGTAACGGGCGCCACGCTGGTGCAGTTGTCTCAATTTTGCAAGAGAATCCTCGATCGAATGCCCACCTTCCATGCCGATCAGCGATGCGATTTTCCCCTGTGCCTGGATCCGTTTGACATCTTCGGAATTGAGTGCCAGTTCGAATGTGTCGGGGTACTTGGCGATCATCTGGTGGACTAGGTCGATCTGTTCCATCGTCGTCTGAAACGCATTCCCCTGAGCGATGGTGTCGGCCGGGACATAGACCGACCAGAATTGAGCTCCCACGTTGCCAGTTCTCAGCCGCCTGATATCAGTGTGGAGTTCGGGTTGAGGCTTCGAGATGTCGATCTCTTCGAATCCTCTTCTAGTTTTCTCGCGAATCGCCCATGGGAGATCGTTGTGGCCATCCCAGACGTAACTCTTTCGATGAATTTCCATCGCTCGCGAAGAGACCTCCACCGGTTCGGATGGTTCTCCAGCATCGCAAGGTGAGTCGACTATCAAAATGGCCAGGCCAATCATCCATGGCATCCAGGCAAGGCGGCTTCGCCCCATCACGGTACTCCCTTCGTTGGCTTCGCGAACGCAGCAGTCTGAGCGGCTTATTGTAAGCCATGCTCTTCGGGGGGGCGATGCATGGGGGATTTTGTACTGCAGTGGCAATCAAATCCCGGTCCATTGCACTCCAGCAAAGGCTTTCCCGCTGAATCGCTCTTTTGTTGCAGGGATAGATTTGGTATGTCCACTTGGGACGCATCGATTTTTGTAGTGGCAGGAAGCTTTTCCCGATGGACCAGCTCAGTTGGCAGACGGTTGCTCATTGGATTCACCACTGGACTCCCTGGGTTTTTGGGGCTCTAGTGGTGCTCTTGCTGAATTTCTTTGCTGCCAGGTTGGTTTCGGGCTGGATTGCGCGTCCCATCCGCTCACGGATCGACGAGACGCTGGGTCGCTTTGTCGGTCGGCTGGTCTTCTATGGTTGGTTGGCGTGTGCCATCCT
>JBIINB010000126.1:0-11989 GCA_044337705.1 Pirellulaceae bacterium | reverse complement strand
GGAGCCCGTGGAGCGGGATACGATTTACCGAAGGGTTCATCGAGATCCTGAGAATTTCAGCCGCTGGACGACCGGAGAAGCGGTCGATAGCTCGGATCTTTTCCTCCAGAGAACAGCTCAGCACGCATTCTGATCGGCGGACTTCTTGCGATTGTTTGTCACTTGCCCAGCCGCAGGTAAACTGCATCCTGGGGGCTCAGGCGACTGATCGGCAAGGTGGTGGTGCGTCCGTTTTCTTTCAGCAGCACCAGATGGTAGGGCCCAGCTTCGATCAACCTGGCGCGAACCTGATAGGTCCCTGTGTGATCGGTCCAGGTTCTCCAGTCCTGATGTTCCAGTGGAAGCGACGAGGCGCTGGAGAAACGCGCGTCGGCGTAGCGAGGTGACAGGTCGTTCCCCTGGAGGTTGCTGTTCCGGGGAGCCCAGCGACTTTGAGCCGGATCACCCTTGGAACTTGGCGCGGCGGGTGGAGGATCGCCAAAAAGCAACTCTAGGTCCTTAAGAGGACCTTCTTCTGCCTTTGGGACTGGGGTGGTCGGAGCCTTTAGTGGCGAGGGTTCGGAGGTTGGAGCATCCGGGGATGGCAGAGGGGATTTGGGTACCTGGCTTGTCGGGGGACGCCACGTCGGCTGGTCGGAGGAGGATCGATTGCCTTGGGGTAGCGGCTCTGCAAGTGGTGGCTTGGGTTGAGCGGCGTCGCCGTAGGTCGGTTGGGATCGATCCAGGGGACTGGTGGTTGTGGTAGGTGCTGCGTTGAGAGGAGGGGCAGTATCGCGATAGGTTGGATTGGAAGCGTTGGGAGAAAGCCATTCGGACTGCCATTCGCCGCATCCGCAGGGACCACACGATGGAAAGGAATTCGGGCCTTGGACCATCGTCCAGGTGCCGATCGGCCGGCAGTCAATGACGCAGGTGTGGGAGTTGGGGTGCCTGATGGTGTGCTTGCAGTGCGATCCTGCTGCTAAAGGCGGGCAGGCCTGAGTGCTGGATGCCCAGGTCGCCAAAAGGATTGGGTTGGCAAGAAGCCTTATCAATCGCCTCGATCCCAACCGTCGGCTGGTTGGCTGGGTCCGGAACGATGGGGCGAGAGGCGCTGAATGGGAGTCGTCCATGGATATACTTCCGCATTCCCTGCGTCGGAAAAACAGCAGCGAGGAGCCGCTAACATCTAATCGGGCAGATCGCGACAGCAAGTGCCTCGATTGGTAAAACCAGCCCCAGCCTACGCCCAAAAGCGTAAACTCCTAAATCCATTCGGTAGAAGAACGGGTGCCACTGAACCTGCGGAGGCGAAACAAATCGCTACGGTTTCTAGCGAGCCATTGGCGATCGGGTTGTAGCGATTATGCAGCCTGCATGGCTCCGCTACCGGACGGAGCGAGATGTCCGTCAGCAAGGTGGCAGGTTGGCTGGACCGTTCGCGCTTGCTGGAAGGTGGGGTGCAGGAAGCGTATACTGCTGGAATTGATCGTTCGATGATTTCTGGGGCCGACGGATGGCTGGGTTCCTGCTTCGATTGCTTCGCCAGTGGAACCTGGATCACAAGTTCCTTGCGTTCTTCGCGATTGCCCTGACCTGCAGTTTGCTGCTGGCCTTCTGGGCGATCCAGCGCGTCGCCACGCGATTGGTGCTGGAGACGACGAGACAGGCGTCTCGCGATGCCGCCAACACGCATCTTCTCGTGCAGCATCTGCAGACTCTGAGGTTGGTGGAAGCGGAGAATTCCAGCAAGCTACAGGAATATTTCCGTCGACAGTTCAGCACGCTGGGACATTCCCAAGAGTTGCTGCGTCCCCAGGGATCTGGCGAGTATCTTTCCCTGGAGGGCCGCATCAGCAGCAGTCCTTCCGAAAACCAGCTTCTGGATCGCTTAGCTAAGCAGGTCGATCAGTGGATTGCAAAAAAACTGGCAGAAGAAGCCGCGAGATCAGGTGCCACAACCGGTGGTGACCAGTCCAGCGATTCAGACCTCGCCAGGAATGCAGCATCAGACATGGAAGGGATCAAGGAACCGCCAGGACTTCCTGTTCCTTTCTCCCTAAAGGATCCTGGACAGGACGAATACGTTTTTGCTGAGGCGGCACCGGGTGACGGGAAGTATTACTACTACCACCCGGTCGTCTTTGTCGGGAGATGTCTGGACTGCCATGGCGCCCTTCGAAGTGGTACCGAGACGGCCGGTTCTGACAAGGCTTCGGAGCGGCCATTCCGAGTCCTGCGCATGGCGGTACCGTATCGTCGAACTCAGGTCTGGACGCTTTGGAGTTATTCGATCATGATCGCGATCGGTATCGCGGTCCTCGGAATCACTTTGTTTGCAGCGCACTGGATCCTGAAAAAACTGGTGATGCGGCCGCTGGAACATCTCCGGGAAGTCAGCGATCAGATCGCGCAGGGAAGTACGGAGTTGCGAGCGACGATCGATACGGAGGATGAGTTCCGGACGCTCTCCGATGCGTTCAATACGATGGTCCGGCACATGACCGATGCTGAGGCGCAACTTCAGCAGGTCAATCAGCGACTGGAATTGAAAGTCGATGATCTGGCGCAGGCCAACCTGCAACTCTATGAAGCCAATCGCCTAAAGAGCGAATTCCTGGCAAATATGAGCCATGAGTTGCGTACACCGCTCAACAGCATCCTAGGTTTCAGCGAGGTGCTTCAAGGGGTCGAGGCGCTGACGGAAAAGCAGCGGAGGTATGCTGGCAACATCCAGCAGAGCGGTCGACTGCTACTGGACATGATCAATGACATTCTCGATCTTGCCAAGATGGAAGCCGGGAAGATGCAGGTCCGGCCGCAGTTCATCCGGCTCAATGAAGTCGTTGGAGGGCCAGTTGATTTCGCAAGGCCACTGGCCGACAAGAAGAACATCGATCTGCAGTTGCACTGCAAGGTGGACCTGGAAGTTTATCAGGACGGAGGAAAGATTCAGCAGATCGTCAACAACCTCCTCAGCAACGCAGTCAAGTTCACTCCAGAAGGCGGACTGATTCAGGTGGTTGTTGATTCCAATGACGAGGAGCGATTTTTTGTCTCCGTCTCCGATACCGGCGTGGGGATTGCGGAGTCGGATTTCGACATCATTTTTCAGAAGTTTCGGCAGGGACGGTTTCAGCAGTCGGAGGATGGGCTGGCGCGAAGTCATACCGGGACAGGTCTGGGGCTTTCCATTGTGCAGGAATTGTGCAAACTGCTTCACGGGGAAGTGATGCTGCATAGCCAGCTTGGTAAAGGGAGTACCTTCGTCGTCGATCTGCCTCGGCATTATGAAGTGGTCAACCCAGTAAGCGACTCAGGTCCGGAGAGCTTCGACGCAGTCGATGCGATCGATCAGCAGCAGTAGGGCAGGGCTCCGGAAGGCACTACGCCGCCCCGATCGGCGGCTAGCGCTTCGCCGCTAGGTTCTGGTGCCACGCACGTTCAGCCCCAGGCGCATTGCTAGGCTTCATCCAGCGTTCATTCTTTTTGGCAGTTGTCGTTCGATGGACTAGCCCGGCCAGCGCTAGCGGCAGGGCTGTTTTGTTGCAGTCGATAGAGAGAATTGCACCGCCCCGACCGGCGGCTAGCGCTTCGCGACTGACTGACGCATGAGCCGCGGCAAATGGAATACGCGAGGGAACTTTCATCGTAACCCAAAGCATCCCGAGGGATCGTTTTTTCATTGCTCAGATGGCAAGATCCCATTTGTGGGGTACAACATGACTACATTTTCGGCCTACCCAAAAAGTAGCTGTGCCAACCCACCAGCGGGAATCTGTTGGGAACCCATCAGCCCGATCCTGCTGATGCTGAGTCGATCTGGCGTCGGTCGGAAAAAGGAGAGGCAGTTGAACGGCTATCGCAATGTGGAGAGAGCAGACGGATGAGCGAAGCGGGGCAGTCGCTGCGAAGGGTGCAGCTGTTTACCGATGGAGCCTGCAGCGGAAATCCTGGGCCTGGAGGCTGGGCGTTCCTACTGCGCGATCTGGCCAGCGGTACCGAGCGGGAAGGGTCGGGGGGATTGCCGGAGACAACCAATAACCAGATGGAGCTGATGGCGGTCATTCAGGGGCTTTCGGCGCTCAAGCGACCTTGCGAAGTCCAGTTGCATGCCGACAGCGTCTACGTCCTCAACGGGATGAAGGAGTGGATGGCTGGATGGAAACGGAACGGATGGCGCCGGAAAAATGGATCGCGCTGGGAAGCAGTAAAGAACGTCGAGCTTTGGCAGCAACTGGACCAGCTTCAGCAGGTCCATCGAATTACCTTCCATCATGTCAAAGGTCATTCAGGTCATCCCGAGAATGAACGGTGCGATGAATTGGCCGTTCTCGCCAGTCAGCAATACCGCTAAGCGCCGCCGCCTGCCCTTTCCTTCCTAAGAACCTATCCGTAAACCTCCTGAATCCTAACCCGCAGCGTAAGTAAGGGACGGTTTTCTGATAGGTTCCAAATTGTTCGATCCTAGGTTTTTAAGAAAGTCCTCGAATCCATGTCCATCATCGATCCGTCGCTGCAAAGTCGCCTCGGGGAAGCGGAGCCATGTTTCTTGGTGGCGATGGAGGCGGCGACGGAGGCTCAGAAGGTGGTTCGCCAGTTCTGGGATTCGGGTTTCGATATTCGATTCAAAGGGAATGCTGACCTCGTTACCGACGCCGACCTGGCAGCCGAATCGGCGATTGCCGGTGTGATTCGTTCGCGACTCCCTGGCCACGCGATGCTTGGAGAAGAGACGCTGCGGGATGCCGTCGACAGCGAGCATCTGTGGGTGATCGACCCGATCGACGGAACGACGAATTTCGCTCATCGTATCCCCCATTTTGCAGTCTCGATCGCGTACGTCCATCGAGGCATTCGGAAGGTTGGGGTGGTCGTCAATCCGATCACCGACGATTGGCATGTTGCCGTAGCGGGGCATGGGGCGTACCACGGCGGTCGACGATGTAAAGTCAGCCAGGAGTCGCGGCTGGATCAGACGGTGCTTGCGACGGGGTTTTACTATGATCGCGGGCGGATGATGGAGGCGACGCTGGCTACGGTGGGCGACCTCTTCCGCGAGAACATCCATGGCATTCGACGATTCGGAACCGCATCGCTGGACCTCGCCTTTGTCAGTCGTGGGCTTTTTGGAGGTTTCTTCGAGTATCGATTGAGCCCTTGGGATCACGCAGCAGGTGCGCTTCTGGTGACGGAGGCAGGAGGGCGAGTCACCGACTGCCGTGGTGAAGAGTTGCCTTGGACAGGCCCATCGAGTGTTCTGGCCAGCAACGGTTTGCTGCATGACGCTCTTTTCCAAGCGATCGCACCTCATTTTCCTGTTCGTGGCCAATAGTTGATCCTCCTTGTGTACGAATAGTCTTGGAGTTAGATCGTAAGAGATAGTGGAAAGGCTGCAGGGTTGGTCTGTAGCGATCGGTGCGCAGCATCAAGAGTACGACGACGGAAAGGTGTTCGATGGAACCGGCTTGAGTGGGTATCAATGAGGATGTGCGATGGACGATCTCTGGGTCGAGCTGGAAAAGTACGGTGAAGTCCTGAAGCCGATCCCTGTAGATCGGCCGAAACTGTTCGCGCGACAGGAAGTGGTGCGGCAGTTGGAAGATTGGATCATCGATCACCAGGGTTCTGCGGTACTGGTTGGGCCATCGGGTGTTGGCAAAACGGCAGTTCTACGAGAGTTGGCGGAGCGGCTGATGGCCAAGCCTGGCGACTCGATCCGCTTTCTGCGGACCTCGTCCTCCAGCCTTGTTGCTGGCAAGAAATACATCGGCGAATGGCAGCAAGTGATCAAAGACTTGCTCGCTCTGGCTCGCCAATTGCCTGTCGTCATTTGGTTCGAAGATTTTTCGGCCCTCACAGGTGCTGGCGTAACCGATACGAATTCCGACAATTTCACCAGCATGCTGGCTCCTGCTCTCGACCGCAAGGAAGTGGTTATCGTTGGCGAGTGCACGGAACAGCAATATCGAAAGTCGCTGCAAGCCAATCAATGGTTTGCCCGTTTGGTTAAGAAGATTTCGCTTCCGCCACTGGAATTGAAGGATTGCCGCGCGGCGATTGAGTCGCGGACCGCGCTGTCGCTGAAGGATCTTCAGACGACGCTAAAACGTGAGGCCATGGCAACCTCCGCAGCAATCGACGCACTGGTTCGCTACGGTCAGCTTTACTTCCCCGGCGTTACAGCTCCGGCTGGCGGAATTCAGCTCTCGGAATGGCTCACGCAACATGTTGAGCGAAAATGGCTATCGGCATTGGAATATCAAAGGCGAAACCGAAGGGAGATTCGAAGTCGGTTTCGAATAATGACGGATCGAGTCGAGGATGTTCATTCGACCAGGGAGACCATTGTTTCGCGGCCAGCTTTGATCGTCGATGTTGATGATGTCGTTCAGGCGCTGTGTAGCAATACAGGGCTTCCCAGGCATCTGCTGGATGACCAGATACCGATGAACCTTGCGAAGACCGAAGAGCATTTTGGCAACAGAATTGTCGGTCAGCAACATGCTGTTCGGGAAGTGATTAACACGGTGGCTCTGGTTAAGGCCGGGCTGGCGGATCCCAGCAAGCCGCTTAGCGTCATGTTGTTTGTCGGCCCGACCGGGGTTGGGAAGACGGAGCTAGCCAAGACACTTGCGGAGTATGTTTTCGGCAACTCCAGCCGATTGATCCGTTTCGATATGTCAGAGTATCAGGACTACGGAGGGGTGGAGCGGTTTTTGGGTACTCCCGGGGCATCGATTTTTTCGCCCGGACTTCCGGCTCTAGTGCGTCAGTCTCCTTTTTCGGTGATTTTGTTGGATGAAATCGAGAAAGCACATCCGCGGATGTTCGATCTGCTGCTTCAGTTATTCGATGCGGGGCGGCTGACAGATCTCCAGGGTGACACCGCCAACTTCTCCCAGACGATCATCATCATGACCAGTAACATAGGTGTCGATTTTGAGGATACTCAGTCCTTCGGATTTGGAGCGGCTGATCATCCAGAAGATACTACGCTTCTTGCGCTGCAACAGCATTTTCGCCCTGAATTGCTCAATCGAATCGACCGCGTAGTTCGGTTTGAGCGTCTGGATCGCGCAAGCATTCGAGATATCGCACAAAGGGAGCTACAACTTGCCTTGCAGCGTGATGGAGTCACTCGACGAAGTCTCGATTTCGATATCGACCGTTCGGTTATCGACTGGATCGCAAGGATCGGTTTCGACAGTCGCTACGGAGCCAGGCCGATCAAGCGGGCCATAGAGCGAAATCTGCTTGTCCCACTGGCCCGCCTGCTCTCCAGTCAGGCTCCTTCAACGCAGCGGCAGATCGTGCGTCTACTCTTGCGCGATGGGAGGCTGGATGTCGCAATCAAGGATACGGAGAACTCGCCAGAGCCTGCCATGGCCGATTCGGAAATGGTGGTGGAACCCAAGGGATCTGCCCATGGACGCATAGGGGACGGTCGGACCAGCGAACAGGTGGATCAGGCGAGAGAAGGGATGCTTGAGGAGTCGACTCGGCTAATCGATGAGATCGATATGCATGGCGTCCGCAGACAGCGCACCACACTTCTGGAGTCGATTAATTCCAAGGGCTTCTGGGATCGATCGGTAACCTCACAGCAGGCTGCGATCCGTCTGCATCGTATCGAACTTTTTCTTGAATACAGTGATCGCGTGCTGTTGGAAGCCAGGGAGTTGGGGCTTGCGTCGGTTTCCACCTTGCCAATTGATCAGCAAATCGATCGCGTAGCTTTGGTAAGCCAATTGGAAGCGTCCACCCAGCAATTGAGAATGGCGCGCTACATGCTCCGTTGCTCCGATGCGGGCGATCAGAGGGATCTGTTTTTGGTTTTCAATGCGGTGGAAAGCGAAGCCAACCCGCTGGTGAAGCGCCTAGCTGATGCCTACCGCGGATGGTGTGGTACGAAAGGTTTCGGTGCGGTGGTAGTTCATGATCAGGCGATCAGTGCGGAATCTCCGAAGGCAGAGGTGATTTTGCAGGTGCAGGGAGTCGCTGCCTACGGAATCTTGAAAGGCGAACAAGGGCTAAACCGCTTTCATCATGCCGCAAAGCTACCTCCTTGCCATATCCGCATCCATGTGCTTCCCATTGAGGATGCAACCAATGACTCCGTTGATTTCATCAATGTCCAGTCGCGGCGAGCGATGGAAGCGGGAGTGATGAAGATCGATCCGAAAACCAAGTCAATAGCTAGATTTCGCGACGGGACGCTCAAGGTCATCATCGAAAACGGGCTGGGAAAAAAAGAGTCAGAGGCGGCGGCTAAGGAGCTTCTCTTGGCGGAACGACAGAGGCAAAAGGGGATCGAGCCAGCGGAGGAGGAGCCGATAGCACGTCGCTGGCGGTTGAACCGCAAGCCGCAGGTTCATGATCATCGTAGCGGCATCACAATCGAGGGGCTGAAAGAGGTTTGGAAGGGTGCTCTCGATCCGTTGTTTCTAGGCAACCTACCAACTAGTTGAATGACGTAAAGGGAAAGGCGCGAGCCATCTAGTAGGTCTCAATTTATAGGGTGAGAGTTGGCTGCTTGTGCTCCAACTTTGATATGCATGTCCGCTAGCATGACTCATGCCAAAGTTGGCTATTGGGCGACTAATGTTCGTGGTGTTGAACTTCCGGATAGCGATATCGAATTGGATTATTACGATCGATAAGCCGAGCACACATAGGTTTCGCTCAGCCGTTCAACCAGCGAGCGGCACGGGGAGCAAAATAGGTTAGGATTGAGGTGGCTCCTGCGCGCCGAAAACAGAGAAGACCTTCGAGAATCGCGGCTTTTTCGGCTAGCCAGCCGTGATCGATCGCCCCTTGCAGCATGGCGTACTCGCCACTGACCTGATAGGCGGCCACCGGCACCTGCAGCGTCTGCGACAGCTGGGAGACGATGTCCAGATACGGCATCCCCGGCTTGACCATCACCCAGTCCGCACCCTCCTCCAGATCCAGTGCGGCTTCATGCAATGCTTCCCGGCGATTGGCAGGGTTCATCTGATAGGTCTTCTTGTCGCCTTTCCCCAAGGCGCTGGCCGATCCGACCGCCTCGCGAAAGGGGCCGTAAAAGGCCGATGCATACTTGGCTGCGTACGACATGATCAGGGCATCGGTGAATCCAGAATTGTCCAGAGCCTGTCGGATCGCACCGATCCTTCCGTCCATCATGTCGGAGGGTGCCAGAACGGTGGCACCGGCTTCCGCCTGGACGATGGCCTGTCGGCAAAGCACCTCCACCGTGGGGTCATTGACGATCTGGCCATCGACCATCAGCCCATCATGCCCATGGGACGTGTAGGGGTCGAGAGCGACGTCGGCGAGCAGTCCTAGAGAATCCCCCACGCGATCCCGGATGGCTCGCAAAGCACGGCATACCAGATTGTTCTGGTTGCACGCTTCTTCCGCTGATTCTGACTTGAGGTGGATCGGTGTTTTGGGAAAAAGTGCCATGGCAGGGATTCCCAACTGGACTGCTTCGACTGCCGCATCGACGGCCAGATCGATGGAGAGTCGTTCGACCCCCGGCATCGCACCGATCGGTTCCCTTTGACCGTGGCCTTCGATCAGAAAGATCGGCCAAATCAGATTCGCAGCATCCAGCCTGGTTTCCTCGACCATCGATCGGGACCAGGCATAGCGTCGCAATCGCCTCATGCGCGTCGCAGGAAAAGGTCCGCGAACTGGCTGCCACATCGACATAAGGAAACTCCTGGCATCGCACTGTCTTCCATCAAAACCAGGGGAAGAAGTGACTGGGACAGATAGGGCGGCCGTTGAAAATTGGGGCGAGCTAGTGCGAGCCGTTCGGTAGATCCCGTGTTAGCGGGAAGAAACCGGGCAGCTTGCGCTGCTCCGCTAGGAATTGGATCGTCTTCAGCGGACAGTTTAGGGGTTGGTGGGGAGTGGGGCGAGCCGCACTTGGAGTTGCATGGAGCGTCCTTGGCGCCATACCGTTATAGGGACCGCCTGCTTCAGATCGGTCAGGCTGACCATCTGCACCAGTTGTGAATCGCTATCCACTTCTTGACCATTGTACTCCAGAAGCACATCCCCGGCTCGCAGTCCCGCCGTCTCGGCCGGCGACTTTGGTCGCACTCCCTTGATGAGTACTCCTCGCATCGCCGGAAGACCTAGCTGTTGGGCGGCATTCACGTCGTACTGGTAGTCCATCACGATTCCCAGGTAACCGCGGCGAAATTCCCCTTGCTCCACCAGTTGTCCCACCACCCCCATCACCAGGTTGATCGGGATGCTGAAGCCAATCCCTTCGCTGCCTCCCGAGTTGCTGGCGATCGCGGTGTTGATTGCGATTACCTCGCCTTTCAGATTAAAGAGTGGGCCACCGCTGTTTCCCGGGTTGATTGCCGCATCGGTCTGAAAGAAATCCTGCACTTCGATCGAGCGTGAGCCCAGTTCTAGATCCCGTCGCCCTTTCGCGCTGAGGATACCGGTGGTGACACTATGGGCAAGTCCGAATGGACTACCGATTGCCACCACCTGCTCACCCACCTCCAATTGGTCGCTGTCGCCAACCCTCGCAGCGATTCCGAATTCCTTCGGCACCTCCATCACCGCGATATCGGTAGCGGCGTCCGACCATAGCTTTAGCGGGTTGGTTGCCGCGCGGTTGGAGCCTTGAATCAAAATCGAAGAGAGCTGGGCAGGAACCACCACATGTCGGTTGGTGATCACCAGCAATCGATCGCGATACTCGACAAGCACCCCGGCGCCGGCCTCTTCGACTTCTCCCGTCTGGTTGGCATCGTTGCTTTCCGAGGCCTCAGACTTCTTCGCATCGATGTGGACGACCGAAGGCGAAACCAATCGGACCAGCCGCTTGAAGATTCCTAGGAGTGGGTCGAGTCGATCGATGTCGCTGGCGAGTTCCCGAAAGGCAACTTCCCGCGATTGGGGTTCGGGTGTATTGCTTTCAGATCGGGAGTCAGTCAGGGAGGGGGCCGCATTACCGCCAGTGCTCCGGTCGGCCAGTCGGGGTGAGGTGCTGTCGGAATCGGATTGCGCGACTGTCTGCTGGGATGGATGCAGACTGAAGAGAAGGATCGCTGCAAGCCAGAGGTGACATCCAGCAGTCCCGCGGTAGATCATCAACCGGCCTCCTTGTCCAGTTTTGGGGAGCGGAATTGTGTCGACGATCTGTTGATCGATGACTTCGCATCTTCCTGTCCCATCAGCGTTTCAGCGATTTCGGATCGCTGGCTGAAGCAACTGCAACAGGAGCCTGGGGGGCGAGTGTTTTTTAGAGGGCCAAGCGATTGATGCAACGATCGATCAGATCGCAGGGGCCATAACGATTGCAGCGGGTTCAGCGCCTTTGCCTGCCGATTTCCGTGTCGCAAACGGAACGATCGGTACGGTCCTTCCATTTCGCCGGACTGTCACAACAGCCACCGGTAGAAAGTTCGGAATCGCATCGAAGGTCAGCCGTAGATCCCACCTGATGCATTTCGAGATAGCGACGCCGTAGGACGATGAAGACGCTGGGCCCCCACCTGATGGATTCAAACCAGAGACCGATCGATCGGCTGGTGGGAAGAGCCGTCAGAAAATCAATTCGGCGGTGGCCGACCCTCGCCAAGGAAGTGCGTCACCATGTCGATCATTCAGCCAACTGGTCCAAGCCCTGACCAAGATTCCCTGGCGACTCAAGAAGTGGGGGGGATGCTGGAGCGGATGGATGCGCGGGGACAGGTGACTGAGCGGTTGCTGCTTTCCCTTGGCGACTGGCAGGTGATTCCGGACGATCAGGGAAAGCTGCGAGTCCTGGACGCGATGCATGTGACCCCCAGGCCCGCACTGTTGCGGCTGCGAGTTTGGCGCAATCGGATTGGGGTGGCCTGGCAGGCGGGGGGCTCGGTCCTGCTGACCGAGGGGCCTGCTGGACAGCAGGGGAAATCCTTAGAACTTGCCGAAACTCAGAAATTGATTGACTGCGAGACCGACTTGCAGTCCGGGGGCGAACGATTTCGACTGATTCCATCGCAGCAGACTA
>JBIINB010000125.1:0-12053 GCA_044337705.1 Pirellulaceae bacterium | reverse complement strand
CAACCGCATGCAGCGGCCGGTCCCATTCTCCTCGTTCCAGAAGAAATGTCTGCCGCTTCTGCGCTGGATCCCGTTCGGCCAGGTGCAGCACCGAGGTAGTCGGATCGGGCCACTGAGTCCAGGCGGCATCAAGCCCCTTTCGCGCGTCGGCAAGTTCCGGCAAGGTGCGGCTGAAGGCATCCCAGAGAGCGTCGCGGTCGGCCGGGCTTCGCGCGTCGGGCGCTTTGATCGCCGCCAGCACTGCCTGGTGATCTACTGCCGGGGCCGCAGGTTTCGGCTGGTCGGTCAGACTCCAGCGGCAACAGCCGACCATCTGCGGCATGCGCCAGACAATTTTGATTTCCGATCCTTCCGGCAATTCGCACGGCGTCTCCAATTGCAGGACCGCGACCGAAGCCTGGTTGCGACGTCCCTTGCCACGGTCGGCCTGCCAGTGCGTCTCCTCCTTGCCGTCGACAAGGAAGGCGACGGGGCCTGACGCGGATTTGCCATCCCCTGACTTCTGTTCGGCCTCCGAAAAATCGGTGGTCGCTTCCACCAGTTTCTGTTTCTCCCAATCGGCCCCCGGCTTCTTCACCAGCAGCTCCACCTCCTGGATGCTCCACATCCCCTGTCCATTTCGACCTGGGCCACCGAAGGGGAGATCGCGATGGGGAAGGAGTTCCAGTTGGAGCCCGGTGATCGTTCCTGCCGGAGGGCTTGCCAGCAGGAAGACGTCGTTGCTGGTATGCCCCAGCATCAGGATCGAAAGATCTTCTTCCTGCGTGGGGTGATTCAATCCGCTGATCGTCTCCAGCAGCGTCGCTTGGATCGGACGCCAGTTGGGGCGCGATGCCAATAGCTGGCCAGTCCACTGATCCAACCTCGACTGCCCATCGGGCATCTGCTTGCGAATCGTTTCCATCGCCTGATCGACAGCAGCCCGGGCTTGGTTGAGTTGCTGCAATCGATCGGGGGCGTAGACCCAGGACTGCGCTTCGTAGGTATTGTTCAAAAAGGCGAACATTCCGAAGTATTCGTCGTGAGAAATCGGGTCGAACTTGTGGGTGTGGCACTGAGCGCACTGGGTGGTCAGACCCAGCACCGCTTTGCCGATGCAGTCGATCCGGTCGAACATCTCCACCTTGCGAAACTGCTCGGGGACGATCGCCCCTTCCTCGTTGATCATGCTGTTGCGGAGAAAGCCGGTGGCGATCACCTGGTCCTGTGTGGCGTTAGGCAACAGGTCGCCCGCGATCTGTTCGATAACGAACTGATCGTATGGCATATCGTTCTGAATGGCAGCGATCACCCAATCGCGCCACGCCCACTGCTCCCGCCGCAGATCTTTTTCATAGCCGTTGGTATCGGAGTAGCGTGCGACATCGAGCCAATGGCGAGCCCATTTTTCGCCGTAGCGGGGACTTTCCAAAAGCTTATCGACGGTCGCTTCCAGCCCTTCCTTTTCGAACGCCTCCAGTTCCGCAGGGGATGGGGGCAAGCCAATCAGATCGAGGTAGAGACGACGGGCCAGCTGAAAGGAAGGTGCCGAAGGAGACGGGGTGATCCCCAGCGCCTGATGTTTCGCATCGATCCAGGCATCGATCGGTGGCGCATCGGCCTTTGGGAGCGGAAGCTTCACCGGGGGGGTGAAAGCCCAATGCAGGGCATAGGGAGCCCCCTGGTCAATCCAACGTTCCAGCAGCGCGATCTGGTCGGCCGATGGCTGCTTGGGGAGATGCGGTGGAGGCATCTTCAGATCGGGGTCGGTGGAGCGTAGGCGAATCAGCATTTCGCTTTGCGCGGGGTCGCCCGGACGGATTGCAGGGGAACCCGAGTCGCCGCCTTGGAGAGCCGCATCGCGCAGGTCGAGCCGCAACTGCCCTTCGCGCGTCTTGTCATCCACACCATGGCACTGCCAGCAATGCTCCGCCAGAATCGGACGGATCTGGCGTTGGTAATCGACCGCAGAATCGGGCTTGGGATCGTCCGCCAAAGTGGTCGGAACTGCCATGCAGGCGGTCAGCAGGGCGATGCAGGCGGTATACAGATCCAATGCAACTGATGTTTTCATCACAGCAAGACTTTCGATCGCGTGCGTCGGGAATCCAATCGATTCACTTTGGTTGCTCCGCTATGCGTTGTGCCGAGCGAAGCTTGCAGGACTGTTTTCAGGTTGCAGGTCCGCGCCTGCTCTGGTCCGCTCGGGACTTCAAATCGTTCACTGAGCGGCCGGTGGCAAAAGCTCGATCGCATCGATATTCATCAGTCCGCCACCTGCCGACGGATGGGTGAACTTGAGGACCAGATCGTGCCGCCCCTGGGAGGGCTGGAGCGGGATTTTTTCCTCGCGGAAGACTTCCCACTGGCCGTTGACTGCCACATCGATCTTACCCAGCAAGGGGCCATCGGCGGTATCCTGGTGCACCTCGATCGCACCCCCAGCGCCGGCGCTGGCGACACGGACCTGCAAAGCGCTGACCCGTTCCAGGGGGATCCCGCGCAACAGGATGGTAGCTCCATTCTCGATGCCACCGAGGAATTTTTTTCCTTCCGCATTTTCGGAGGCAAGGGGCTGCGTCTTGGCAAACGCATCAGCCGACTCGGCCTGAATCCTACGCCCTCGCAGCAGGACGCTGGCGGTCCCGGATAGTGCGGGGATGTTTCCTTCGCGTCCCAGATCGGTATAGGTAGCCTGCAACCGCAGCAGCGAACCGGAGGCAGGGGCGGCAAGGACGCCTTGAAAGCCTTGCGCCGAGACGCGACTGGCATCGGGTTTGAGGTCGTAGATGTAGCGGACCATTTCATCGACCTGCTGTTCGGAGAGCTGGGCGTGGGGGAGCATCGCCACCTTACCCCAGACCCCCGTTGAACCCTCGCGGACGCGCTGGATCGATTTCTCGATAGCTCCGTCCTGGCCTCGATATTTTTCCGCGATATCGAGGAATCGTGGACCGACTAGAGCGCGGTCGATGGCATGGCAGTTGAGGCAATCGCTTTTACGGATCGCCTGCAATCCGGGCGGCTCATTGGCGGCCAGACCCGCTGTCTCCGGAAATAGTTCGATCGTCGTCCGGCTGGGGGCTTTCCCTTCGATCGCCTCGGCATCGCCGGCCTCGACCACTTCGAAATCATTCGAACCATCTTCCGGATCTTCGACACGGACGCGAAATGCGATCGGCTGACCTGGGTCGTAAAAGTCCCCATCGGCCGGTTCCAGCAATGAGACTTTGGGGACTGCGTTGCCCACGACCACCGGGAGCGAGGTGGAGGCGACGGCTCCCTGCGGGTCGGCCACTTCAAGTAGTACCGAATAGGTGCCTGGCTGCGTGAACAGATGTTCGATCTCAGCCCCTTCCCCGATGGGCGATCGACCAGTGTTGCTCTGATCCCCGGTCGCAACCGCGAACCAGCGGTAGGTCAACGGATCCTGATCGCGATCGCTGGAGCCTTCGGCGGAGAATCGAACAGCAAGCGGTTCGCGCCCGATCTGATTTTCGGCGCGCGAGACCGCCACCGGAGTGCGGTTGCCGCGTTGGTAGTCGATCCGCACCAGTCGTGCGTCGGCATTTACGCCCCATGTCTCACCGTACTCGATGACATACAGAGATCCGTTGGCATCGAACTGAAGATCGACTGGGCGGATGAAGGGGACTTCCGGGAGAAACCGCTCCAACCGTTCGATACGGTGATCTTCGTCGAGGTGGACAGCGAGGATCCAGTTGCGGGACCATTCGAAGGCGAAGAGCGTGCGATCATAAGCGCGGGGGAGCTTGCCAGGGGATTCCGGATAATCGTCGTAGTAGTAGACCGGTCCTGCGCAGGCTGTTCGGCCGCCGCTACCGACCTCCGGAAATTCATCGATGGGACCTGCTGGGTAGTAGAGCAGGGGAGGCTGCGCAGGCGGAAGTTCCCTGGAACCGGAGTTGTTCACCGAATGATTGACCGGATGCTGTGCATCCTGTGGGGGATGAATGGCGCCGGTCGCGAAGTCGACCATGCTATAAGCGCGATTGGGCCCGATGAAGTAGGGCCATCCAAAGAAGCCTGCCTGCCGCGCCTGGTTGACTTCATCGTATCCGCGCGGCCCGCGCTCACCGTCCCCCCCTGCGTCGGGTCCCACATCACCCCAATAGAGATAGCCGGTGCGTCGATCCAGGTTCAAACGCCAGGGGTTTCGGCAACCCATCACGTAGATCTCCGGATGGCCCGCGCTGCCGTCCTTGGGGAAAAGATTGCCATCGGGGATTTCATAGGAACCATCGGGCGTTGGACGAATCCGGAGGATCTTGCCGTTGTAGCTGCGGGTGTTGGCGCTGGTGCGCTGCGCATCCCAAGGCTCGCGGCCGGGCCTTTGATCGATCGGTGCGAACCCCTGGCTGTCGTTGAACGGGTTCGTATTGTCTCCGGTTCCAATGTAAAGGCATCCGTCGGGGCCGAACTCCATCGATCCTGCGTGATGGCAGCACTCCCGACGTTGCTCTTCGTACTGAAAAAGTCGTTTCTCCGAAGCGAGGTCGAGTTTGCCGTCGCGGAAGTCGAAGCGGCTGATGTACTGTCCGCTGTAGTCAGGTGGCGAATACTGCAGATAGATCCAGCCGTTTTCCGCAAAGGCGGGGTCCAGGCACATGCCGATCAGTCCGTTCTCCTGCTGCGTCGTCACCTCCAGGTGGCCGACGACTTCGACGCTCCGTGTCTTCGGATCGATCCGTTTGAGATCCCCCGCCAGTTCGATCAGAAACAGCGATCCATCAGGCGCCAACGCCATCTCCATCGGTTGCGTCAACTTGGTGGCGATCTCCACTTTCTCAAAACGCGTCAGATCGATTTCCTCGGCCCAAACAGGCGCCTTCGAAGCGGATATCGACAGGACGGCGACGGCAACCGCCAGAGGTTGCGTAAGGCGACTGTAGAGCGACATGCGATTCGCATTCCGAATCATCGAAGACTCCCGGAGAATCTAATTGGTAAGGAGCGGCTATGAGACCGCAGGTGGGACTACCAGGTACGAAATCCTTTTACGGAAACCGATAAACACGAATCGAAATTCGGAAATCGGATCGCTCTATCAAAGCCAGTATAGACCATGCACGCCGATCGATTCAAAGGCAATGATTTCCAGTCTCGCACCAAGGGACATGTACTGCCTGCTGCGTCGAGGCGATCCTAGGAGCGAGAGGCTGGATGCTCTAGCGAACTTTCGCAATGGGACTACACTGAGGCGAGTGTCGAGTGAACGCTGGAAATCGAGATCAGACGGAAGACCGCATGCGATTTGGAGTTCAGCTAAAGTCTTTGCAGACCAGCCTGCAGTTCGCAATTCCTTTTGCAGCCAAGCTGGGCATCGACTCGGTGGAACTCGATGCTAGGCGCGATGTGAATCTGGCGGAATTGTCGGGGACCGGCATGCGACAGATCCGCAAATGGCTGGAAGACTCGCAATTGAAACTATCCTCGGTTCGCTACGGGACCAGACGGGCTCTTTATAATCCGGAGGATTTGGAGCGGCGGGTGGCAGGGCTGAAGTCGGCGATGCGATTCGCTCATGCGATGGGATGCGAACTGGTGGTCAACCAGGTGGGGCGTATCCCCGAAAGCGAGAATGATCCGAACCGCCAACTGCTGGCGGAGCTTCTGGAGGATCTGGGAAGCTATGGCCTGAAAGCCGGGGCATTCCTCAGTTGCGAAACGGGGGCCGAGCCATTGCCGGTGCTTCATCAGTTTCTTCAAAGCCTTCGTGACACCCCGATCGGAATCACGCTCAATCCAGGCAATCTGGTCGCCAACGGATTTGGCATCCAGGGAGTGCTCCAGGCGTCGCCGTGGATTCGCCTAGTCCATGCAAAGGATGCAGTGTACGATCGATCGATGAACCGCGGATCTACTGTGCCGATGGGGTCCGGCGAGGTCGACTTTCCCCAGTTGCTTGGCGACCTGGAAGAGGGGCACTACAGCGGCATGTATGTGATTGAGCAGGAGAAAATGGAAAGCCCGCTGTTGGAATTGCGGCGCGCTATTCAGTATCTTCAATCGCTTTGATCCGATCGCTCGCACCCTCAAGGCCGGCAGGAGCAAGGCGCCATGAATCCCCTCGCGCCCGACGTTTCATTTACCGCGAAAGGGTTGAGCTACCGGCCACTTCGAATCGGGAATCTGGAGATCGGATTTCCGATCGTCCAGGCAGCTCTCTCCGGTTACAGCGATTGGCCGATGCGGCTTCTGGCAAGGCGACATGGCGCCTCGTATTCGCTCTGCGAAGTGATGCTCGATCAGTTCCTGGTGGCTCTCAAGACTCGCGACAAAACCAGGCACTTCCTCTACAACACCCAGGAAGAGCAACCGGTGGCAGGGCAATTGATGGGGGCCGAACCGCAGCAGTTTGCAGCGGGGGCGGCCAAATTGGTCGAAGCAGGATTTGCGGTGATCGACATCAACTTCGGCTGCCCCGTGCGGAAAGTGCTGGGGCGCTGCCGCGGCGGATACCATCTCAGCCAACCCCAGGTGGCGCTCGAGATCGTCGAACGCACCAGAGAAGTGGTGCCACCAGAAATCCCCGTGACAGTGAAAATGCGCCGCGGGATCGACGACAGCCAGCAGAGTCGCGATCGGTTTTTCGAAATTCTTCAAGGGGCTTTCGCGCGGGGAGTGGCTGCTGTGACAGTCCATGGACGCACCGTGGAGCAGGGCTATCGGGGGCCCAGTCGCTGGTCCTTCCTGAAGGAAGTCAAGGAAATGGTCGGGCCTAGGACCATCCTGGGCAGTGGCGATCTTTTTAGCGCCTTCGACTGCTGGCGAATGATTCAGGAAACAGGAATTGACGGCGTGACGGTGGCGCGGGGAGCGATCGGCAATCCTTGGATCTTCGAACAGTGTCGCGCCTTAGCGGCGGGCGATCCGATGCCGCCTCCCCCTTCGCTCCATCGCCAGCGTGACGTCCTGCGCGAGCATTGGTCGCTGGCAGAATCGCTGTATGGACCCGAGCGGACCGGTCAGCTGATGCGTAAGTTTGGGATCAAGTACGCGGCAAGCCATCCAGATTACCTAGGGGTTCGCACCGACTTCGTCCGCGTCCGGTCTCGCGTCGACTGGGAAAGCGTTTTAGAGAGATGGTATGCCCGGAATGAACCCGGGGTATTCCCACCCGCAGACCTTCATCAGATCGGCGAGGAAGGGTGCGGAACCGACTGAGCCCCCGGAGGGGACCGGCCACCGATCGACGAAGGACCTTTCGATCGATGGAACATGGACCCGCCGGCCAGTTATGCTCTCGAACTCGATTCCAGAACCAATCCTCAGTGGCTATCCCAGCGGTCCGTTGAAGAATTCCATGGGCCGCGTGATCGTATGGAAGCGATCACAAAACGGATGCGAATGCCGAAGTTCTGTGAGCCGCACAGGGCTCGGCTGTGAGCTGTGAAAATTGGAAAATGAAGATGAAGACCATCTTGAACAGTCTGCTAGGATCGAAAACAGTGGAGCATGTCCTCTTCCGCGTGAAGCAAATAATCTTCGGTCAGTTCCGATAGGCTCAACCAGCGTCGATTGTCTACCGCGATCGCTTCGGTTGCGATATCCCCCGAGTACCAATGGACCAGGATCCCAATCCACTGGGCATGGCCACCTTGGAGGACCGAAGCGATGAACTCAATCCATCGCTCCAACTCGAGATGCCTCCCTGTCAACCGGTTGGCCGCCTCCTGGAACTTCTTGGCAGTGTCCGCCTTCGACTGTTCGATCCATCGATCGATCTTGCTGGCAGACCATCCTTTCTTTTTCAGATTCCTGATGTCGCGGGAAAAATCTCTTTCGCTCGATGGAAGCTCACCGTCGGTTCGCAGAGCCAGCCCGATTTCGGTTCCGCAGTCGCATGTGCTTCGCGTGGTGAGGTAGTAGGCTTCACCCGGTCGCAACGATTGCTGAACTCCTGAATGCTCGAGTCGTTCCCATTGGAGCATTGATTTCTTGGCTAGACGGCGTACCAACGCTTCATTGCCCTGGTGCCCCATGGTTGCGGTGATGAAGCGGCACATATACGGGAACCGAATAAGGTTGGGTTATAGATCGCTGGGACACCCCAAAAAGGAACCCCGCGAAGGGGAATGCCCCTTCTTTTGGAACCATCGCGGCGGATCAAAAAAGGGCGGATCGGGGAAAAATCCAGAAACTTCGTCCGCACGGCAGGGTTAGTTATGGCGTAGAGAAAAAACGAATCGCTCGACCGTTGGTGGCGATCGAGCGATTCTAGCCAATCCCCCGGGAGGCTCCGGAAGGTGGTTGGCCCTAGTTTAGCGCCTGCGGTGCGCGATGTATAGATTTCGCTCGAATCTTTCTGATTTCGGGCGTCGCATCGCAATCTTGGCAAAGCATTGGACCGCCACCTAAAAAAAAGGGGGGGATCCATGCCGGTGCATCGTATTGGCTTTGCAATTGCTATGGTGCTGCTTTCCGGCCTAACGTTTTTCAACCTAGCTTCTGGCTCGATTTTTTCTTGGTCTGGGACCAGTCTGCGCGGGGTGGCTGCGACAGGGGCTTTAGTGCATTTGGAATCGGCACGGGCACCGCAGCTTCGTCAAATGAATCAATTGGTCCGTTTGTGGGTGGAACACAGCGAAGGACTTCGCATTGGGCCGGAGATCAATTGGGTGCAGTGGTTGCTGGGGACGATCTATCCGCCCGCGGCTCGCAGTCAGTTGGCGGCTCGAATTCTGGCTTCCGGGTCAGGAGATTGTTCGGAACGAGCCGCAGTGCTTCAAGCGCTTTTGTCCCAGCGCGGCATACCAAGTCGTCTGGTTGGACTGGGAGGCCATGTGGTGCTGGAGACTCCGACAGTCGACGGTGGCTGGATGGTCCTTGATCCTGATTATGGAGTCGAGTTTCCAGGCACGGTGGCCGAGTTGTCTAAGGGGGAACGGGATGGGGAGATCCGTGATGCGCTGGCTTCGGCTGGGTTCGAAGAAACTCCGATCCGGCTCTACCGGGAAATTCTTTACTCTCCACAGGACAATCAGGCTATGGATTGGAATGAACCGCTCAGCCCACGGCTTTTTTGGCTGGAGCGTTTGACACAGGGAGTGATCCTTGGGGCTTGCTGTGTGGTGGCGCTGCTTCTGATCGGGACGATCCGATGTTGAAACCAAAGGATCCTTGTGGAATCCTTCTTCATTGCAGATCGATGCCTGCGCGGTTGGGTATCGAGCGACCTTTCGTCTTGCGATAGAGGCCGGGTGTTGTCCCGAAATGTTTGCGGAAAGCGACCTGCAGATACTCGGGATGGTCGAACCCGCATCGGGCGGCAATCAGTTCGATCGAGCTGCTGGAGTCGCGAAGGAGGCTTGCGACCCGTTCCAGTTTCTGGCTGAGGATGGCAGCGTGAGGCGTGCGGCCAGTCGTCATCTTGAACCGTCGCTCCAGAATCCGCCGACTGACCGAAAAGTGCCTGGCGACATCCTCGACCTGAATGCCCTCACAAGCATGCTCACGAATCCACTTAGCGACCTGCGCGATCCAAGGGTCGTCCACGGCCAGCACATCGGTCGACTGCCTCGTGGCGACGCCCAACGGCGGAAGCAGAAGCGGCTCACCCGGGATGGCTGCTCCCCGCATCATGTCATCGAGCAGCTGAGCGGCGCGATAGCCGGCCTGAACAGCATCCGGGATGACACTGGACAGTGAGGGCGACGAGAGATTGCAGACCAGGGAGTCATTATCGACCCCTACCACGGCTATCTCTTCCGGAACAGCGATTTGGAGTTCGCGGCACAGATCGAGGATACGGCGAGCCTGGATATCGTAGCTGGCCATGATTCCGATAGGGCGGGGCAGACTGGTCAGCCACTTGGCCATGCGAGCTTTTTCCTGTAGCCAGGAACGGGATGCATGCGACGGAGGATCGGGATAGTCCCAGCATTTCGCTTGCTTGGTGGCAACGAACTGCCGAAATGCCTCCCCGCGCCAGCGCGACCAATTGAATTGCGGTTGGCCACAATAGGCGAGTTGCGTGAATCCTCGGTCGAGAAGATGCTGAGCTGCCAGTTGGGCGACCTTTCGGTCATCGGTTTCGACCCAAGGGATTCCTTCGATTTTCCGAGCGGCACTGACGTCGACGACCGGCAGGCCTGTACCCCGGACAGCGCGGGCGATCGCATCATTCTCGATGCGGGCGATCAGCCCATCGCCTCGCCAACGACTCAGCCATTGCGGGGGCAAAGCTCCCCGCTCCTGCTCAGGAAGATAGACGCTCCAAGCGTCTCGCTCTCTCTGGAATTCAATGATTCCCCGGAGCAATCCTCGCGCGTAGGAGTTGGAGGTTTCGATCAGAAGTGCTACAGCCGGTCGTCTGGACATGCTCATACCCGCTCAGCCTTCGCTGCTGGGAGGCTGGTCCGTGCAAGGCGGCCGTTCGCTATCGCTTTCCGCGTCCTCGGACGGTTCGGGCTCGCATAGCTTGTCGTCATTCGCAGGTGAAAGTTCCTGGGTTAATCGTCCAGCTCGACGCAACTCACGCCGCAGAAGGAACTCGATCTGCGCATTGAGGCTCCGAAGGTCATCCTCGGCCCAGCGCCGCAGTTGGCACAGCAACTGCGGATCGATCCGCAAGAGAAAACTATCCCGTTTAGCCACGCCCGCCTACCTCATGCGATTTTTTTGTCTTACAGAACGGGCAGTGTCAGGAATAGAGCGAACCGGTGTTGACCACAGGCTGAGCATTTCGGTCGCTGCAGAGAACCACCAGTAGATTGGAGACCATCGCGGCCTTCCGCTCCTCGTCGAGTTCCACGATGCCATCCTTTTTCAGATGTTCCAGCGCCATATGGACCATGCCAACGGCCCCTTCGACAATTTTGGATCGAGCGGCGATCACAGCAGAAGCCTGCTGCCGCTGGAGCATGGCGGCGGCGATTTCAGGAGCATACGCAAGGTGGCTGATCCTCGCTTCCAGCACTTCGACTCCAGCCTGGTCCAACCGTTCCTGAATATCTTGGCGAAGTTGCTGGCAGATTTCCTCGGTGTTGCCCCTCAAAGACATCTCGTGGTCTTCGCTGTCGTAGGGATAACGAGTCGCCATCGAACGCAGGGCCGCTTCACTCTGCACCGCCACAAAGTCTTCATAATCCTCCACCTGGAATGAAGCTTCGGCGGTGTTGACCACCTTCCAAACCACCACCGCTGAAATCTCCACCGGATTGCCGTTGCGGTCGTTGACCTTGGAGGGCCTTCCATGAGTGCGCCCTTTCTCCTGAGTCACCTTGCCCGCTGCATCCTTCAGCTCCGGGGTGCGGGACGCCCCCGTCTCAAAGTTGTGCACTCGAAGAGAAATCAGGTTCTTGCTGAAAAAGGGATTTACCCAGTGGAACCCCGACTGGCGAGCCGTTCCACGGTACTCACCGAAGAGCGTGAAGACGCGCGCCTGATTGGGACCGATCGCCGTCAGCCCGAATAACCCCAAAAATCCAACGACTGCCATCAGCATCGAAGGGATCACCAAAAGCGCCATGCCGCTCATCAGAGCCAGAAGAGGTGACGCCATCAAACCCAAACAAACAGGAAGCGCGATCCACCCGGAAATGGGCTGAAACGGCTTCTCCGCAATCGTCGTCTCCATGTCGGTCTTCTCCTAGTCGAGCTCCCCAACGCTTCCGTGCCGCCACTCACCAAAAGGGCGGCATACCGAACGGCCGGAACCAAGCCCCTAACTACATGATATTCTCGTGATATCACTAAGATATTGGATTGCTTCCAGAATTTTGCCAGAAACAATTCTCGCGATTTCTTCTAAACCAGAAACGAGTCAACCACCGGTCATCCATAAGGATGCTCATTTTAGGGGGGATCCAAGGCTAAATCTTGAGTCGCTTGCGGAACCAAAACCAGCTCTTACAGGTGGAATAATTCCAAAAAGTGGGTGGCACCAATCTCAAAAAGTGGGTGGCACCAATCTCAAAAAGTGGGTGGCACCAATCTCAAAAAGTGGGTGGCACCAATCTCAAAAAGTGGGTGGCACCAATCTCGAAAAGTGGCAAGAAAGATTTAGACTTCCGGCCCTTAGGGCCAACGGGCTGCAGAAATTGGAATGC
>JBIINB010000255.1:0-3305 GCA_044337705.1 Pirellulaceae bacterium | reverse complement strand
CGTTACTACATCCAGGATGCCGGTTCGCTGCTGGCTGTCAGGCTGCTGGATGTCCAGTCATCGCAGACCATCTGCGATCTCTGCGCGGCCCCTGGCGGCAAAGCATCGGCCATTTTGGAGCAATTGGGACCCGAGGGATTCCTGGTGGCCAATGAGCCGATTGCTGGGCGCACGGAGCTGTTGCGATGGGTGCTGCACCAGACCGGAAACCCAGCGTTTGCCACCTGCCGTATGGATCCCGAGTTGCTAGCGGCGAGGTTTTCCGAGCGATTTGACGCCGTTTTGGTCGATGCGCCATGCAGTGGCCAGGCGATGGTGGCTGGAGGGAAACGCTCCAGCAATGCATTCAGTCCAACGCAGATACGGCACGCAGCGGCTCGTCAGAAAAGGATTCTCGATGCAGCCAGCCGTCTGGTCGCACCAGGCGGCCGACTGGTCTATTCGACTTGCACGTTTGCGACAGAGGAAAATGAAGAGGTGGTGCAGTGGCTGGAAGCAAGTCAGCCAGGATGCTGGGAATCACGCCCGGTCCAGGAACTGGCAGCGTGGCAGAGTCGACTACACCCTAGCAGTTACCGCCTTTGGCCAGACCGCGATCGATGCGAAGGTGCCTTCGCCGCAGTGCTCCATCGCACCGGTCACGCCATCCCGCCGCAGACCCCGGGGGAAGGAGCCAAAGGCCACTCTGGAAACCACTCTTCCGGCCTTCGGAAACCCAGGCAACCTCCGGGTACTTCTGGCAAATCAGGAAGTTCCGACGCACCCCTTTCGGCTCTCCACAGCTTTGGTGCTTCCCGCGGAGTGGTCCTACAATACCGTGGTGATCAAGTTCTTGGAGCCCCCGAAGCTTCGCGGGCCTGGCTGGCGGAGCCGTTGCTGGAGGGGTGCCAACTGCTTCATGCCGCCGGTTCGACCTGGCAGCCATCCCACGCATTAGCAAAGCTAGATCGCCGTTACTTTGCCCCAGCTCGATCGGTCGAACTCAACCAGGAGCAGGCGGAGCGATGGGCTAGAGGCGAAAGTGACAGGGAGAGGCTATCCGAGGCGGATGGATGGTGCATCGCCCAATGGAATCGTCTACCGCTAGGATGGATCAAGCAGCAGAAAGACCGATGGAGCAATCCCCTTCCGGCGATCGGCAGGATTCAAATCAAGATCTCACTGGAGCGATCCCAGAGCTCCGCTGAAGGAGATCCACCAAAGGAATCGTCATGAAAATCTCGGTGCTCATCCCAGCCTACAATGAAGTCGATTCGATCCAGACCATCCTGGAGAAGGTCCTGTCCCTTCCCTATCAGCAACTGGAAGTTCTCGTCGTCGACGATGGATCGACAGACGGTACCTGGGAGGTGATCGACCGTTTTTCCAGAGACCACCAGGATCGCGTCCTCGCAATGCGTCAGGCTACCAATCAGGGGAAAACGGCTGCTGTCAGTCGAGCCATCCAGTGCGCGACGGGGGATGTCCTGATCATCCAGGATGCCGATCTGGAATACGATCCCAGCGAGATACCCGACGTGCTTGCCCCAATCCTCGAAGACACTGCCGACGTAGTCTATGGAAGTCGTTTCCTGGTGAAGAAGGCTGCTAGAGTCCTCTACTTCTATCACTACCTTGCCAATAAGTTCCTCACCTACTTCTGCAACTTCCTGACCAACCGGAACATGTCGGATATCGAAACCTGTTACAAAGCGTTTCGCCGGGAAGTCATTCGGCCAATGGTGCTGACCAGCCATGGATTCGGCATGGAAGTGGAGATCACCGCGATGATCTGCAAGACGCGGGCCCGCACCTACGAGGTCCCGATCTCCTATTACGGAAGAACCTACGAGGAAGGCAAAAAAATCGGCATGAGGGATGGTATCGCCGCGCTCTGGTACATCATCTACTACAACCTCGTTCATCCCCGCAGATCGGCTGGCAGGAAGTACATCCGGGAAGTCGACCAGGCATTGGCGGCTCGACGCATCGTTGCCGATAAGGGATGAAAAAAGGCGGCACGCTACCGTGCCGCCTTCGTGGAGCTTGCATCAAGGTCGCCTGGATCAGATTTCGATCTTTGCTGCCTCTGCCAGAGCCCGCAACTTCGAAATCGCTCGAACTTCCAGTTGCCGTATTCGCTCTTTGGTCACCCCCATCGTCTCGCCCACTTCCTTGAGTGTCAGCGGTTCGTGCCGATGATCCAGACCGAAGCGGCGAATGATGATCTCCTGCTCGCGAGCGTCCAACTTCTCGAGAATCCCCTGGATCTGATCCTGGCGATTCCTCTGGTCGATCTCCGCCGCAAACTGGTCAGCCCGTTCGTCCTCCCTCGCCAGGAAGATATCCTCCGGTGTCGTCTTGAAACGCTCGCGTCTCTTGAACTCGTCAGGAATGGTCCTGGCGAAGTTCTTCATGATCGCCCAGGTGGCATAGGTGCTGAACTTGTTGCCTCGTGAGTAATCGAACTTCTCCACCGCGCGAATCAACGACATGTTGCCATCGCTGATCAACGCAAAGAAGTCATCGTTCGGACCAACATGCCGCTTGGCGATCGAAACCACCAGTCGCAAATTGGCCTGAACAATCCGGTTCTTCACTTCTCCTGCCTTCTGATAAAGGCTCTCGATCTCATCCATGACCGACGCCTTCGGATTCTGCTTCTGGAGGCTCTCCAAAAGCTTCGAAGCACGGTGCTTCAGGAAATTCATCTGCCGAAACAGATGGTATTCCTGCTCGCGTGTCAGCAATGGGACATCGTAAAGCGAAGCCAAATAGGGAGGGAGACCAGCTGGGGCTTTCACCTTGCGGGTCCCCGACGGATTTTCGGGCATCGGAGAGAGGATCGAATCCAACAGGCTCTTCCTGTCAAAGTCTTCGTTGGGAATGTAGGCCAGTGGCAACTCCGAAAGAAGATGCGCACGGCTTTCATTGACCAGTCGCACAATATTGCTCCGATTGCGGCGATACCGCTTGCTGAGCGTCGCAATGCTGACTCCCCGCTGGTACTGAGCGAAGATCGCCTTGCGATCGTCGATGCTGAGCGACTGCTTCATGCTGGGAAAAACAGCCATGCTCGGATTCGACTTATCGAAATTCTTCAGCGTGTAGCGAATCGCCTCGATGCTGCGACCCATGACCTGGCTGATACGCCGCGATGCTTCGATCAGCCCCGCTCCCTCCTGCGCCAGGACACGGGCCCGCTCGACAATCTCGCTTCGCTCCTCCTCAGTCATCTGGCTGAAGCGCTCCCCTCTGGCCACCCGCTCCCGATTCCCCGCAACAAACCGCTCGACGCTGCTGTTGAGAAAACCGATCCGCTTGCG
>JBIINB010000040.1:0-35438 GCA_044337705.1 Pirellulaceae bacterium | reverse complement strand
GAGGCTGGCTCGCAACCGATCGCCTCGCTGTGGATCCCAGTATCCCTCGACTCGCAAGCCATCCTGGAAGAAACTTGCCGAGACTTGCTCGGGGTGTCGATCGGTTGCTCCCGCTGCCATGACCAACCCGGCATTTCCCAATCCGATTACTGGTCGCTGGTGGCAGTCCAGTCAACCCTTAGAATCGAGAAGGCGGCTGGAGGCACAAAGCAGCCCGCTTGGCAGATCATCCCGGCCAAGAGCTCCTTCTATGAAAGGCCGGATGGCACCGTGGCGCAAGCAGACCCAACCTTGCCGGGAGAACATTCGTCTTCCGACTGGAGCGATCTGTCTGGCTGGGTCCTGCGGCACCCCAACCGTCCGAGGGACATGGTCAACTGGGTCTGGAAGGAAGCCTTTGGAGAGGCGCTTGTCACTACCGACTTCCTCGAAGAGAGTGCCGAAGGAAACGCTCGCCGTGAATTGCTCGATTTCCTAGCCTCTCAATGGACCGCGCATGGCGAGTCGCTTCCAGTTTTGGTCGGCTGGATCTCCGCCTCCGCCCCCTGGCTGCTCGCTGAAGAACCTGCGCTGCCTTCGTCACGATTGCTGGAACCAGACGATCAGAAACGCGATCGGCTGACCCGGAGACGTCTTTTTGCCTCTTGGTCTGCTGGCAGTCAGGAAGCGGATTCGATCCCGATTTCGCATCTGGATCGCTGGATCGAAAACGCTTCGGGCAATCCCTCAAACGACCTTGCCAGTCGCCAGCGATTGGCCCAGCCAGCAACGTCGCTACCCCCTCCTACCATTGCAATTCCTGGAAAAAACGAGTTGCAGGAGATCTTTGCCTCCATCGATCGCATACTGGAACTGCTCGATTCGCCAGCTCCGGAAGTGAAGGGATGGATCGATCGCATCGCGCGATCGAATCTAGCGTGGGATCAGCAAGTCGATCATATCCTGCAATCGACCGGCATCACTTCCAACGATCGATGGCGTTCCAGAGCGGCCCGACTGCGAAGTCTCTATCCTGAAGATACCCCGCGTGCACTCCTGGCCCTCTGGTTGCTTTCCAGATCCTCCCCGTGATCCCAGCACCTCAGCAGCAAGCCCCAGAGTAAAGGGAGCTTGCTATTCCGTCGACCAGACAAGCAAGCACACTCTCCCTTGATCCACTTCGATCGTATCGTGAAGACGATCAGGAATCCGATCGAGCGAATTGCGGCTGCGTCATTGATTTTTCAATAGCTTCAGAAGGAACTCGACATTGTTTTTGGAAGTGACTCCTGGGTGGCCGGGATAGACCAGTTCGCAGGAGACCTTCTTTTCGAGGCATTGTTTCTGGAACTCCGTTCCGTAGAGTGCAGAGTGGGTGGGATCGTCTTCTTTTTGTCCCAGCACTGGTGGCTTCTTCTGATTGGGGTACTCAAGGAACAGCGGGGGATCCCCTTCGCTCACCAGTTCGATCGGCGAGTACTCATGAATCCATGGAAGCACTTCGGCCCGGTGGCTCATCAACTGCTCGAATTCCTCAGCGCGACTTCGCCCTTTGGCAGCAAATCCAAAGGCATGACCACCATAGATCGCATTCGGAATCCAGCTTCTCAGCTGGACCGGGTCGAGTGACGTCTGAGCTCCGGTGACTGCGACCCCCAGCAGTCGCGTCGATTGCCGGGCGACTGGATCGTTGCTGTTGGGTTCGGCCAGGTCGTCGTGGAGAGCGAGCCACAGGGAAGTGCAGGCGCCGGCAGAGCTACCGGTCGCTGCGAAACGATCTGGATCCAGATTCCATTGTGCTGCATTGGCCCTGAGTGTCTGGATCGCTCGTGCCGCATCGCCAAGACAACCTTTCACCGGCGGCTCGATCTTCTCCGCCATGGCCTGTGGGATGAAGCGGTAGTTGATGGCTGCAACCGAGATCCCAGCGTTCAGGAATGGATCGATCATCGACTTGCCATAGCGTCGCTTGTCCCCACCAACCCACCCACCACCGTGGATCAGAACGACCACGGGAGTAGGTTCCGTGGAGGAAGCCTGCCAAAAATCGAGCCGTTGCCGCGGATGAGGTCCATAGGGAAGATCTGCGACGGTAGGTTTCGGTCGTGCTGGATACTCCCTGTCGATCTGCTTCTTGATTGCCGCTGCCTTTGCCTGCGGCACCTGAAGGCTCAAATCGTCAAAGGCATTCTTGTCATCAAACGATCCGATCCCCACCAGCCCCTTTCCGAATGTCTTGTCGACGACTTCGTACAGTGGCTGAGTCATGTCATCGAAGTAGACACGGATCGTCCCCGACTTTACGTTACGTTCGACCTGAACCCAGTGCCAACCATCGCTCCAAGGGACTTCTTTCGTGTTGTCGGTCAATGGCCTTCGTGGAGCCCCATCGACGATCATGATCTGACCGCTAGCAGGATCGGGTTTGGCACCCAGATGCACATAGTAAAAGTGCTCTGGGTCCTGATATCCAAAAAAGATGCAGCAGTCTCGATGCGCACCAGTGTCCTCGAGATTTCGAACGCGAAATCGAAGGAGGAAATCATCGACTGGAGGGCCCTTCAGCAGAGCCAGATGCAAGGGGCTGCGAACCTTGGGCTGATAGTTGCTCTCTCGCCGACTGATCGCCAGTACGGGATTGCCATCGATACTCTCCCACGACCAAGATGACGCATCGATCGTCTGCCAGCGTCCCTGGTCCTCCGAAAAGTCTTCCGTGAGGACTTTCTGGTATCCGGAAGGGGATTTCTGTCCCTCCGCTGGCATCGAGATTGCAACCAAGGCCGCAGCGATACAAAGCGATCTCTCCACCAAGCCTCTGACTTCCTTTGTACGACTCGCCAAACCCATCGCAACACCTCCCACAGCGGAACCCCGAAAACCTCCACTCAGTCCTCAGAAATCGCAGTATATCGACTTCTGCAGGCGGCATCGGGACGAGAGCCGCGATGGCCGAGTGTCGGGGACCGCTGAATCAGTCACCCCGAAGTGATCGCTTGACAAAGCAGTCCCTGTCATCGTTGCAGGATGATCTTTGCCAGATAGAGTTGCCGTTGCGAGACCACACAAACCTGTGCTTCGATGTGCGGAACTGCGAGGAGAGGGCTTGCGAGACTTGGCGATGCAGTACCTTCGAGGGGCAAAGAGGGGAATGCGTCATGCGATACACTTTCGAACCTCCATGAAGCAGGCCACCCTCCCTCGCCAAGCCATCGCATGGGGATGCCGATCCTCAGCGACGCTTCTCGCCACAGTAGAAACGGATTGCTAGGATGAGCCGCCAGGGATTGCACAAAGCACTTTCGAGGCTTGGTATCGAACCGATCGAGTTTCGCTAGGCGGTCTGTCTGCGTGCGTCACTTGACCGGCTGGGGAATCCGCATCAGCGTGTAGTAAGCATCGGCATGCAGCAAAGGGCGACCATCCTTGGCGCGCAATCCGTCTGCTTTCAGATGATGCACGTGACCTCGCTGAAGTCCTTCGATCTTCAACGAGATCGATTTGCCATCTTCTCCCACATTGGCCGCCACGACCTTGGGTTCGCTTGGATCGACTTCCGGACTGCCATAGGCACTTTGAAAAATGTAGGTAAATGCCGACATCCGGTAGGATGCCGTGTCGGCTGCAGACGCGGCGTCGACTGGTTCGGTGCAATGCAGCACAAACCCATCGGCAACTGCTTCCATGCGATGAATTTCAAAGGGAACACGTCCAGTCCAGTCAAGCCTCTGGACGCAGAAGGGCTTCCCTCCCCGGGATCCCCAGCCTCGGTTGGTCCCGCCGACAAAAAGGCTTCCTTCTTCGGACATTTCCAATCCCACAACACCGCAATCGAACCCCTCACGGAATGGGAAGCAAGCACCTTGCCAATGGCCGTCCACCTTCTCCAGCGCGCAGCGCATCACCGTACTGTGGGTTTGATCTCCCACGAAAATTTGGCCTGCAAAGGGACCGAACCCACCTTCACTGGAATCGGCGGCGATTCCTGCCGCCGATTGCCCCATTTTTCCGTAGGGAAACAGAATCACCGGTGGCTGGAATTCAGGAATGCGGTCTGCTTCGACCGCCCAGCGACTTCCATCCTTCGGCTCCAGGGGCCGCGGCCCCATGACTGGGGATGCTTGTTCGTACCAGCGGAACCCACCCGGATGCCCGACGAATTTTCCAGGCGCCAGTTGCTTCAGGGCACAAGTACCATTCCAGGGCCCTTGGTTGTCGGTATAGAAAACGTCCCCGTCCAGATTCATGCCGACGCCACCGGGCGAGCGGAGGCCACTGGTCGTTGGAATGGTCCTACCGTCAGGAGTGATCCGCATTGCCCAGCCTCGAAAGGGAGCATCGCTGCCAAACGATCCTGTCAAGCAGAGTGCAACCCAGAGATTTCCCTCGCGGTCAAATTTCGAACCGAAAGCATACTCGTGGTAATCACCGGTAATCCCCCATCCGTCGGCGACCACTTCGAAGAGATCGGCCGCTCCATCGCCGTCCTGGTCTTTCAGTCGAGACACATCGCTGCGCTGCGTAACGTATAGCCAGCCATCCTTCCAAGCCAACCCAATCGGCTCGTGAAGACCATGGGCGAATCGCTGAAACTGGGCACTGGTGACGCTGTCGGCCATCGGTAGCGAGATCAACCAAATCTCGCCACGACGGGATGCGACCGCCAGTTTCCCGTCGGGCAACCGCTGAAAACTGGTCGCCTCCAGTTCGACCCCTTCGGGTGTTTGGAATGTGACGATGCGATAGTAATCCGACTCCTTCGGACGAGGCTCTTGCGCTCCACACCGCACCTCGCCTAGTGCAACAACAATTCCAAGCATCCACAGGCAACTACGGGTAGCTAGCCACGGGGTCATCCTTCCGATACTACTCATCTTCAATCACCTCTCGATGAAACGGATCTCACGCTGGATTGATTTTCTATCCGCATCCCATGGCTCGGCTGCGATTGCGACTTCACCACTGCACATGCCACTTCCACAGGACCGATTGGCCAGCCTTCAGTTCGGGCAGCTCCAGAAGCACCTGGGACCGCCCATCCTGTTCTGACCGGAAATGCGGGGGCAATTCTCCTTGCCACTCCACTCGCCATCGCTCAGCATCTTTCCAGAGACCAGACTGGATTTCAGTGAGCGAGTTTCCTTGAAGCCATCGGTAATAGCATTTCTTCTTCCCGTTCTCGGCAGGAGTGGCATCGCCCTCCCGCGTGATACGAAGCATCCGGCTCATACTGCCTTCCTGGCCGCCGACCGGCTCCAGGCGATCCTCCACCAGCAACCCATCCATCCGATAGCGGAAGGTGGGGACGCCGGATGAGTCGAGTTGATAGCCGAGGAATTGGGCGCCTCTTTGACGAGCTGAATCGGCGGGCCATGGATCGTCCGGTTTGTCCAGCCAGGCCAGGGGCGATCGATCTTCCCAGGCCAGCAGATTGTCCCCCAACGGTTTCTGCCTACCGACTCCTCGGTCTCGCCAATGAAGGCTGGCATCGATGAACTGGTTCTGCCACAGCCACCGCCAGTGCATCCACTCGGCATCCCACGCGCCGTGCACCCCTTGAGGGAATCCAACGGCGATGCCCCTCGGTGACATCCCTTCGAGGAAATTGCGATACAGAATCGGCCGATCGGTCGGCTCCAGCACGATCTGGTCGCGCATCAGTCCATCGGGAATCGCCGCCTGGGATCCCTGCCTGAGGAACTGCCATATCGCGTCGATCTGCCGCCGCCCATCGCCATCGTAGATCGCCGTCAAAACACTTTTCCCCTCGGGAAAGCTGGCGGGCATGCGAGTCCCAGGACGGTAAGCGGTCGGATGGAGCATGTAGCGGACGAACCAATCCTTTCGCACCCGCTCGGGCATCGCCAAGAGACTCAGCGAGGGAATACCTAACGACTTGCGCTCCCCAAAGCCATGGCACTGGACGCAGGCAAGCCCTTTCGATCCAACCAACTGCCTTCCGGCAGCAAGCATCTTGGGATCGGCCGCAGTCTCCTGCACTACCTCGGACTCTGGTTTCCGATCGATCGCTACCAAGGCATCGCGCATCCCGGAAGTCGCATCGTGGTAGGCAGGCATCCGCGTCAGCATGGCAGGCCGATCCTTGGCCCCCTCACGCAAGATGCGATCCAGGTACTCATCCCGCAACTTGTCACCGACACCATTCAAAGCGGGAGGCAATCGTCCCTCGTCGCCCATCTCGGGTGTGGTCGACTGGAACGCTACCAGCGACGTCAGCTCCGGTCCTCCCAAACCGTCCCTCTGGTGGCACTGGGTGCACTGGAGCGCGATCATCCGCTGATGCAGCCATCGTTTCGGATCGACCGTCGGACGATTCGCTTCATTGGACGACAAGCCGCTCTCACGCAGCGCCCCAGCGATCGACTCCCTCTGTCGATTGGTCAATCGATAGTCGGGAACTCCCGGGCCTGGGGATACGGAAAGGCAACCGCGATCGGCTGAGGCTTGATCGAGCGGCACCTGGTTGGCCTGGACCTTGGCGGAATCCTCGATCGCCCCATCGATTGCATGGCACTGAACACAGCCAAGCGATCCGAACCACTGCTTTCCTTTCGCAGCCATTCGCTTGATCTCATCGAGATCCACCGACGGCTTGGCAACTGGCTTCTGGTCGACGCGAAGCGATTCGGCCAACGGCTGCTTTTCGACACCCGGACCTTCCCAGTCGCACTCGACCGTCCATTCCCCACCCCCTTGGAAATACTCCACTTCCACCAGGTGCACCCCTGAGTCCAGCCGATACGACTGGGTACGCTTCTGATGGGGGTGAACACCATCGACATCGACCACCGTCTTCCCGTCGATCTTGAGGCGACTTCCATCATCGGACCCCAGCGTGAATCGGTACTCCGCCTGGATAGCCACCTCCAGGTAGCCCTGGAATCGCATCGCGAACTGGTTGGTCCTCTGGGCTTCCCGGAGATCGAAACCTGCGGTGGTCCCCTGGCGATAAGCCGTGAGTTTGGAAAAATCTGGAAGCCGCTCCCAATTCCCTTCGAACGCTTCAAAACTCACATTGGGCTGCAACTGGCTTTCCTGGCCTTCTGGGATCAGGTAGAGCGCCACATCGCGCGCCTCTTGCTCACTGAGCCGCATGGAGGGCATTCGACCCGAAGGTCGCGCTAGGTGGGGATTGAGCAGAAAGGAGACCAATCCTTCCACTCGGTATTTGTCGGCGATGACTGGCATTGGCACCAGCCCGCGCGAGCCCCCCGCTGCCTGTTGCTCCCCATGACAGACGATGCAGCCGGTGGTCTCGTAGAGCTGTTTGCCGCGCGCCGCAGCATTGCCGTCGGCTGATGCGCCGCGCATCGGCCTGGACGATTCAAACAGATAGGCGGTCAGTTCCTTGGCGATCGTCGATCGATCCGCTGCATCCTTTCCATTCAAGAGGTCGGGCATGGTCGCCCCAGGATGTACCGACGCGGGATCCTTCAGATACGCTTCCACCCAGGGTGCCTTCAGGCGGCTGGCGACCAGATTCAATCGGGGAGCTTCTTTGGGAAAGAGAGAAGTTTCCAGGCTCCCCGCCGGATGGCATCGCACACAGCCCAGCTCACCCACCAGCAACCTGCCGGCCGCATGCGGGTCCTCCTGGGGATTCCAACCACTGGAAAACCTTTCATAACCAGCGATCCTTGGCCTCAGGTCTTCCTTTCGACTGTCGTACGGAACAACCCAGATATTGCGGTATCGCACCGGATTGCCATGATCCTGCAGATGGATCGGTCCCGCCGTGGCATCTTCCGCCATCGGTGCCGCACGCGTCGGTCCCGGAACAGGCTCGGAGGTGTGAATCCGCTGTCCGTTAAGGTCCACTGTCAGCCTGGCATCCGCGATCTTCTTCCCCTGCGAGTCCCAGCGGGCCGCTTGAAATTCGATGTCATAGGTCTGCCAGACGCCCGGTGGCAAGGATGCGTTGAACTGAGGCGGCCTGACTGCGTAGATTGCTCCACATCCATCCGCAAGATTCTCCATGCCGAACGAATCGAGCACCTGCGTCTCATAACGGCCCTGATGGTACACACCGCTGTTGCCACGTCCTTGTCCTGATGCTTCCGGCATCCAGGGCACAAGGAACTCAAGATGCATGCGGTAGTCACCGAAGCGTTCCCGAGTGGTCGCTCCAGCCATCAGCCTCCCTTCCGCATCGACCTTCGCGCCGGGTTCCCACTGCTCCTTCCAGGATGCCTCGCTGCCATCAAAGAGCACTTTGGCCCCGTTGGGTGGCTTGGCTCCCAGGGTGGGGCTGGAGCGAACCACTTTCTCGACCGCTAGGTCCGCAAGGAATCCTTCGACCTCGTCGATTTCCAGCTCCACCTGCCGCACCGCCTGACGGTCCCATCCCTCTCCAGGCAACCCTCCACCATAGACCAGTAGTTTCGCCGATTGGTCTTTCTCCTGCGTTGCCTGAACGCCCGTCCCTGGCTTTCGGTATTCACCAACCCACTGGGGAGGCATCGCCTCCTGCGCCCAGACCGCCATCAGGGTGGCACTCCAAGTTCCAGCGATCGAAATAGAAAAGGCAATCCGCCGAACGGTCGCATCCAAACGCGTCATGGCCAGCTCGTTCCAACTGAGGAAGGCAAAAAACACCCGGGCTGAAGTCATCCAAGGGCGAAGAAAATCGGTTCGCCCAGGACCACAAGATAACTGCCCAGCCTACGGTCTGCATCCCCGCAGAAGGATCAGTTGCCGATTGCCGCGTCCCATTCCACCCTGCTGGCTGGCAGCGACGAGTGCTTTCAGCTCTCGTTCTGTCGCTGCTGGATCGACTGGAAAAGCGAGTCGGCCAGATTGGCAGATCCTGCCTCCAAAGGAGTCAGTTCATCGATCGAACGAAACCAGATTTCCTGTCGCCTTACGAATTGGCGACTGCGCGCCTGGATCTTTGGAATCGCATCCTTCAGCGGCAGGGAGCCATCCAGCACTTGAGCGATCTCCTGGTAGCCGACCGCTTGACTTGCAGTGCGGCCCAAGGAACCAAATCGCTCCCTCAGCCCCTTCACCTCATCGACCAGTCCATCCAGGATCATTTGGTGGACACGCTGGTTGACACGGTGATGAATCTGTTCTCGCGGCCACTTAAGTACGAAGGCGCGACGCCGCTGCTGCGAGTCGATCCGCTCAAACTGCGTCTGCCAATGGCTCAGTGGACGCCCGGTAGCTCTGGCCACCTCCAGCGCGCGGATCATCCGGCGCCAGTCACCTGGTAGGATTCGGTGAGCGGCCAGAGGGTCGACTTGCCAGAGCCTCTGCCTCAGCGATTCGATACCATGCCTCTGAACCTCCTGCTCGACTTCGTTGCGAAAGGCAGGATCTCCGGGAGGTCCCAGGAACATCCCTCGCAGCAGCGTCTTCAGGTACAGCGGTGTGCCCCCGACAAGCAGCACCTGCATCCCGCGCGATCGAATCTCCGCCGCCTTGCGATGCGCTGCCAGCACGTACTGGGAGACGCTGAACTCTTCGGTGGGGTCGACCAGGTCGATCAGATGGTGGGCAACTCGCCGCTGCATAGCGGCATCGGGTTTGGCCGTACCGATGTCCATACCGCGGTAGATGGCCATCGAATCGACCGACAGGATTTCGGCTCCCATTCGCTCAGCCAGCTCCAGGGCCAAGCTCGACTTGCCACTGGCGGTCGCGCCCGTCAAATACCATGCTTCTTTCAGCGGAGGCTGAATCCAAGATTCCACCTGCAGAGCCTCTGGCGCTTCCCAGGAGCCGATCGATTCCACGTTCCGTCCTTCATTCATCCGCTAGCGTCTTCCATCCTCAAGGATTCGCCGAACGACCGAAAGTCCGGTTGGATCGATCGAACCAAACCATCGTTGGGCCCCAGGATCCCTCGCTCCATCCCCAGCTTAAATCTCCCACTCAGTATTATTCTCCCTGCCAAGCCCGAGAGAATTCGTTCCCGAGGTGGCGGTTTGCCTTGAGCCGAAGGGGGCGGCTGTTAGACTGATGCTCGACCGATCCAGCAACCCCTAGAGCTTGATTTGAACCATGACCCACCAGATGCTCGAACGACTGATGCAGCAGATCCACCAGCGGGTTTCCGAGATGCCCGAAGGATCTTACACCACCCAGCTGCTTCGCGGTGGTGTCCCCCGAATGGGCGCCAAGGTCATGGAAGAAGCGGCGGAGGTAGTGGAAGCGGCAGGAGAGCCTGGAGAGGAGGGACGCCAGCACACCATTCGCGAGGCGTGCGATCTGCTGTTTCACCTCTTCGTTCTTGTCGCCTCCCGGGAGATCAGCCTGGAGGATCTGCAAAAGGAACTGGGACGACGGGAGGGAATTTCCGGGCTCCAAGAGAAGGCCAGTCGACCGAAGAAGACTTAGAACCTATCGATAAGCCTGCAAAATCCTAACCCGCAGCGTAAGCAAGGGACGGTTCTCGGATAGGCTCTTACCCCCTTCTGAAACTTTTTCCCGGGGATCACAATAAGGAACCGCTCTCGTTGTGGGAGACCGAATCGATCGTTCGGAAATCCCTCAGCAGGCCTGCCTTCCGTCTTTGGCTTGGCAGCGCACCGGAGCATTTGGCTGAGATTGCAAAGGACAATGAACCATGTCGGCTCAGGCACTGCGGCTCGGAGTCCCCAGCAAGGGACGTTTGAGCGAACTGGCGATCGAACTGCTTCAGCAATCGGGACTGCAGTTCCGGCGCCAGGACCGGTCCCTGTTCGCCCGTGTACGCGGCCTTCCGATCGAAATCACCTTTCTTCGAGCCGACGACATTCCGACGCTCTGTGCCGAGGGAGCGATCGACCTGGGGATCACCGGCAGCGATTTGGTGGCCGAGTCGAAGGCAGATGTCCAGGTGCGGATGCCATTGGGGGTAGGTAAATGCCGGCTGGCTATCTGCGTCCCGGAGGATTCGCCGATTGAACGGCCTTCGCAGCTAGACGGAAAACGGATCGCTACCAGCTTTCCAGGAATCACCCAGTCCTACCTGGAATCCCACGGGGCCCAGGTGCACTTGGTGGAACTGATGGGCAGCGTCGAGGTGATGATTACCCTGGGTGTCGCCGACGCGATTGTCGATCTGGTGGAAACCGGCAGCACTCTGGCCGCCAACCATCTTCGGATCCTCGATGAGGTAGGCCAATACGAGACGGTGCTCATCCAGAGCCGAAACGTCCACGACCCGGAAACTGCGCAGCGTATCGAGCGGCGACTGCAGGGGGTGGTGATCGCAAGGGACTACTCTCTGCTGGAATACAACATTCCAAGAGATCGACTGGCCGAAGCGGAACAAGTAACGCCTGGATTCCGATCTCCGACGATCAGTGCCCTCGAGGAATCCGATTGGTGCGCGGTTCGGGTCATGGTGCGCAGCAGCGAAGTAATCGATGCAATGGAAAAGCTGGAACGGCTCGGCGCCTCGGCCATCCTCGAAACGGCCATTCGCAACTGTCGGCTGTAAGCCGCTACTGTATCGATCCGGCCTTCCCTGCCGGTAGCTTGGCAACATAGGCCAAAGCGACTGGCAATTCTCTGTTGGCACTCGGTATTCGTGCTACACTGACGGGATGATTTGGCACCCCATTGGCGGAACCGAAGGGTGCTGATAGCCACTGCTTGGCTCCGCCATCCAACCTGGCACAATACCACTCCACACAATCGACGCACCGGCCGATCCGTCGCTGACTCGACGCAAGGCCTAGTCCTGCCCTGATCGGAGGATTTTTTCCATGAAGCTTCGCCCCATGAGCCGTCTACATTGCACTTTGCTGCGGACAAGCCTCGCTGTCGTTATCCCTTCCATCTGGTGCCAGTGGGGCTGGGCGCAGCGCGACCTGAAAGAGATCCCGCAGCCCAATCCCGTTGCCGAACGCGCTGCGATGCAGGTTGATCCGACACTGGAGGTGGAACTGTTTGCCTCCGATCCAGCGATCACCAAACCGATCCACATGAACTTCGATCCCCTGGGAAGGCTGTGGGTTGCCAGCAGCGCCACCTACCCTCAACTGGCACCCGGCGAGGTAGCCAACGATCAGATTCAGGTACTGGAGGATACCGACGGGGACGGGAAGGCCGATAAGAACACCATCTTCGCCGATCAACTGCTGATTCCAACCGGTGTCCTACCCGACATCGATGGCCGCAGTGCGTATGTCGCTGCCAGCACCCAGTTGCTTTACCTCTCCGATACCGACGGCGATGGGAAAGCCGATTCGCGCCGGATCGTCCTCAGCGGTTTTGGCACCGAAGACACCCACCATCTGCTCCACACGCTGCGCTGGGGGCCAGATGGCTGGCTTTATATGAATCAGTCGATCTACATCCACAGCCACGTCGAAACGCCCTACGGCACCAAGCATCTGGATGGCGGTGGCATCTGGCGCTACCATCCACCGACGCAGCGTCTGGAGGTTGTCTGCAAGGGATTCGTCAATCCCTGGGGCCATGTCTTCGATCGCGCCTTTCAGCAATTTGCCACCGACGGCGCTTACGGCGAAGGGGTCAATTACGTCTTCCCGGGCTCGGTCTTCGTCACCAGCCCTGGTGCCGAACGCTGGCTGAGCGGGCTGAATCCGGGTAGCCCCAAGCATTGTGGCTTGGAGCGGATCAGCGGCAATCATTTCCCACCGCAATGGAGCGGCCAAATGATCGCCAACGATTTTCGGTCACATCGGGTCTGTCGATTCCAGGTACAACGCGGCGATGAAGGGTACACCAGCCAGCAACAGCCTGAGGTGATTCGATCGGAGCACATTGCGTTCCGGCCGATCGATGCCAAGATGGGACCCGATGGAGCCCTCTATATCGCCGACTGGTACAACCCGATCATCCAGCATGGGGAAGTTGACTTCCGCGATGATCGTCGAGACCGAATCCACGGGCGCGTATGGCGTGTCCGCTGCAAAGATCGTCCCCTGTCTGCGTATCGATTCAACCCCAACGCTCCGATCGAAACCCTCGTCGCTTCGTTGGATGATCCACTGGAACTGACGCGACAATGGGCTAGGCTTGCACTAGCCCGACATCCCTGGGAGAAGGTCGCTCCGGCACTCGACCAATGGATCGCCAGCGAAGTTCCCGCCGACTCCAGCAACGGAGAACTCCCCTGGGCAGCCACCCGACTACTGGAAAAGCTTTACGTCTCGGAAGCCTGTGGACAATGGGACCAGGGGCTTGCCAAGCAACTGATGAAGCATCCCGAACCACGCGTTCGCGCCGGAGCTTTGCGATTGGCAGGCTGGAACCTTGACAGCTGGAACGACCCCATGCCGTCGCTTCAGCAGGCGGTGGTCGATGCCGACTGGCAGGTGCGTCTGGAAGGAGTGATCGCCCTTCGCCGACAGGGCTCCCCCGAAGCCCTTTCCCTGGCCATGCAAGTGCTCGACCGCCCCATGCATCCAGCGATCGACTTTGCCCTCTGGAGTTTTCTCCGTGAAAGCGAAGGGGATTGGACCGGTGCGATCGCCGATGGAAAGCTTCCATGGATGAGCAAGCCGCAGGCCCTCGTCTTTGCCAGCCAGGCAGCTCGAGGCGGCGCGCTGGCCAAATGGCTCGGTCAGCACCTTTCTGAAGTCACCGACGATGTCGATGGTCGTCGAGCCCTGCTGGAAGCGATCGCCGCCAAGGGGGATCCCCAGGATCTGTCGGCCGCCCTCACTGCCCTTACCAAGGAGTTGCAGAAACAACAGGTTCCCATCGACCAACTCGATCGCTGGATGCCTGCCCTCTGGGATGCCTCCAGTCGCCGCAATGCAGCTCCCGACCAAGCCGCCCAGCTACTGCAGAACTTCCGGGAAACAGCGAAGAAACAGACCGATCCCAATCTGACCGATCGGATCGACTGGCTGGCTGCGATGGCAGCAGGGAAATGGAATGTTACTGGCCTTCAGGTCGCTACCGCCCAGTGGCTAAGCTCCTCGCTCGATCGCCTTCCACCCGAACGGATCGCCGCGGTGCTGGATGGTTTCCCCGGTTCCAAAAATGAACCTTGGACCGCTCTCCTGGAACAGGCCTTCCGGGAAGGAAAAACTCCCGCCATTCGCTCGGCCGCCATCGGTTCGCTTTCCAAGCTGGATCTGGGAGCCGCCGCCCAGCGTCTGGCCGAAACGATCGCTGGACAGACAGAACCGCTGGATGCCGCCAATGTCCCACTGGTAGCTGCCAGGCAGGGAGGCCCCGAGGCGCTTGTTGCGGCACTGGAGAAAGTGGAGCAATGGCCAACCGATTCGGCGAGGATCGCCCTGGAGTCGCTTCAGAAGAATTCAATCCAGAATCCCGCCCTGCTCGATGCCATCCGGCGCATTGGAAAGATGAGCGACCAGCGATGGGAGTATGGGACCAAGTTGCTCGAAGAGATCACGCAACTTGCTGGCTCTCAGGCCGACCCCCACCGCGGGGAAGCGCTCTACCGACGTAGCTCCCTGCAATGCTCCCGCTGCCACCCGATCGGCACCGCGGGTGGGCAGATCGGGCCGAACCTGGTAAGCCTGGGCGGAAGTTCCCAACTCGATTACATCCTCGAATCAATCCTCTCTCCTGACGCTCGCCTGAAGGAAGGCTTCCAGACCATCGTCGTCCTGACCGACTCGGGCGAGGTGATAAGCGGGCTGGAACAAAGTCGTTCCGACGAAGCCCTCCAGCTTCTGACCGCCGAAGGGAAAGTGGTCCGCATCCCCCGCGATTCGATCGAAGAGGAAAAGGTGGGCAAGTCCCTGATGCCAGCGGGTCTGGTCGATACCCTTTCGAAAGCTCAGCTTGCTGACCTAGTGCGATTCCTCAGCGAACTGGGGCGAACCCCGGAATTCACTATCTCCACTCAGCCGTGGATTCGTCGCTGGGAAGCGCTCCAGCACACCCCCGAAGGAAATCAATTGCTCAATCGCACTAGCCTCGACTCGATGGCCACCGACCAGAAAGTCCTCCAGTGGTCCTCGATTGTGACGCTGGTCAATGGCAAAGTCCCGCTGGGCGAACTTGCTAAGTACCAGCCACATGGAAACATGAAGCCGTTTGTCGCATTCCGGTCCCAGCTGAATTGCAAGCAGGGCGGGGAACTGCAACTCCATGTCGAAGGGGTCAAGGAATGGAAAAGCTGGTGGGATGGCAAACCGATCGATCTGATAGCCAACGGCGGCAAGATCGCGATCGAACCGGGCAACCATCAATTGATCCTTGCGATCGATGTCGGCCAATCCGATCAGGCAGGTGTCTGGCTTGAAGGGACGGGAGACCGACCTGCGGTGGTGGAAGCTGCGCCATGAAAGACCGGGGCCCCAGCCCGCTTCAACCGGCCAAGCCGCATCGAAGCTTTCCCATGCAGTTGATCGGACTGGTCCTTCTGCTGATGAGCATCTCGGGATGCCGAGGATGTGAGGGTTGGGACTTTCAGAAAAAGGCCGCCGACGATAAGGACAAGAAAGATCCCAACCAGCGGTTGGAGATACGCGAGCTGTTGCCGAGGCCTTCGATTGTCGATCGCACTCTGGTCGTCAAGCCCGGGCACTGGATCGAAGCCCGACTGCAGACCAAGGCACTGCTGCAGGAAGAAAACCTGCTGCTGAACACCCGAGTCACCGAAAGAACGTTGCGCCCCCTGGCACTGCTGGGATCGATGGACTTTATCGATTTTCAGCGGCAGGCTGTCTTCGCGCAGGGCCAATTGAAGGAGTTCGATCTGCAACTCTACCTGCCCGACCTTCCCAACACCCTAAATCTGGATGAAACGCCGCTTAGGCCGTCGATTCAGACCGAGTTTGTCGATGCATCACTGGGTGGAATCGTTGGAGCGGCCGCCTTTCCGGCAAACATCGCGCCCGCCGAACAGTTTCAACTGATTGTCTGGAGCAGCCAGCCGGATCGCAATGCGTTCTGGCCGGGCCTTTCCTGCGTCGTCTGGCCGGCAGAGGGTCGGACCGAGGCGATGAAGGTGACTCCCCATCGCGTGGTGGAAATCACCAACCAGACCGCTGCCCAGATGCTCCCTTCGCGATGCCTCTTCTGGACATCGGCCAGCCATATCGTCTTCTACGATGCCGATCCGACCCAGCTGACCGAGTCGCAACTGGAGGCAATGGAACAGTGGCTGTACTTCGGAGGTCAATGGATCATCAGTGGACCCGATGCCCTGGCCGGCATCTTCCGCTCCCCGCTGTCTCGACACCTTCCGATGCAGGAAGTCCAGAGCGGAACACTGGACCAGGAGACTTGGGAGCCATTCCTGGAAGCGTGGTCGGTATCCGGCAATTCTGACAAGGAAAATCTACGCCAGCTTCCAGACTCCAGACGAATCGTCCGACTGCAGGGAGATCTTGTGGAAGGTGCCAATTGGGTCCAGGGAGCCGAGGGTATCGTTGCGGAGAAACGGGTAGGGAAGGGCAGGGTAGTCCTCTCCACAGTACCTTTAAGCGACGAATGGCTGGTGCGATGGTCCGGAATCAGCAGTTTTGTCAACGGTGCGCTCCTGGGCCACGCGCCACGCGCATGGGTGATTGCCGACGGACTAGGAGAATTGCGATACGCCGACCTCCCGGCAAACGATGGGCTCGATCCCCGATTCACCAGCACACTCCGTTTTCTTGGACGCGATCTGGGATTAGGAATCACGCACCCCACCGAGTCCTATCCACGCGGAATCCGGATGCCCCAGGGCTCTTCCAATACCGCCCAGCGAGACGAATCGGAATCCGATCGCCGCAGAACGATGCAGCCGCGCGAGGCGTCCGCCAGCAGCACGGTGGTCGATCCGGACCTGGTGGATCTGGATGAGGAACGGCCGGCAAGGCGAAGTCCCGCCTCCTGGAACGATGCCTCACCACTGGCGGAGGCAGCTACCGACACGCTGCTGGAATCCTCCGGCAATCCTGTCCCCAGACTTTCGCTCGTCGCATCTCTTCTGGCTGGCTACCTTCTAGTCCTCGTGCCGCTCAACTGGCTTGTCTTCTGGTGGATCCGACGTCTGGAACTGGCCTGGGTCGCTGCCCCCATCCTGGCGGTGCTGGGGGCTGGAGTCGTCTTTCGACTGGTGCATCTGGATGTCGGAATGACCACACGCCGCTACGAACTGGGACTGCTGGAAGGATTCGCCAACCAGCCCGTCGCGCATCACACCGCTTTCCACGCCACCTTCACGTCGCTAGCCAACCGTTTCCGGATTACCTTTCCCGACAACCGTGGCGTGGTGCTCCCTTACGTTTTCTCTAGCATGAGACGCGATGGGAAGAAGCTGATCTACAACACGGCAGACAACCAGGGCAATGGTCTGGTTCCCTTTCCGATCAACAGTTCCTCCTCCGATCTCTTCCACAGCGAAGAGGTGCTGACGCTGGAAGGTGGGCTCGACGCCGAACCAACCAACACAGATTCCTCCTGGAAGCTGACCAACCGGATGAGCCGACCGATTCAGGGTCTGGCAATCTTCGGCCGCTCGAAATCCAATCGGTTGGAATCAGCGTGGATTGGCGATCTTGCAGCTGGAGCTTCGGCCGATGCCAGCCTCGATCCCGCGACTTTCAAGGAAGGATGGATGGAAGGCTGGGATACGCATCCGGCCACCAGCAGGTCGCCAAGCGAAGAAGACACTCTTCCTCTGACGGATGCCCTCACCGCAATTCTGGAGAAAACGGAACTGCCTCCCGGCGCTGCCGTGGCGATCGGTTGGATCGATCAAAGCCCTGGGCACTTGGTCTGGCAACCCGATGCACCAGCGCCGATCGCCCGCACGATTCTCCTTTTTCACCTGACGCATCCACCAACGCCACCAGCGCGCCCGGACGCGTCACTTCCGGCTCCCACGTCGAACGAACCCTTTTCGCAGTGATGCTCCGGGGGCTTTTTCCCCAGACCGCTGGCATACGACTTGGCGCTCGCGAACGTCAGCCGTCGCTAGGAGTTTTTGTTGCGGGACGTTAAAATCGGAACCGGATCGAGGCACCAGACGGGATAAGACAGGGGATCGAAGACTCTGTAGTGCGCCGACTCTTGTCTCCACTCCGCAGGCGTCACAGGGGTCCGTGACCAACTTTCTGGATCATCGAAAGCGTCCTGCGTTCGAAGCGGTCTCCGCGATCCAACTTCAGGAAGGAAACGAATGCGGAACCGCCAACCCCCTTGGTGGATCGTTTGAATGCCCCCGGACCCGTCCCCCCGCACCAAGATCGATCATTTGTCTTTGACCGAGCGCAGGATTCCCCCAATAGAAAACCATTGCCATGGCTCATCCGAATCTTGCTGAATTCCAAAACCTGGCCGCTCAGTATGATTTGGTTCCGGTCTACCGGAGATTGCTGAGCGACAGTGCGACGCCGGTCAGCGCGCTGCGAAGTCTTCGGCAGGACGATCAGCCCTGCGCTCTCTTTGAGAGCGTGATCGGGGGAGAGAAAGTCGGACGCTACAGCCTGGTGGCAGCTCAGCCCGAAATGCGGTTTGTCGCCTATCGCGATCAGGTGGAACTCCATCGCGACGGCCATTGCAAGAAGTGGACCGCGGCCGACCCTCTGTCCGAACTGGAGCAGTTGATTGGACAGCGTTCGGTGGCTCCGGTCGATGGACTGCCACCCTTCGCCGGTGGTGCGATTGGATATGCAGGGTACGACGTGGTGCGCTACGTCGAGCACCTGCCCAACGCACCGAAAGACGACCGGGGCCTGCCCGACCTCGATTTTAGTTTTTACGACTCCCTCGTTGTCTTCGATCATGTCTCCAAGACCACCGTGGTGCTGTCGGTAGTCGATCCCAAGCGATTCGACTCCACCGAAGAAGCCTACCGATCTGGACTGGATCGGATCGACCACTTGATCCACGCGATGGCCCAGCCACTACCGACCGAAGCTCCGCAGGAAATCGAACTGGGAGGGATTCCCAAGCTGCAGGGAAAATCGAATTTCACTCCGGAAGCGTTCGAAGAGGCGGTGAAGAAGTGCAGCGAGTACATCCTGTCGGGAGACATTTTTCAGGTGGTCATCAGCCAGCGCTGGGAAGTCGATTTCGACGGCGATCCTTTTGAAGTCTATCGCTCCTTGCGAGTCATCAATCCCAGCCCTTTCATGTTCTTCCTGCAGACTCCTTCGACAACGCTGGTTGGGGCTTCGCCTGAAGTGATGTGCCGTGTGGTCGACGGAGTGGTGACGGTGCGTCCGTTGGCCGGTACGCGGCCGCGCGGGACTACTCAAGAGGAGGACAAGCGACTAGCAGAGGAATTGCTTGCGGACCCCAAGGAGCGTGCCGAGCATGTGATGCTGGTCGATCTGGGGCGCAACGACGTCGGACGGGTCGCTAGGTTTGGATCAGTGCAACTGAGCGATGTGATGGTGATCGAGCGGTATTCGCATGTGATGCATATATCGTCGAATGTCGATGGAGAGCTGCGCGAGGGGCTGACGGCGATGGATGCACTGAAGACCTGCCTGCCAGCGGGGACGGTGTCGGGAGCCCCCAAGGTGCGAGCGATGGAGATCATCGACGAGATTGAGCCGACGCGGCGCGGACCCTATGCTGGTGCGGTCGGCTACCTCGACTACCGTGGCAACATGGACACCTGCATCGCGCTGCGGACGATGGTGATCTGCGGCAAGAAAATCTACATCCAGGCGGGAGCTGGCCTAGTGGCCGACAGCGATCCTAAAAGCGAGTTTCAGGAGACCTGCAACAAATCCCGCGCCATGCTCCGCGCCATCGAAGCCACCCTGGCACGCGGCTGAAACATCCCGATCTTTCGCCCACGACATTCTAATGACCATCAGAATGTCGCACTGTCGATGATTGGATTCTTCACTAGGCTTGGTAAAGTCCCAGATCGATACCAGACTTTGGCTGGATCGATCGGAATGACGATGAGCTCCAGTGCAGGGGAACCGGGATTCTTGCGACTTACGCTACGGTCCGATCCCCAGTAGGACCGGGATGGGACGAGGCCCGAGTTTGTCGGAAGGCTTGTTCACTGGCTGGAGGGCGCCCGAGGCGGAGGTCAGCAGCATCACGGAACTGCCACCGCCATCGAGGTTCATGCCATCATGACAACCGGCTTCCACCAGTAGCTCGGCCAACTCCCGTTCGCTGACCCCTTCGCTGTACCCAGGCTGACGTCCATCGACCACAAGCCACACCATCTTTTTTCCATCGTCACTGAGCCCCAGGGCGGTGCGGGGATGCAGGACATCACTCGGTTCCGCCAGGATCTTTCCATCCATCAGGATGCCACGGAAGCCGGAGACCGCCCAGCGCGGCTCCTTCGGTTCACGTCGATGAGGGCTGTTGGGATCAAAACTGCCGATCTGACAGCGACCATCCGACTCTTGCCAGCACGACCAGTACGCCGGCTCCCTTGAGCTGCGTTTATCCTCCCCCTGCTTCGCCCACCCGGAGATATTGGCATGCCCTCCGACGATGTAGCCGGGTGGCTTGCCGGTCTTGGGATCGGGCAGCATCGCCCAGGCATTCGTATTGATTGCGCAGCGCATCTGGTGCTTGGTCGCCAGCACCATCGGCTTGGCCAGCTGCGTTTCGGCCGGCCCCTCCTGATCGGGGTCCTCGTCCAGCCCCACCGCCAGTCGATTCCCGACCTTTTCCAGGTCGATCACCAGGCGATGGATACGAAGCTTTCGAGGCTCCTGCCTAGCCTGCGCGAAATACTCCACCCCATCGGGCAACTGAAAGTCTCCGCCGGAACCTGCCTCCTGGCCGCGCACCCATCCCGTCCAGATCAGAAGGAACAACGTCCCAAGCATCAGCCCATGGCTCAGTCGCTGCATCCCCATCGTCGATCCATCCCCAAGTGCCATGAAAAAACTCCGTCCCAGAAGAACTGCCCTCGTTATGGTTTCCGGAATCCTTCGTAGCAAGATCAAGGCTTCGTCCGGGTGAATGGCTGGGTCCATGCCTGGCGCTTTTGATTTTCGAGCACCGGGTCTTCGGGCGCTAGGTTGCTGGTGATCACGGCACGCACAAACGACTCCCCCTCCTGCAACTGGTACTTGGCTTTTTTGTCCGTGGTGGTCGCGGCGACGCGTCCGATCTGCTCCCCTTCGGCGTCGGCATTGGTCACCAGGAACTCGATCGTGCACTCCTCCCCTTCCTGCGGGTCGACCCTGACTTCTAGCGTCAAGCTGTCGGCATCCCACTGAACATCGCGCAGCACCACTCCGCTGGATGAATAGAAGTCCCCCGCCTTCATCGCTCGAATCAGATGCTCGGGGGTCAGGTAGCGGCTGCGCACCATCACCCATCCACGACCCGGACGACTCCCCGGCTTGCCGTGATACTCATGGCTGTCGTCAGTGGCAACGCCCATCAGCACCGGCGAATCCAGCTTGTTGATACGCAGATGATTGGCCAAGTCCCACATCCGTTCTACTCCGGGATTCTCTTTGTTTCCAAGATGATTAACCCCCGGGTGACCGTTGTAGACCTCAAAGAACCGCTCGGATACTACCGCCGCCAGATCCTCGAAGGTGATGCCATAACCAAAGTTGGGGTGGTTCAGGTGGGGTAGAATCTCACGTCCTCTGGCCTTCTCCTGCTCGAGAACCGACCGCAAATTGTTCTCCATCACCTCGCGGACCGTCTTGCCACCTAGCGGTTCGATCTTCTCCACCAGGTTGGTGGCATTCATATGAACCGGCTTGTCTCCTGCCCGATCGGTGATCTCCTCTGCAGGAATGAGAATGAACTTCCCTCGCTCCTCCAACAGATAGCGATACTCATCCAGCGGTTTGAGCCGAAACTGGAAGTCCTCAGAGCCCTCTTCCCCTTTCGTCTCGATCCAGCCACCTCCAAACCGTTTCTGGTACTTCTCGATCGCCTCTTTACCACCCCGCTTGAGGATGGTGTCGTACTTCATCCAGCGATCTCCATCCTGCAGCGTGTTGTGATCGGATATGGCAAGGAAGTGATAGCCTCGCACGCGATACCATTCGGAAATCATCTCGGGAAAATCATTCCCGTCGCTCCAGAAGGAATGCGTATGCAGATTCCCTTTCCACCAGCGAGCCGGCGGGTCGGCGGGGACGGCGTCGTTGCTATCCTGCCAGAATCCGACCGATGGACGCATGGCTAAGTGAAGGCAGAGAGCCAAAGCAAGAAGGATCGTCAGGTACCGTGGTTTGGGCATCGGCTGAATCCTTATTCAGAGCGGGGAATGGGAAGGATGGAACATAGGAGCAAAGTCCCAGTGTTATGGATGCTATGGTATCTCCCTGCGAGCGGGTGACGTAAGTCCCCTGTTTCAGGCATCAAGAGCCAGACAGGTGTGGGAGAGAAACAGTGGGCTGACGCCCACCGCTCGCCGAAGGATATTCGCCGAAGGATGCCGACTGGCATTGGGTGGGAAGTGCTTGATCATTACCCCGCTTTATCTTCATCTATTCTTCACCCCCTCTCACAGCGCTACCCGATTTGTTACGATCGCAACAGCGGTGCTTGTTTTTATCCTAAGCGACCAATCGGTCGCCACCTTTCCAGCGATCGTTCGGTGCAGCATATGCAGATTCGAATCGGATCGCGCCAAAGCCCCTTGGCGCGGTGGCAGGCGCATTGGGTCGCAGAACAACTGACTCAGCTTGGAATAGCAGTCGAAATCCTTTGGATCACCACCTCGGGCGATGTAACGCAAGGGGCGCTGACCGAGCAGGGTGGCAGCGGACTGTTTACCAAGGAGATTCAGCGAGCGGTTCTGGACGGGCGCTGCGATCTGGCTGTCCACTCCCTGAAAGACCTTCCTACCGAATCGGTCGAGGGCTTGATGCTTGCCGCAGTCCCCCTCCGCGAGGATCCTCGCGACGCCCTGGTGACGAACACCCCCATCGACTCGGTTTTCTCTCTTCCCAAGGGAGGCCGTGTCGGCAGCGGCTCGCCGCGCCGTGCTGCCCAGCTTCGGAAACTTCGGCCCGATCTGGAGCTGGTGCCGATTCGAGGCAACGTCGATACGCGGTTGCGGAAACTTCACGACGAAGGGCTCGACGCCATCCTCTTGGCTACCGCTGGGCTGAAGCGACTGGCGATCGAACATCACGCCATCCTTCCCTTGCCGACCGACCAGATGCTGCCAGCGGTCGGACAAGCGGCCTTGGGGCTGGAAATCGCCGCCGACCGCGATGACCTGAAAAATGCCCTGGCCCCACTCGATGATCCATCGACTCATCAAGCGGTGTTGGCCGAGCGGTCGATGCTGCGGGAGCTGCGTGGCGGTTGCCTGGCACCGGTGGCTGCCCTTGCAGCTTGCCAGTCAGGCAGGATCACGCTCCGGGGGGCGGTCTTTGACCTGGACGGCTCCCGCTCGGTGCAAACCACCGTCGAGTCAGTCGATGGCGACCCGATCGCCTTGGGAAAACTGGCCTCAAGACTACTCATTTCAGGTGGTTCAGATCGCTTCATCACGCCTCTTCGAGTTCCACCAATGGCCTAGGAACTTCTTGGATAAGGGATCCCTCAAGGGCTGCACTCTCCTGCTAAGGGAAGATAACCTTACCCTAAACTGGAAATCAAATTTGACACCCGCATTTGAAAATCGCTATTCTGAGCGATGCGGCGGGGTGGCGTTTGGTTTTTCCGCCGATTGGATTCATTGATTTTTCTTTCATTGACGGGAGGACTCTCAGATGCAGTTTGTACGTCGAAGGCGGGCTTTCACGCTCGTCGAACTGCTGGTGGTGATCGCCATCATCGGTGTTTTGGTCGGACTGTTGCTGCCGGCTGTGCAGCAGGCTCGCGAAGCGGCTCGCCGTATGAGCTGCTCGAATAACATGCGTCAGCTGGGACTAGCGATTCTCAACTACGAATCGACCTACAAGCTGATTCCCACCGGCATTGGAGGTACTTCTGGTAGCTGGGATACTTCCAACGTAGAAAACATTTCGCCGGCTGTGGCGTTGCTTCCCTACATGGAGCAACAACCGCTGTTCAACTTGATCATGAACGGATTTCCTCAGGTGGGTGGCTGGTATCCGGGGCGTATCGTTCCTGGCGGTCCAGCCCCTTGGACCACCTTCGGCGGTAGCTACACTCCTTGGCGAACGGAAGTCCCAACGCTGCGATGCCCATCGGACCCTGGACGTTATGCGTCGCAGGACGTCAACAATCAGCGTCGTACCAACTACGGTTTCTCTTTTGGTGATACGGTGGAAGGAAATCACTGGAACTGGAGCACCAACGCCAATCGCGGCATGTTCCAGGCCCGATACAACCGGTCGTTGCGGGACGCAACCGATGGCTTGAGCAACACGATCCTGATGGCGGAAATGGGGACGGACACTGGGGAGCCACGTGTTCAGGGAAACACGATTTACCTCAGCGATCAGATCAAAAACAACCCGCAGCTTTGCAAGCAGGAGATGGTGATGGGGATGTATCGCAATCCTTCGATCATCATCACCAAGGCCGACAATCGTCGGCGAGGTGGTCGATGGGCGGATGGTCGTGGTCAGTTCTCCGGCATCACCACCGTGCTGCCTCCGAACTCCCCTTCCTGCACCTTCTATGACAACGACTGGGATTGGGGGATCTACAGTGCCTCCAGCTTCCATCCCGGCGGCGTTCACGTGGTGATGGGGGACAACGCGGTCAAGTTCATTCCCAACACGATTGATGCTGGGAATCCGGTCAATAACCCGGCCCCGAACTTTGAGAGTCAAAACGGCGTCGTCGGTAGAAGCCTCTACGGCGTCTGGGGAGCTCTGGGAACCCGAAACGGGACGGAAATCATTCCGGCGGATGTTCTGGACTGACCTTTCACGGTTTTCCTGAGATTCTTTTATTCCAATGGAAGCACCGCGGTTCTCCGCGGTGCTTTTTTTATCGACTCCTTCCCGTTACGAATCCCGATTCGGATTGATCCGGAACCGTATTTTTCTTATGAAAGTTCGTATCTCTAGCATCAGGAAGATGCTTCAAGACGCGTTTGGTCGATGGGTCCGAGCCTGTCGGTGATCGCAGGACCGGTCGACGGAGCAGGGAAGTGGAGTAGGTCATGGAATGGACGCTTCGACAATTGGCAGAGCTGGTGGGAGGGGTGATTGCAGGGCAGGGCGATCCGCCGATCCATGACGCACAGCCTCTGGTCGACGCGTCGACGGGCACAATCACTCTGCTCGACTCCCACAAGAACCTTCCGACTCTTCAGACCCGGACTCCTGCAGCGGTTGTGCTTCGGGAGCCGCTGGAATCGGTTCCCTGCGAGCAGTTGATCGTTCCGGATCCGTATGCGGCATTCTCAAGGATCGTGGCGATCTTCCGGCCGAGCCATCCCCATGCTTCACCTGGGATCGATCGACGCGCGGTGGTCGATGCTTCCGCGACGATTGGCAAGGACTGCTGGATTGCGGCGACGGCGACGGTGGGCCCCGACTGCATCCTGGGAGACCGCGTGCGCATTCATCCTGGGGTTCACCTGATGGCCGGCTGCACCGTGGGTGAGGACAGCGAACTGTATCCGCATGTGGTTGTCTATCCGGACACCCGGATCGGTGCGCGCGTCCGAATTCATGCAGGGGCTGTCCTGGGGGCCGATGGGTTTGGATATGCAACCCGAGGCGGCAAGCATCATCTGTCTGCCCAGTTGGGATACGTGATCATCGAAAACGATGTCGACATCGGTGCCAACACCACGATCGATCGTGGTACCTTCGGCGCAACTCGCATTGGCGAAGGGACGAAGATCGACAACCTGGTGATGGTCGCGCACAACTGCAAAATCGGAAAACACAATCTGATCTGCTCGCAGGTGGGCGTAGCGGGCAGCTCATCAACGGGCGATTACGTCGTGCTGGCCGGTCAAGTTGGTATGAGGGATCACGTCCATATCGGCGACCGCACGGTCGTCTGCGCGCAGGCAGGCGTCGCCGGAGACATTCCTTCCGATTCGATGGTCGGCGGCTCACCAGCCATCCCTCAGAAACATTATCTGCAATCGGTCCTCATGCTCTCACGTCTCCCGGAGATGCGAGATCAACTGCGGCAACTGACCCAGCGACTGGCGGCATTGGAGGCTTCCGGGAGTGCTGCGGGAGCAGACGATTCCTGTGACGCATCCGCATCACCAAGGCGAGTGGCATGAGTGGTGTCCATCCTTTGCGACTGGCAGGTCCGCTGAGAGGCAATGTGGCTTCCGTCGCGCATCCTGCACAACCGCCGGTCGGAATCATCGCAGGTTGGGGCAATTATCCGCTGCAGGTGGTCGAAGCCCTCCATCAGCGAGGCGTTCCAGTCGTTGTTGCAGCCCTTCGAGACTGCGCCAGTCCGGAACTTGCCAGGATGGCCCAAGCCTTTCAGTGGTTCGGCATCTGCAAAGTGGGGGCTCAGCGCCGATGGCTGAAACGCCAGGGTGTCCAGAAGGTGGTACTGGCCGGAAAGCTATTCAAGCACGAAATCCTGTTTCAGCGTTTCGGCTGGATGCGGCACTTGCCCGACCTGGAGTGCCTTCAGATTTTCGCCCCGCATCTGATTCGAAAGACCGCCGATGCGCGCGACGATTCCCTCCTGGGAGCTGTCGTTCGCCACTTCGAGACGAAAGGAATGCAGATTGTGCCTGGAACCCAAGTGGCCCCCGAACTGCTTGCCCCCCATGGCCTGCTGACCCGGCGCAGTCCCTCCTGGCGTGAACTGAAGGATCTGCGATTCGGCTGGACCATGGCCAAACGCATGGGTGACCTCGATGTCGGCCAGACTGTCACGGTGCGGGACCAGACGGTCCTGGGTGTGGAGGCGATCGAGGGGACTGATGCCTGTCTGGTACGGACCGGTCAGTTGTGCCCGCGAGGTGGTTTCAGCATGGTGAAGGTGGCCAAGCCATCGCAGGACGATCGATTTGATCTTCCTACCATTGGAAGACTGACCCTAGAGACCCTCCTCCGCGCCGGTGGCACCGCACTTGCGATTGAAGCCCATCGCACCATCCTCCTGGAACGCGAAGCGTCTCTTCAATTCGCCAATGAGAACGGAATCGCCATCGTCTCCTGGACGGATGCCGACCTGACCGCACCCGTCGCGCACAGCACCTCACCATGATGCAACAGCCTTGTTTGTTTGCTGCACTGATCGTAGCCTGCTTGCTGACTGGTGCACCACGCCTCTGGTCGCAGAACTCCAGCCTGCAGCGAAAGATAGGACAGCTCCAGCCGATCCCGGACGAGAGGAACCTGCCAGCCCGCAAGGAGACTGGTGAGCCTCTGCAGCATGCCCCGTGGGTGGATGGGGTGCTTCACTCCGTCTATATCCAGTCGCTCGATCGCGGCTGGGCCGTGGGGGATCGGGGTACGATTCTGGCGACCACCGACGGTGGTCGCCAGTGGTTCGCTCAGGTCAGCGGCACTTCACATCCCCTGATGGCTGTCAACTTCCACGACGATCGATCCGGATGGGCGGTGGGCGGTACGATCGAACCCCCTCTGAAGATCAGTCGCGGCGTTCTCTTCCGGACCTCCAATGGCGGGAAGACTTGGCAGAGTGTGCCGATTCCCACGTTGCCTCGACTGATTGGTATCCAATCGCTGGGCCCAGGCCACCTGATCGCCTGGGGCGATTTTTCGACGGTCCACCAAAGCAGTATTTTTGAATCGCTGGATGGTGGCGAGCACTGGTCGGTGGCCTGCGTGGGGCTGGGTCATCTTCAACAGGCTCGCTGGCGCCACCGTACCCAAGGACTACTCATGGACCGAATCGGCCGAATCTTCCGCGCCGATCAGACGCGCGAAGTCACCCAAGTGGTCATTCCCCCTCTCGACCAGCCCCGCCGGTGGCACTGTCTTGCCGACAGTGGAACGCTATGGTGGATCGCTGGGGAAAAAGGACATATTGCCTTCAGCCAGGATGGCGTGCAGTGGACTGCGATCGACCGCACTCGTCTACCGAAGGTTTGCGATGCGATTGAGTGGCGAGCCATTCATGCCGATGGCCGTTCGGTATGGTGCCTTGGCCAACCGGGAAATGTCCTGATTCACTCTGTCGACCAAGGCACTACCTGGCAATCACAAACCCTACCCAACTGTCTTCCTCTGGAGACGATGGCCGGTTGGCAGGGGGATCGGCTGGTGGTTGCAGGTGCTGCCGCCGGAATCGTCGGTAGCCGTAACGGAGGCCAAGCATGGTGGTCCGAGCATGGAGAAAACTGTCGTCTTGGTCTGCTGGCGATCACCGCCACCGGCGCCACCGCGCCGCTGGAACTGCTCGCCGAAACTTCGATCGAACTGCCGCTGCGAAGTGGATGGCTGCGGGTCGCCGATGTAGACCGAGCCTCGGCCGCCGCCGCATGGGCTGATGAATCGTCGACCCAAGCGCAAATCGCCAACTCGCTGGCTCTCGTATGGGCAGGTCATCTGAACGTTTCGGCTTCCCTGGCGGCGCCTATTCCCGGATCTTCCGAGCCGGGTTACTCCATGCAGGTCGAACAAATTGCAGCCTGGATCCGAACGCTTCGCCCCCAGGTGCTAGTGGCCGAACAGGAAACCGCAACGGGACTTCAATCTCAAGTCGCCAACTGGACGCAGGAGGCAATGAAACTGGCAGCAGACCCAAATTGGCGTCCTGACCAAGAGCCCAACAACCTGCTCAATCAACCCTGGCAGATCGCTAAGGTCTTTGCTCCATCCGATCATCCTGGAGGCCTTGCAGTCCCTCAGGAAAAAGCGCTCGCCCACTCGGGAATTCTCCTCTCCCAATTGCTGGCTCCAGTCGATCTACTGGTGCGTCCCGTGGGAGGCAGTGCGCCCTCGAGTACTTACAGTCTGCGCGTCAGCCCGATCTTCTCGGAGGGTTCGCGTCGCAATCTGCTAGGGGGCTTGGCTATCGATCCGTCAACCCAGCGATCTCCCTTTTCGGTGGGACAGCGATCGGTCGCGCGACTTGCCGGCGGCATCCAAACCCGTTCTCAGTTGCTGGCCCTGTGCGATCTACCTAACGAATCGACGGGGCGCCAACCTCGATGGGAAAGCCAGCTGGAGTCGATTCTCCAGACGGCACCGAAGGAACTTCATGGTCGCTGGTTGATGGAACTTGCAGAGCAATGTCGTCAGCGAGGTCAGTGGAATCGATGGGAAGCGAGCCTGGGAAGACTGGTGCGCACCGATCCGAACAGCGGATTGGCCTTCGCCGCCTGGATCGAACTGGCCACCCATGCCAGCAGCGAAGAGCTCGCCTACTGGATCGATCGCCAGTCGGTTGACCAACTGGCCAATCGGCAATCTCCGGCTCCAGTGCGCTCCGTCAACCACGACTCCCCATTCCGCAACCAGGCAACTTCCTCCACGACGGCCGGTTCGATTGCCCTGGATGCGGCGCTGCCCTCCGACGGCGTTAAGAAGGCGGCCTTTCAGACTGGCGAAGGCAGTCTTGACCTGACCGCTCCGGGGCAGATGCCTCAAGGCAGGCAAGGGGAAGCCACGACGGCGATGCGTGCTGCCGATTGGAGGGAAAATCAAAGGGATTCGGCGATCCCTGCCGCCACATGGCTGGTGGAACCTCGCGTCATCGCCTGGTCTACCGAGCTAATCTCCAGGGCCCATAGCCCTTTTTTCTCTGACCCGCGCGCCGGCATGGCCCGCTGGCGTGCGGCCCGCTGGCACGAGGGACAAATCGAATCGGAAGCATCGTCAAGTCTCGAAGCTTCGGCGCCTTCCCGCACCTCCAGCCCCTTCCAGGAATGGCTGCAGGCTCCGGCGATTGCCGGATGGTATCAGATCGCTCAACAGGAAACGCAGTGGAACCAGGGGATCATGCATCCCCTGGCGATGGTTGCCGCTCCCACATCGCGGCCACCCCAGTTGGATGGACAGGCCGAAGAACCATGCTGGAATCCTCAAGGCGCGCGGGAGCTGATCTCGGCCGACGGCCTTCCCTCCCACCCTTCGGCTCAAGTCCGACTGGCCTACGACGACCAATTCCTCTATGCCTGGATGATTGCTCCGGCTCCTTCAGATGAACTTCCCCCGGCCTCGCAACCAGTTCGCCAATATGATTCCCTTTCCCCATCCCTCGATCACTTCACACTGACTCTGGATATCGATCGCGATTACGCCACCTGCTACCAGTTCAAAATTGACTGTCAGGGAAACACAGAAGACCGATGCTGCAACCTTGTCACCTGGAATCCCAAGTGGTTCCGCGCGGTGCACCGGGACGAAGCGACCTGGTCGGTGGAACTGGCGATTCCCTGGAGCGAGCTGACGGCCACACCACCTGGGCCGCAAGATGCGTGGGCGGCCCATGCGATGCTGACTCTTCCGAGCGGAAAAACATGGCACAACGGCCGGATTGCAAGCGAATCGTTCCAGCCCCACGCCATGCGTATGCTGCACTTTGGAAGGGGTGAGGAAAAATGACCTTGAGCCGCCGGGTAGGAGTTGGTACACGCTTGCGTTGACCCCAGCGCACCGGCGCTCCAGCCAGTCCCCACCAAGGCGGATCGGCCGTGGGGTCCTGTACCCCAAGGACTCTCGATCCCAGGCTGGAGGTAGAAGGTGAAGCTGACGTCGCTGCGATCACGTCCGCGCCAGCTCGCTCGCCATCACACCATGGCCAGCCAGCTTGGGCCCCTTTGCCTGCTGTTGGCAGGGATGGGCCTGACCGGTTGCCAATCTCAAACGCCAATGACCGGTCCATTGACCCAGCAGACCTTTCCCCAGCAGACTTGGCCCGCGCCAACCTGGCCTAGCGCTTCCTGGTGGAACTTTAGTCCCATGCCCACCGGTCCCAGCGCGCCGACTTCATCCCCTGCACTCGCGCAAGCTCCCACCGCCAGCCCGCCAACAGGCCAGCCGAATGCCGGGCTGGCCGGGCCAGCATCCAATGATCCCAACGCGACGATCGTCGCTCAGGCCAACAGCCAGATCCAGGAACTGGAGCGGCGTCTCCGGCTGCTCGATGAAAACAACCGCCAGCTCACCAATCAACTGGCGCAGTCGCAACAGCAGATGCAGCTGCATCGCGACCGGGCCAATTTGATGACCAAGCAGCTTCAGGATCTCAGCGGCCAACTGGCTCAGGCGCAGATCGGCCAGATCGAAGCCAGCCGTCAATCGCAGGAATTGAAGGATTCGATCCAAAAGCGTGGCAGTGCGATCCTGACAGCCAACCAGTCACAAAACCGCAACGTGGAACCTGGCCCCTCGGATTTCACTGCCAATCGATCTGCCCCCATGCCATCGGAAACGCCCGCTCGCTTCGGTCCACTTTCCTCGGGCGCGGTCGGCCAGCGGATGACGATCCCTGCCGATCAGCTGTTTCTCCCTGGCACCACGCAGTGGGCTCCCAGCGCCGCTGGTGTGCTCGATCGCCTCACCGAAACGATACGCCAGTCCTACCCTCGGCAGCGCATCTCCATCGAAGGACACACCGATGCGGCTCCGCTGCCCCCGGGATCCTACTCAACCCCCTACCAACTCTCCGCCGCGCAGAGCATGGCGGTCCTAGAGTATCTGGTGCGACGCAGCCAGCTTCCCGCCAGCCAGTTCCAGTCGCTCGCCTTCGGCGATAGCCGCCCCGTGGGAAGCCAGCAAACCAATGAGGGGCGAGCCGCCAACAGGCGATTGGATATCGTCGTCGCCACGGAAGGCTACTGAGCCAACTGGCGATGCCTCGGGTAAATTGTAGCCAGCGCTACAATTTGCCTGTTTTTTGTGAAGACCGAGAGACGATCGCCGCCCCAGGTCAATCCATCATCGATCGATCCGCTTCATGGGATCTTGCGGCGAAATTCTGACGGGACCTTTCCATAGAACAGGCAATGCCTGGTACAGCATCAGGCTTGGACCGACCAGCATCCACAGATCCCCAATCCCTTTAGCTTGCGTCGCGACGAGGATCAACGCAGGAAAACCAAGAATTGCAAAGAGTCGCATCACCCAAAGAGGCACCCCGCGACCATGCCATAAGGACCATGCCAGTGTCGTCAGAAAGGATGCGATCGACCCGCATACTCCCACTACAATCGCCGGCTTTTTGGGATCCGGATCGGTGAAGATCCCCCAAAAACCGAGGAACGTCCCCAGCCACAAGATCGCGGCAAACAGGCCGACGACGATGCCTAGAAATCTTTGCAGACGATCGACTTTCGGCACGGATGGATCGTTCCAGGCTTCAGGCCCAAATCGCTCGTTGTAGTCGCGATTCACGAAGAAGTCTCCTAAAGGATACGATGATTGGAATGCTGGGCCTGCGGAGCGGTTTTTCCTGAGGAACGCTTAATGCCTTGGCAGGTGATTGACTCCGGCCTGTCGCCGAACGGCTTCGACCCAATGGCTGACCGCATGCCCCAGCACCAATAGGAAGCATGTGATCAGGAAGATGGTAGCAGCGGTACAAAGTCCACCCTGCACGAGTGTCGCCCACTGTCGATCCTTCCATCCGGACACCAACAGCGACCAGAATCTTCCGGTGATCATTTGAGCCGATGCGGTCAGCGTGGTGGTAGCGACCCATGCCAAGGGGACCAGAGTCACCCAGGCGTAGCGGCCCCGACCTTCCTGAAATAGCCACGTCGCGACGGTCGTCAGCGCCAGGGCAGCAAGCAACTGGTTGGCGATACCAAACATCGGCCAGATCGTATCGATCGATCCGGTCCAGATCAGCCCGCCCCAGCCGATGGTCACCAGGGCCGTCGCCAGAATTACACCCGGCATCCAGTCCATCCGCTCAAATCGTCGATCCACCTTGGCCAGCAGTTCTTGGAGCAGAAATCGCGCGATGCGGGTTCCCGTGTCGATTGTCGTCAGGATGAACAGTGCCTCGAACATGATCGCAAAGTGATACCAGTATTTGATCCATCCATCGCTCTCCAGTTGAGGCATGATGCGTTGGATCGCCTGCGTCATCACCTGCGCCATCCCGACGGCCAGCGTCACTGCCCCGCCGGTTCGCCCACGCAGCGATTCACCGCCCACCTGCTGTTCGATCTCCGCCAATCGATCCTGATTGGCATCCATCTTCTGCAGCGTTTCCGCGTACTGCTCTACCTTCGCCAGATCGATGTTGATCGCCCAGTAATCCGATTGCGGTAATGCGGCGGCGGCCAGAAGGGCTACCACACCCACCAGACCTTCCAGCAGCATCGCTCCGTAGCCGATCGGTCGGATGTCGCTTTCTCTTCCGATCATTTTGGGAGTCGTTCCCGAAGAGACCAGACTGTGAAAACCGGAGATCGCGCCGCACATCACGCAGATGAACACGAAGGGAAAGATCGCCCCCTGAAACAGCGGACCGCCACCACCCGCAAAATGCTCGTTCACCGCTGGCGCTTCCATTTTCGGATTGGCGACGACGATTCCCACGACAAGCAAAGCGATCGTTCCGATCTTCAGGAAGCTGGAAAGGTAGTCGCGAGGGCATAGCAGCACCCAGACGGGAAGCACTGAGGCGATGAAGCCATAAACGCAGAGTGCAAGAATGGTCTGGCCTCGCGTGAGGCTGAAGAAAGGCTCCAGCGGGGACCCCGGAATGCTGTGTCCCAGCAGGGTGGCTCCCAAAACCGCAGCAGCGCCCAGCAGCGAAGCTTCCAGAACCTTCCCTTTGCGAAACCGATACATGTACCATCCGACAAAAAGGGCGATTGGTACGGTGCAGAAAATCGTGAAGGTGCCCCAACTGCTTCCCCGCACCAGTTCCTTGGTGCCAGCCTGAGTGACCCACTGGTTGGGATCGTCAGGAGGCGTCTGCGATGCAGCCGCCTCGGTCGATGTCAAGGAAAACGCTTCACTGCGTAGAAGACTTTTTCCGCCTGGATAGATGACTTCGGTACCCTTGGGAAAGTGGATTGTCATCCCCCCCTGGCTCTTGTCGACTTGGATTGGCGATGTGGCCACCATGCGAGTCCCTGGTGCCAGTCGGATCTCCTCACCACCCAGCGCCTTGACCACCACCAGCCCAAGCCCCGACAGCGCGATCACGACGATGAAGAGAATCGCGATGGCTGCAAAGATCCCGGGCCATGTCCCCAGCATGCGTCGAATCAGCTCTGCCAGAGACTTGCCGTCATGGCGCACACTGGCTGCCAGTACCAGCATGTCCTGAACCGCTCCAGCCAAACAAACTCCAATCACTAGCCAGATCAACCCTGGCATGAATCCATACTGAATCGCCAGGACGGGACCAATCAGCGGACCGGCACCCGAGATGGCGGCGAAATGATGACCGAATAGAACCCATCGATGGGTGGGATGGTAATTCTGTCCGTCATTCCTGACGACCGCCGGAGTGACTCTTGAGTCATCCAGCATGGCCACCCTAGCTGCCAGAAAGGCGCTGTAGAAGCGATACGCGATCGCCATGGCAGCCAGCGCTCCAAGGATCAACGGCAAGGCATGCATAGAGGGTTCCATCCGAAAGAAAAAGATTCCAGAGCTCCACCGACTCCCGATTCAGATCGATGCCATACCATCCACCTGACAGTGCTTATCCTATCCCATGCCAACACCTGGCTCCACCATCACATCCACAAGGAGCTCATCCCATCTCCCGCACCAGAGAACCGAACCAATCCCGTGGCGGCGGGAGATTGGCCAGGGTTCAAATCGTAAGTATTCCGCCGCTCCATTGCATTGTATTGTTCGTCAGATTTCGGGGGTTTGATTCGTACTCGTACTCAGCATCGCGGTACTCGTACTCGATCCGATCTTCGGCTACCGATTCTGTTCCTGGAATCAGCCGAGTGAGCATCCAGACGATTCATTTCAAGTCCGATTCTCTGCGAAGGTTTGATTCCTCGTTCATGGCGTCGCAAACACGCAAGGCATCATGAATCGACGCACACTCCAGGGCCGAACCGCGAGCAATCTCGAAGAACCGATTTTTTGTTTTTGAGGGTTTGTTTGCCGTTTCCTTCCGCGATACTCAGCGGAATGGATTGTGCAACACGCAACCACAGTTGGCGAGCAGGTCGATGGATACCGGATAGCGACCTGGTGATGCGTTACGAGATAACAACGTAGTCCATCGAAAGGCGATCAATGTCAAGCCGTTCATGATCCGATGTTGCTTCCGCCATCACGTTCCTTTCGAGTACGAGTTTCGTTGCACTGAGTACGAGTACCGTTGCACTGAGTACGAGTACGACGGTCCTGACGAACATCTTTTGCCTGGGCGGCAGATCCCGTGTGTTAAACCGTGGCGATCCCTAGCGATCCAACGGGCCATGCTACGGGAACGAAATCGCTCAGTGGCCAGAGGACACCCGCGAACTGCGGTCATTCTGATGAAGGGTGATCATACGAAAGGCGATCGCAAATAGGGTGGCTCGCACCGTAAGATCGGCCAGCATCGCATACCACGCGCCCTGCACTCCCTGTCCTTGCAACGGATGCGACCATGCAGGTCCGACGAGCGGTCCCGAGGGGTCGGTAGCGATCAGATAGGTCAGCGGGATGCGCACGACCAGGAAGCTGAAGAGGGAGATCCACAGTGGGATTTTCGTTTTCCCGGCACCACGCATGGCAGCTGCCAGAACCTGGATCACCGCCAGCCAGGGAAGACCCCAGGCCACTGTCCTCAACAAACCAGCT
>JBIINB010000124.1:0-12133 GCA_044337705.1 Pirellulaceae bacterium | reverse complement strand
ATCGATAGCTCAAGAGGCCGGATTTGAAGCCACACTGACCGTCACACGCCCACGGGCGGGACGCCCGTGCCACATAAGAAACCAACCGTGGCATGCCCGTCTCGGCCATGAACTTCAATTCAGATGCGGCGCTATCGACAACTCAAGAGGCCGGATTTGAAGCCACACTGACCGTCACAAAACCACGGGCGGGACGCTCGTGCCAAATAAGAAACCAACCGTGGCATGCCCGTCTCGGCCATGAACTTCAATTCAAATGCGGCGCTATCGGCAGCTCAAAAGGCTGGATCTGAAGCCACACTGACCGTCACACGCCCACGGGCGGGACGCCCGTGCCACATAAGAAACCAACACGTGGCATGGCCGTCTCGGCCATGAACTTCAATTCAAATGCGGCGCTATCGATAGCTCAAGAGGCTGGATCTGAAGCCACACTGACCGCCACAAAACCACGGGCGGGACGCCCGTGCCACATAAGAAACCAACCGTGGCATGCCCGTCTCGGCCATGAACTTCAATTCAAATGCGGCGCTATCGATAGCTCAAGAGGCCGGATCTGAAGCCACACTGACCGTCACACGCCCACGGGCGGGACGCCCGTGCCACCGCAACGCTACGTGTGAAGTCTAACGCAAGAGCAAGAAGCCAAGGAAAGGCTGAGCCCGATCTTCCGATTCCAGGAATTCACGTCACGATCTGACGCCGGGGGCTAAGTCTCCTTCGTCAACACCGTCCGCTGGTCGCATGGAACGCCAGTCTGTCGTGAGAGAGGGGGGAATGATGAAGCTGCGTAATAGATTCTCTTTCGGATCGCTAAGCCTGATGCTTGTCGCAGGCTTCCTGGCCATCTCAGCCACTTCCCAGCCACCCGAGCAAACCAGGGACCCGCAGGATGTTCTCCCCGACGTTTCAGGGAAGCCAGACGCCGGCAGAGCCGGTACGAAACTGAGAAAGCCGCAGATGAGCGATACGATTCGCGCGAGCGTCTATGCGGATAACTGGTTCGTCCTCTACATCAACGGCCAGCTAACTGCCGTCGATTCCATCGCATTCATCCCCACAACGTGATATCCGTCGATCTGCTGCCCACCTATCCCATGACGATTGCAGTGATGGCCCGAGACAACTTCGATCCGAAAACCGGAATGGAATACGCCAACACAAATATCGGGGATGGCGGCTTCATCCTGAAGTTCGCGGATGGCACAGTGACTGATGCCAGGTGGAAAGCGAAAAGTTATTCACGCGGACCGCTCCGCCGCGATACCAGCAATCCAACGATCGAAGAGGAAGAGATTCCAGACAACTGGTTTGCCATCGATTTCGATGATTCCAAATGGCCCCATGCGAAGGAATTCACCGAAGAGGAAGTCGGCCCCAAGCAGCCTTTTTTCGAACACGATTTTGAAGGTGCCAAGTTCATTTGGTCGGACGATCTGGCCGTCGACAATGTGGTCCTTTTCCGCCACCACGTCACCGCACCTCCCGATGGAAAGCCTCGCATCGATTACTCGAAGCTGAATGACATCGTACCCGACTCACCACCTCGGCAACCTCGCCGCAACCGATAGCGCCGGATCCTTTGGAACCATCCATCGCTTCAAGAAACCCACAAACCAATGTCATTCCCCACGACGATGATCGATAGCACCATGAAAACATACTCCAAGCAGATTCGTTCCCGGAACAGTTCTCTACTGTTGCGATTCTTTCATCTCATACTAACAGTCCTGCTGCTCCAATCCGCAGTACAAGCTCAAGTCAATCGCGATCCCGACCAGCAGGATCAGCGCCGACGGGGCCAGCCCAATGATCGTCAGCGAGAAGAAGGCCAGCGTGGCGGTGGCGGCAGCCGACTTGGAGGCTATGAAAAGCCACCACCAGCCAACGACATCCCCGACCATCCTTGCGACATCATCCTAGGAAGGCCGACAGATCGATCGATCGAATTGAGGGTCCTGCAGAATGCCGATGGTCGCGGCCGGGTCCGCTATCAGGTCGAAGGCAGCGACCAGTGGATGGAGACCCCGCCAGTAGAATTGATCGGAGGCCAGCCAGTCTCGATCGTCCTCGACCCGCTCCAGCCCGATACCGCCTACCGCTACCAGTGGATCTTTGTCGACGGGCAATCGGGTGTGACTTACGAGCGGGAGGTGGCAGGCTTTCATACACAGCGAGCCACCGCAAGCAGCTTCGTCTTCTCCGTCACCGCCGACTCGCACCTCGATGAAAACTCCAGTGGCGATGTCTACCTGCAGACGCTCCGCAACGCCTTGGCCGATCGCCCCGACTTCCATCTGGAGCTGGGTGATACCTTCATGACCGGCAAGTATGTGCGCCCCGAGCTTTCCAAGGGACAGTACCTGGCACAAAGGTACTACCTTTCCCATCTGTGCAGCTCATCGCCGCTCTACTTCGTGATCGGTAACCACGATGGCGAATCGGCCGGTCGGCAATCGATGACCTGGGCGACGAAAACCCGAAAGTCTTTCTTCGCCAACCCCTCCCCCAATCATTTCTACTCCGGCAACCGATCCGAAGAAGCGGATATCGGGCAACCGGAGAATTATTACGCATGGCACTGGGGAGACGCTCAGTTCATCACGCTCGATCCCTACCGCTACACCACCTCGCGAAGGGGTGGAGGGGGAGGTGGCCAAGGAGGTGGACAAGGTGGCGGCCGACAGAGAGGTCGGAACGCTCCAGATCGCCCCCAAGGAGTCGGCAACCAAGGAAATGGGGACCAAGCCACTCCGCCTCAGAGGGACAATGCTGCAGCATCCGCCGACGGGAATTGGTACTGGACGCTGGGCGAACTGCAGTACCGATGGCTGCAGGAAGAACTGGCCAAGCCAGCCAAGTACCGGTTTGTGTTCATCCATCATCTGGTGGGTGGTGCCGTGCAAAGCCAACGTGGAGGCGCCGAGGTGGCGAACCTGTGGGAATGGGGTGGCCGCAACCCGCAAGGAGCATGGCAATTCGATCGATATCGTCCCCAATGGGACAAGCCGATCCATCAGATGCTGGTCGATGCAGGAACCTCGGTCGTCTTCCATGGGCACGACCACTTCTTTGCCAAACAAGATCTGGATGGCATCGTCTACCAGGAGGTACCCCAGCCTAGCCACGCGCGTTCAGGCAACACCCGAAACGCAGAGGAGTACGGATATCTGTCGGGAGAATTCCAGCCGAGCTCCGGATTCGTTCGAGTCCGCGTCGCACCCGAAGGAGTCCGCATCGATTACGTGCGCACCTACCTGGACGGTAAGGAGCCTGGGGACCGCAACGGGGAAGTCTCCTTTTCCTACTTCGTGCCTCCCAGTTCTCCCAAGTAGCAACGGTTGTCCGATGCAACGGCGTCGCGGATCCGAATGGACAAAATCACAGATGGCCAGCCATCAGGTCAGCCCTCACGCTCGCTACCATACGCTGCGATACCACAACGTACCGTCTCGACCCACTGGGGATCGCGAGGATCGACCCACAGGACCGCAAACTGGAATCGCTGCCCCTCGGCCAGCACTCCCTTGGAATCATCGATGTGCAGGTCGATCCCATAGTGTCTTGGATATTTGGAAGGTGGTCGTTGGAAGGAATACTCACGAATCATCTTGCGATGCAAATCTTCTTGAATCACCGTCGCGATGCGAATCCCTTTCAGTCGGAAACTCCATCGCACCTTCCAAGGCGACCGGAATGAAGTGGTATAGACCCATAGTTCGTGCTCTGTCTGTAGCTCGCGAAGCAGTGCAATTGCACCTCTGCGGATCGGATCGCCGCACAGCAAACGGCAATCGGCCTGCCGTACATCGTCTTCATGCAAAGGGACGAGGGTATCGTCCATATCGAACGAGATACGCATCACTGGGATCCTTTCCAGTCACACGACTTCCACCGGGACGGCACTGTATTCATCCATGCAGCATCGTTTGACAGGCAAAAAAATCAGAGACGATCACACGGATCGTTCACCACTTGACGATGCCGCGAAAGACTTTCAGGCCCCCTGCGACAGTCGACCCGCCATAGTCCTTCGCCAGTCGCATCAGGCTCTTGTGAAAACCGCAGTTAGGGAAAGCGGCTTCGACGCGGCGAATCTCTCGCCGTGGAATCCCTTTTCGCATCCAGCCCTGAGTCGCATCGATCCAGTCCGCCTTGCGGCAGGCCTCGATGACCTCCCGATGAGGACCACGATAGGGAAGCACTTTATGGTGCCAGTGGATCACCCCGCGAACCGCTTCCTCATCGAGCCCCCATTGGTAACGCTGGTTGTCCCGAAGAGCCAGCGTTTCGGAAGGCTCCAGATAGGCCAGCGCGCGATCGGTCCACAGCCCAATGTCGTGGTAGACAAACGCCGTCTCCACCAACGCCGCCCACTTCGGGTCCTGATGCAGAAAATGCATCGCGTAGGTCACCGTCCGCATCACGTGGTTGCGATATCCTTCGTAATCCCGGCCGAGCTTCCGGCGATAAGCTTCCAGCAACTTGTCGTCGCGCGGCCGCTCCAGCAGTATCTCCATTTCTGGCATCGTACTGAAAAATCCCTTTGGCTGATGAATCGATCATGGAAGTTCTGCCTGGATCTGATGAAGACCCACGACGGTAAAGGCAACCTCGTCGTACCGGTCGCTCTTCCTGGAAAAATCCTCCAGGTCGCCACGCTCGTAAAGAATCCCAATCCCTCCATCAGCCAATTTCGCGAGATCGGAATAACCGGTGAAGTAGGGCGCCGGTTCGGGCGCGTAGCGATACGCTCCAGTCCACGTCCTCCCATCATCACAGCTCAGCCGCAGTGCTCCATCGGCACGCATCGTGGCATTGGCGGGGTTGGAGAACAGAATCCTTCCCCTACCCGTCTTGGAATCGTTCGAATGATACAACAGACTCCCTTGGCACCCCCGAGGCTCCACCAACTGCCTCTCAAGATAGGTCTCGGCGAATGAATCCCCCCCGTCGCGACTGATCGCCACCACGCGATAGGATTCGCGATCCTCCTGATTGCGGCAATTGATCATCAGATCCCCATTGCTCAACTCCACCACCGTCGCCTCGGAACTCTTCGGCCTGGGAACGATGCCACCAATCTGCCATGTCTGGCCCTCATCATCCGAATGAATCAGATGCGCTGCGACTTTCTCCCCCCGAGCGGAATGTCGTGCGGCGAGCACGATGCGGCCTTGGTGAGGCGGAAACTGCTTGACGATCCCATGGCAGGGACCCGTGCCATACCATCCCCAGTTGGGCCGATAGACCGATGAAGTGATTTCGCGTGGCTTCGACCAGTGGCCACCAGCATCATCGGAATGGATGACGAAAACTTTCCGCGTCGTGCGTTCCTTCTCTGACGGGATCCACTGATTCCATAGCCAAACCAGGATAATTCGGCCCGACGGAAGGACGATCGGGCAAGCATTCTTGCAGGGATTGCGGTCGTCGTTGGCAAGTACCTGAATTGCCTGCCAAGTGCGGCCGCCGTCCATCGAACGCTTTAGCACCACATCGATCTCATCCTCGTCCTTGTGACTGTTTACACGCCCTTCACAGAAGGCAAGCACCGTTCCGTCGCGGGCCACCGCCAGAGTCGGACAGCGGTAGCAGGCGTACCCCTCTTGACCAGCGATGAACGGAATCGAATCGATCTGCGAGTCTTGCGACCAAATCAAGCGAACAGGACAGACCAACGTCACCAGAATCAGGGCGATCGCCGAAGAACACCTGCTGAATCGATCGCAATGCGTCGGTTTCATGAAAGAACCTTCATCGGGTCGGTTAACAAACTTCATCCACCGCCAGCCCCCCTTACCTACCAGGATCGAACGATACGAGCATTGTAGCTGACGCTACAAAGGCGACGCGTCGGGTCGATCATGACAGCCCTCTAAAACCTGAAGGGCTTCGCGAGCGACCAGATCGATTTCATGCTGGCGTTCTAGCGGAGTCGGTGCCCTAGCGCAACGACTCAGCCACAACCGGTAGTGATCGCAAAGCGGTTGGCTGCGGGAAATCACCAGGTCAATCATCCAATAGGTCGACGATAGGTCTTCACTCGCCAGCACCCGATCCAGATAGGGAACGATCGGAATCCCGACACTGGCCAGCCACCCAGCCAAGCGTTTGGCTACCGGCCAATTGCCATCCTGCAGCCACTCCAGGAGTTCCGGCACGATCGGAGCAACCTCCGGAAACCCAAGTTCTGCAATGAGATCGACGGCCTGGCAATCGGTCTTCGATCGAGGCAGAAGGCTTTGCAGATAGGCAATCTCGGGTAGGTCATCATCACCGGTCATCCGGATTTCGCCTCCGAAACCGCCACTGGAAGAATAAACCTTCCACCTCTCCAGACACCGCGAAAAGAACTCACTGGCCGAACAAGCTTTGCCGGTTGGAGGCTAGCAGCGGTTTCATCGGCTATCCAACTACCTCTCCGGAATCCTGATTCATCCCTACCCGCAGCGTTAGCAAGGGAATCTTTTCGGGTGGTACTGAATTCTACGGCAACTCCCGAATCCGGATCTTGCGGAACTGAATCGGTGAGCCTTCACTTTCCAGGCAGAGAAAACCTTGGGACGGCTCACACCCCGTTCCACCGGAAACCTCTTCGCCGTTGACCCAAAGCCTGACTTCCCCGTTGATAGCACGGATGTAGTATTGATTCCACTCTCCATGCCCATTGGCCAGATTCCTGCGCGGATAGCTGCGACTGCCGTCCGGCGACAGCGGTGGGAAGGGAGTCATCTTCACCCCCACCGGGAAGACATCTCCGTTGGTTCCAAACCAATCGGTTTTCGCGCCGTTGGCCTTCATCATCGTGGTAAAGCCGTGGTCCAGCACCTGCACTTCAATGCCGGATGGCAAGCCTGGCTTGCCGGCCTCCGTCAGCTTCTCGATCGACTCGGGCGTGCCCCAGATGAAGACGCCGCTGTTGCCAGCCGCCTTCTCATGCATCCATTCCACAACGATTTCAAAGTTCCGGTACTGCTTCGCTGTCCTTAGCACGCTGACCGGTTTCCCTGTGCAGTGCAGCACCCCTTCTTTCCAGCTCCATGTATCCTCGGCGCTGTTGACTTTCGCAAAGTCCGCTTCGGATAACGTCTTCCAGCCGGGCTGGGAGTCATCGATGACCGTCGGGAAACGGCTCACATCAGTCCGATGGCCATGGTCGCGAAAGCTCGGATCCTCCGGCTTGCCCCCTAGCTTCAAACCACCCGCACCAGCCGGACCTGGTTCGTACTGGCCGATGATCGAAACATCCGATCGAGCGTCAATCTGATCTTCCAGATTCATGCACCAGTAGCAGGCATTGGCCAGCATCCGCCGAAAATCTTCCACGCGGAATGCGTCGCCGTGGCCCATTGTCGTCGTGAAGACGCGCGCAGGTTTTCCGCTGGCGCCTTGATAGGTCTTGGTCCACGCAATCGGGACCGGCGCCTTGTCAGCGACCGCTGGATCTTCAGGAGACCAGCCAGCAAGCGGCTGACCGAGCATCACCGGGTCGCTGTCCCCTTCCAACTTTTCACTGATGCCATAGACATCATCAGGAATCCAGAAGCTCCGGTGAACGCCTCGAAAAATCGGATGACTACAGGCGAAATTCACGATGTCGCAGCGAGTGCTTTCGACAAGATTCTTTCCGTAGTGCGAGACCCAGGTTTCCCCGAGCACTTGCCGGCCCCAGCCACCTGCCGGTTCTTTGCTTGCCGAATCGTATTTCGCGTAGGGACTTTGAGGATTCGCAGCGTAGCGAAACGGGTGAGTCGCATTTCGAATTCCGAGGATCGGCCGACCCGACTCCGTGTAATCGATGATCCGCTTCATCTGCTCGTCCGGCAGTTCTCGCCAGCGCAGAAATGCAACCAGCAGGTCAGCCGACTCCAATTGCTCAAGGCCTGGGATGTTGTTGTTGACTCGAGGATCAATCGTGCCGGTCTTGGGATCGATTGCGAACAGAACGGTGCAACGGAATCCGTGGCGTGCGAGGATGCGAGCCATGAGCGGCATCGACAACTCGGAACGGTACGATTCTTCGGCAGCGATGAAGACGATGTGCTTACCCTCACCAGGCCCTTCTCCACCTGGGTAACTCAGCCACTCGGCAGCCTGAAGGGAACGGAAGGTGAAGCAGCAGCAAAAGAACGCTGCCATCGCAAGAGCCGATCGAAGTCGATGCATCATCATGGAGTCGCCCGCCCAGAATAAAGATCCTTGGTCTAACGCAGCCTTTTCGGACTGACCAAAGTCTAACCGGTTGGATGGCCGAATGCATGAACCTGGACAGGGCTCTTTGCCCACGGCGAATTGGAAAAAGCCGATGAAGGACCTATCCAGCTGCAAAATTACATCACCCCAGGTCCCAAAGCCGTTGCACGGAGACTACCGCCTGGAGCCGCTGTACTGGAACCCAGGCCCGGAGGGCCGGCACAATGAATGCCGTGGCTCCCAGAGCCACGGTAGCGGCGCGACGTGCTTGCCTAAGCTCAGGATCACATCTGCATCAAGCTACTTCGCAACAATCTGCTCCGGGCCATGTCGTTTTCTCTTCTTACCCATCAGAAAGATCTGTCGCCTCAGCACGAGCCTCCAACTCTCGTACCACATAGACCATCTCTTGGGGAGCAGACAGCTCACGAATATCGACAACATCGTCGAAATCGACTTCAAACATGCGTGGCTCTCCCTGGAACATCGCCAACGCACGTCGCGTGGGGATGGCCTTATCATTAGACGATCACATTCTGCCGCGCCACCCCAATCTGTCCAAAAGTGCGCACTGGCCCTACACCGAACCGAACCTCCTGAAGCATCTGTATCTGCCGCCTGCTTCGAAGATACTCATACGCAATCCCCAAACTTACCGGATAAGACAGAATGACACCGATCAGGATATCCTTCCTACGCAGGCTCGATGTTGAAACAAACCTTGTAGGATGCCCCATCTTTACTCAGCAGTGGAGTCTCCAACTTAAATGTCACGCCCCTGAAACTTGATCTTGCTGTGCGTGCTGCCAAAACAACCATCTGCTTCTCAGATAATGCTATCGATGCTGTCCCAAGTTCGTCGTCCCCGAAATGAAGAGTATTTTGTATTTCATTTTCTATTTCCTTTTTGAAGATACTATACCCAACCCCAAGCCCCTCGGATAAAACCGGCCCAATTTTAGGTATAAGACTAATTAAAAGTTTTGCAGCTTCAAATGCCTTTTCAGCACTTGATTTGACAATTTCTGAATACTTCTGAGGATCAGCAAAATCATGTTCATTCAATATAACACTCAGAACAAGACCTGCCGGTTTACCCTTGTACAATTCCATTTGATCAGAGCGGCTTTCTCCCCCATCCACGTCTTGATAAACCTGACTTCGATACGTAGACGTTCCAATAGGTGACAAAACACCAATCACCGCGTAGGGTTCATCTGAATTAGAAGACTGATCCCAATCGGTTTCGCCAAAACAATGCAATCCAGTAAATTGTACAACGACATTACCTAATTCAATCGCTCCAACGTCCGGCCACCAGTAGATCTCGCCTCGCTCGAAACTACTCACCCTTCCCGATTCCGGGAAATCTAGCTCATCTGTCTTTGGATATCCGAGAAAGGATCTCTCCTCTCCTAATGATTCATACTTTCTCAGAATTTCTCCGTAAACCCAATGCGCACCCGTCGCAGGAGACCAGTAAACAGCGTGACTCCCCCCAAAATTAAAGTCGCTATCCTGCAATTTGACATAACGACCTATTCCATCGCTAGCGATTTTGGCCGGGATTTTTGGGTCTCCTTTATAGAAACCGCTATTACTCATTTCGATTAATTTCATTAATATTTCAGAGCTCATGTTTCTAACCCTAAATTAATTGGCCTATTTTAAATCGATAAAAAATCAAAAAATAACAATTGCTGTATCCTATTTGATTACCTTGGACTTCCACTATTACCAATCGCATTTTCAGTCTGGTAGTTTCTATTCAGAATGATATTGGCCCGTTTTGATTTTTTACCACTTATTTCACGTAGCCACGCACGAGGTAAAGCGACTCGGCCCCGACCGGCCCACCGATCTCGCCCAGGCGAGCCGACAAGCGTTGCTGGACAATCAGGTCGACGATTGATCCGGGCATGATTTGCACCTTGGTTTACAGCGGGTAGTCAACCATCACAAGCATTATTGACGGCTCTCGCCTCTTAGCCTCCGAACGTCTGCCATCACACGGTCTGCGCCGGTGATGTTAAAATTTACGAAACGGCCCGACAGCACGCTCGGGTACATGGTTTTGTTTTTTCACACATTTCAGGAGGGATGCGAATTCCGATGCGTACTCAGCGGTTCTTAAATGACAATCGCATGTCTGGTGGACGAATGAGACAACGAATGCGTCGGAATTCGTTATTTTCTAGCGACGCCTGAATTGAAGGGGCGATTGAAGCTTGAAGATGCCGCATGTTTTGGCGCGGAGGCCAGTAATTAGCGGAGCACGCGGAGAGAGATGCGCCGAAAGAAGTCCGAGCCCTTACAGCAAAAAACCCATCCTGCGATGCTCAAGGGATGGGAGGCGTGCTCTCCGGTAGAATTTCGCGAAGGTGATTCAAGCCGCGGACGATGCGCTTGGAAACGGTCGCTTCCTGCAATCCCAATCGCTCGGCAATCTGCGGAGTGGAAAGCTTTTCAAAGAACTTCAGCTTCAGCACCTCCCGATTCGCCGGCGATAATCGCTCCATCCACTCCATCCACTTCCGCCGACTTTCCTCGGCCAGCAGATCAGCCGACGGACTGTTGCCAAACCGATCCGCCACCCAGCTCAGTCCATTGCGATCCGACTGGTCGTCGGCGACACTCGACTCCTTGGCGGGATCTCGCTTCTGAGATCCAAAATACCGACGATGGCAATCGATCAGTCGCCGGGTGGCGATCCGTCGCAACCAAGCAAACGCACCTCGCGAAGATTCCGGCAACGATGCTGGATCCGATTTGCAGTCCTTATCCTGGGACCGCTGCTGCCGCGCAAGACGCCGAAGATACAGTTCCTGGAGCACATCGGAGGGTGCAACCCGGCCAGCAATCCTGGCATCGATTCTCCCTTGCAGATATGCCTCCAGCTTCGGCTGGAAATGCTCCACCATCGCCACAAACGCTTCGTCATCCCCCGCCATCGCTCGCTGATACGTTCCCGTCGGATCGTCCAGATAACGTCTCACGGCCTTACCTCCAGCCTTCGGAAGCAACAGCTGATCTGAAAAGAAGTCGTTTTCCCGACAGGCGATCACTTTTGTGTCCGCAGATCATACTACGACGGCGATTAGAACAAAGCGGCTGGGAAATTCAAAGAAAATCCCCGCAGATTCGCGATATCATAACAAAAGATCACATTCTCAGTCTGAGGCGTAACCCCATTCGCCAACTACATCCATTCGCATGGCGATGCAAACGCAGTCTTTGGAAAAAGGAAGAGCCGGGTAGCTTGAGCTGCTCCGCTATCATGATCGGTGCAGATACCGCAGGTAGCATCAAGGCTCTTGGCATGCATGCTGAGAGATCATATTGAACATCGATTGTGCGATTCTGTTTCAGCACACACGACTTCCGGAGTGCGGTCATGTCGGACGATGATCAGGAGGAACGGGCCGAACTGCTCGACGCGATCCTCGATGACTACCTGGACCGACGGCGCCGCAGTGAATCGATCGCGATCTCCTATTACCTGGATCGATACCCTCATCTGGCTGATGAGCTTCGGAAGCTTCTGCCGCTCGCCGAATCGCTCGATCTAGATGCCGGCGCACCACCTTCCATCCCCCAGACGCCCCTGGCACCTGGAATGCAGCTGGGCAACTACAGGATTCTCCGGGAAATCGGATGTGGAGGCATGGGGATTGTCTACGAGGCAACGCAGAAGGGGCTCGATCGCATCGTGGCACTGAAGGTGCTTCCTGAGTCGATGGCGGGCGATACCAAGGCGAAAATGCGATTCCTTCGCGAAGCACGCCTTTCTTCCACACTTCAGCATCCCAACATCGTGCCGATCTACGAACCTGGTGAGGATCAAGGTCGGCTCTTTTACTCCATGCAACGGATCGATGGCAGACCACTGGCTCCGGTCATCCTGGAGTGGCGGCTAAGACGGCTCAGCCGTCTTCAA
>JBIINB010000123.1:0-12160 GCA_044337705.1 Pirellulaceae bacterium | reverse complement strand
ACGTAGTCCATGGCGGCATCGATGCCATCGGCCTGCAGGAGGAGCAGCTGTCCGGGTTGAGCGATTTTCAGGGCCGCATCCATCGCAGCTTCCCAGCTATGGAATCCATCGATCTGTTTAGCTCGGCTCCCTTGCAGGATCCCATGGCGGAATAGGTCGATGATTTCTCCCGTTTCGCGGCCCCTGGTGAAGGTGTCTTCGTAGAGGATCACACGATCGAATGCATCCCCTAGGATCTTTCCCTGAGCGATCATGTCTTCATCGCGACGATCTCCGGCAGCCGAGTAGACGACGGTGCGTTCCTGGTGCGGGAATTGGTCGAGGGCTTGAAGGATAGCGACCAGGCTGGAAACATTGTGGCCATAGTCGAGGACGGCAGTTGCACCCTGAATCTCCAAGATATTAAACCGACCCGGCAGCTTATCGCCATGGTTGGAGAAGGATTCCAGGCCCAAGCGGATCTGTTCTGCGGGCATGCCAAGCGACCAGCAGGCAGCGGTGGCGGCCAAGGCGTTTTCCACCTGGAAGGTGATCTTTCCCTGGTGGGTCAGTGGGATGCGCTGGAGAGCCAGCAAGCGGATCTCCAGGTCGCCTTCGGCCAGGGTGATGGCCTGGTCTTTGATGTAGCAGGCGCGCCCCCCTGCATGGCGATGCTCCCGGATGACAGTATGTTCGCCATCGAGCCCGAAGTAGATGATTTTGCCTTCGCAGTGCGGGGCCATGGCGACCACCAGCGGATCGGTGGCATTAAGAACGACGTGGCCTTGGGCATGGACAGTTCGAGCAACAATCCGCTTGACCTCCGCCAATTGCTCGACGGTGTCGATACCGCCAAGCCCCAGGTGATCCCCGAGGCCGACGTTGGTTACCACGCCGACATCGCATCGATCGACTGCGATTCCTTCGCGAAGCATTCCGCCGCGAGCTGTTTCGAGTACGGCGGCCTGGACATCGGGATGGAGAAGAACAGAGCGGGCGCTCTGCGGCCCCGAGCAGTCCCCTGATTCGATGCGCCGGCCGCCAACGTAGATCCCTTCGGTGCAGGTCATCCCCACCCGCGTGCCATCCAGGCTGATCAGATGGGCGATCAAACGCGTGGTGGTTGTCTTTCCGTTGACTCCAGTGACGGCAACCACCGGGATCCTTCCATTGGATCCGTTCGGAAAGACCAAATCGATGATCGCCTCACCCACTGGACGTGGTTTGCCACTGCTTGGTTCCAGGTGCATCCGGAGACCTGGCCCGGCATTGACCTCTACGACCGCTCCATGCTGACTTTGCAGGGGGATCGAGATATCGGTGGCGATAATGTCGACTCCAGCAATATCCAGCCCGACCACTCGAGCTGCATCGACGGCGGCTCGAGCCACCTCGGGATGCACCAGATCGGTAACGTCAATTGCCGTTCCTCCTGTGCTGAGGTTGGCATTGCGGCGGATCAGGACTTTCGTCCCCGATGGGGGAATGGAGTCGACTTGATAGCCCTGCTGCCGGAGAACGGCCACCGATACCGCATCCAGCGGAATGTGGCTCAGGCTGGTCGCATGGCCATTGCTTCGACGTGGATCGCGATTGACCTGAGCGACCAATTGGCTGATGGAGGACTTTCCATCGCCGATGACATGAGCTGGTTCGCGACGAGCTGCGGCCACCAAACGGTTACCGACGACCAGCATGCGGTAATCATCCCCAGGCGAATAGCTTTCGACGACCACCCAGTCGCCATGCTCCCGAGCTGCCTGGTAGGCTGTAGTGACCGCTTCCTTACCTTGAATCTTCGTGGTAACGCCACGCCCGTGGTTCCCATACTGCGGCTTGACCACTACCAGTCCGCCGATCTCGTCGGCTGCGACAATTGCCTCCTCCAGGGTCGCCACAGAACGACCCTCCGGCACCGGAACACCTACCGAGGCCAAAAGGGTGCGGGTGAGCTGTTTGTCTTGAGCGATGGTTTCGGCGATGGCACTGGTGGAATCAGCTTCGGCGGTGCAGATGCGTCGCTGCTTGACCCCCTGGCCCAACTGGACCAGACTCCCCTCGCTAAGTCGTCGCCATGGAATCCCCCGTGCGTCCGCGGCGCGAAGAATCGCCTTGCTGCTGGGACCAAGGCACGCATCATAAACCTGTTCCAGAAGGGCTTCTGTATTCAGGTCTCGCCACCGAAGGAACGCTTCCAGCGAAGGTGCATCCCACGCCTGGCTAAGGGCTCTCAACGCATAATCCCAACAGGCCAAGGTCGCCGGCTCCTCAGGCATCTCCAGAAGAATCCGGAGCTTGGGGGGAGTCGATCGTTCCACTACCTTCCGGATCCGCGCGGAGTAACCAGCCTTCCGCTGCGCGGTGGCGGCAATTTCCAACAACCATCCACCGATAACCGATGCCGTAATCGAATCCTCCGGGCCGTATTCTGACGAAGGGGATTCCACCAACAGTTCCAGTCGTTTTTGCAAATCAGCCGGCTTGCGGCGATTGAGCAAGTCCATGTTTGGTTCGAGCCAAACTTCCAGCAGGGGTGTGGTGGCCCATAAGTTGGGCCCTCGCAACTTCAGCACGCGCGAGCATTCGATCATAGGAGATCTCGTTTCAACCCCTAACGCACTCTAAGAGAAATGCGACGCAACGAAAGATCCGACCTCAGAACCTAACCCCAAGCTGCCGGTATCCGACCGTCTCGTCTTTTCCTGAAATAGCCGCTTTATCGAAAAACATCCAACGTCTATCGGACGATCCGGCCTCTGTGCTTAACCGATCGACTCGACAATCCGAATGCTAGCGACGATTCTTTCGGCTCTGTCAGTCCCTGATACGGGAACCAGCAGCCCCAAAAATCAATCATCTCCCGACGATATCCATCCGAGAGGGAATTTATCCCCGTTCGGATCGGAACGATTCATCATATCCCCCACCTCGAGGAAAAAAATAGAAAAGCTGCATCTTCGCTCCTTGGGGGGGCGCTGAAATCCCGCAAAAGGTGTCTGGCACCAATTGAAAAAAATGCGGGCACCAATTGAAAAAAATGCGAGCATTTCAAATCTAGGGGGAAATGCGATAAAAATAAGGGCTTCGTGTGTTTGGCATGGCCGTCTCCCCATGCAGTGGTCCCCGGATGGCTCCCCTGCACCCCGCGGAAATCCTGCAAAAGGAATGCAAAAGGTGTCTGGCACCAATTGAAAAAAATGCGGGCACCAATTGAAAAAAATGCGAGCATTTCAAATCTAGGGGGAAATGCGATAAAAATAAGGGTTTAGGTGTTTTTATGTCTCAGTACGGCCGGGAGCTCATCGGTTGAACAACCCTAACGCCAATCCCTACGAGGGATCGAGCCGTCGACATGCGGGGCCAGCGGAGGAGCCCAGCCAAGCTCCATCCTTGAATCCTGAAACGGTCGTCGCCCACTGTGCTCCTGATCTCGATTCGACGCTTCGATTCCAGACGCGCCAGCTACTTCTGACGACTGCCCGCTTGCTGGAGTGGACAAAGCCTTTTGCGATCCTTCCCCCCACCAATTCCACCTGGGAGGATCCCGACCCCCGGGCTCCCGTGACGGGAGCTTCTGAGCGGCAATGGGACTTGAGGGAGATAGAGGAACTGTCTCTTAGGGAATGCGGCAGCGTCGGTTTGCTTGAGATGTTTTCCCAGGGCAAACGGACAGCGGTTTGGTACCTGTCTGCCGATCAGTGGCCTGATGCCAGGCAACTGGTGGCGGCATGGCAAGCATGGCGCAGCGATGGCAAATCGGATCGCAAGACGGAGGTTGCTGCGGAGGAGCTGACGGAAGTTTGCCCATCGTGTGGTGGAGGGATGGCTGCGGGCCAATCGATCTGCGACGGATGTGCCGCCCGCCCCGCCCCACCACCCTCCCAGTCGCTATGGCGTTTGATGAGATTCGCCAAGCCCCACGCCTCCAGTATCATGGCAGGCTTTCTGCTGACCCTAGCCAGCACTGCGGCAGCGATGATTCCTCCCTATTTGACGATGCCGTTGCTGGACGACGTGCTGGTCCCCTTTCAGGCAGGCAAAGATGTTTCCTTCTGGAAAGTCCCTTCCTATCTGGCAGGGCTGCTGCTTGCAGCCATCCTGGCGTGGCTTCTTTCCTGGGCCAAGACCTACGTACTGGCCAAGGTCGGGGAAACGATCAGTGCCGACCTTCGCAACGTTACGTACTCGCATCTGCAGAAGCTGTCGCTGGAGTTTTTCGGAGGCCGCCGCACAGGCGACCTGATCGCTCGCGTCAGCGATGACACCCAGCGAATCTGCGACTTCCTTTCGATGCAGCTGATCGACTTCGCCACCGATGTGGTGATGATAGGCCTCACGGCGGTGCTGCTCTTTTGGATTCACCCTGGTCTGGCCCTGGCGACGCTGATCCCTTTTCCGCTCATCGCCTGGCTGATCCAGCGAGTCCGGCAGAAACTTCGCCATGGCTTTGCACGCGGAGTGGCTGCATGGGCTGAGATGGTCAATGTGCTGGCCGACACAATTCCAGGGATTCGTGTCGTCAAGGCGTTCGCTCAAGAACACCGCGAAGTCGAGCGATTTGCTTCCAAAAATCGCCAGGTGCTGGATGCCAATAATCGCGTCAACCGACTCTGGGCTGCCTTCGTCCCAGTCATCGCTCTACTGACCGACATAGGCGTCCTTTTCATCTGGGGATTCGGTGCTTGGCTGGTCGCGAAAGGGCAGATCACCGTCGGGGTGCTGACCGTCTTCATCACCTACATCGGTCGGCTTTACGCAAGGCTGGATTCGATGAGCCGGATGCTGGCGGGGACTCAGCGAGCCGCCGCCTCCACCCATCGGATTTTCGAAATACTGGATCGGGTCCCCAGCGTCCCCGAACCGGTCAAGCCGATCCGGCCCCAAAGGCTGGAAGGTTCCATCGCGATCCGCAATCTGCATTTCAGATATGGTGCAAGGGAAGTGCTGCACGGAATCGATCTGAAGATCCATGCCGGGGAAATGATTGGACTGGTTGGCCCCAGTGGATCGGGAAAGAGCACGCTGGTCAATCTGGTCTGCCGATTCTACGATCCCCAGTCTGGCTCGATCGCTGTCGATGGCATCGACATCCGGTCGATGCCTGTTTCCCATTATCGATCGCACATCGGGATCGTCCTCCAGGAACCGTTTCTCTTTTTCGGCACGATCGCAGAAAATATTGCTTACGGTCGACCCGAGGCATCTCGTAGGGAGATCATCGAAGCGGCTCAGGCAGCCAAAGCACACGACTTCATTCTGCGTCTTCCCGACGGTTACGATTCGATGGTCGGGGAGCGAGGACAAAGTCTCTCGGGAGGAGAACGACAACGCATCTCCATCGCTCGAGCCCTCCTGACCGATCCCCGCATCTTGATCCTTGACGAGGCAACCTCGGCGGTCGACACGCAAACCGAACGAGAGATTCAAGGTGCGCTCGATTTCCTGGCCCAGGGCCGCACCACCATCGCCATCGCGCACCGTTTGAGCACCCTTCGCAAAGCCAACAGGATTATCGTTTTGGAGGCAGGTCGAATCACCGAGCAGGGAACACACCAGGAGCTTCTGGAGCTGGGTGGAACCTACACAAGACTCTGCCAGGAGCAGCACACGCTACAACCAGACTCTTCCAATCCCCAGAATGCCCCAATCTAGCTACCCTTCCGACCACGTAAGGATACCCCCTAATGCCCAAGGAATCGGTTGGTCCCCCGAATAACTTCCCGCACCCAGCGGCTGAGGGGCGCGTGGTCCGAACTCCGCGTGGCCAACTGGCCTGGATCGACCGACAAGGGCGATCGTTCGAGCCCGTGCAGGCGATCCCACTTTTCCCCGTCAGCCAGCCCGATGGCTGGATCTCCCTGGTCTCTTCCTCCGGGGAGGAGCTTGCCCTCTTCGAATCGCTCGATGCACTCTCACCGGAAATGGCCGATCCGGTTCGGGAGGAATTAGCGTTCCGCCAATGGGTGCCGAGGATTCTGCGCGTCGTCAGCGTCTCGGGCACCTCGGAGCCGTGCGAATGGGTCGTGGAGACCGACCGAGGCCGCACGCAGTTCGTGCTGACCAGTGAAGAGAACATTCGCCGACTTTCGGATCACACCGTGCAGATCATCGCCGGCAGCGGTGCGCGATTCCGCGTCGAAGATACCAGACAACTGGATCCCCGCAGCCGTCGCTTCATCGAATGGTATGTTTAAGTGATCGCGGACGAAATGGCTCTTCTTTCCTCCAATCCATCCAATAAAAAAGGAGCCTGCAAGGCGATCCCCTGCAGGCTCCCCGATCAACTTGTCTCGTAGTGACTTCGAAAGGAGATCCTACGAGCGGGATGGCGGCTGTCAGGCAGCCCGCCGGCGCCCTAGATCGCACCATCCCTCCAATGGCCGGTACAGTCAGAACTCACCCGATCACCTCCTTTCTCAAATAAAGTCTGCGACGCCGATTCCAGGTCAGCCAAGAACGGAAGTCGGCTCGCTGTCGGAATCGTTGCGCTGCGTCACGCAACCCGCACCGCTAGTGTAGGCACCGACGCGCAGCGATTTCAAGAGCGCGATTTCAAGAGCGTTGCCGTGCCTTGGGAAAAAGCCTTGCCAGCTCTTGGTCGGGAACCTTCCCCGCATACTGGCTGACTTCGAACGCCTCCACTGTCCCCGAAGGAGTCCCCCAACCATCGGGCCAGAAATGTCCCCGCCGCTGCCTGGCCGCTTCCTGGTACCACGATTTCAACCAGATAAGCCTCTGTTCGGGATCGTCCGGCACCTGGTCCAGCAGTCCATCGTGGTAAGGAAGCCATTCAAAAAACTGCGACTCGTGGCATGCCAGCAGCTCCACCACTTGTTCGATCCATGGTCCTGTATCGAGCACCCAATCTGGGCGGAATGGCGCGGGTGACGTAAAGGGATCTGCAAGAAAGGCGACTACAGGGTCCTTTCGAAGCGCAGGAAATTCCGGTTCAACCAGCGGCACGGTAAACAGGTAGCAGGCATCCTGAACCGCAAGGCCTACCGCGCGATGGTCGGGATGATAGTCCCAGGGTCGGTGAGTCAGTATCAGATCGGGTTTGAAGCTCCGAACTTCCCCCAATATCCTTCGCCGCAGCGCCAGCGTCGGCTCCAGATATCCATCAGGGAAATCCCAGACGCTCGCTTCGGCGCCGATCATCAGAGCCGACCTAGCTGCCTCCGCGCGACGCCTTTCCACCAGCTCACCGCTGGCCATGGCATGATGTCCCGACCGCCCATCGGTAACACTGATCATGCGGACCACAGAGCCTTGTTGACGGTGCGCAGTCAGCAGACCGCCAGCGGCAAATTCGGCGTCATCCGGATGAGCCCCCAGCACCAGGATTCGCAACCATTCCCCGCTCACGCTCCTTCTTCCTCCGCTTCCTCATAGAGCACCATCATGAGGATGGTCGATTGACCAAACGCTCGGTCGATCGGCTTGGTCGATTGCGGTGCTAGGTTCCCCGAAAGCGACAGGACGCGCGGTCGCTTGGCGGCGATCCACCGATTGATCTCCCGCTCCAGTGAGATCACCTCCGTATCGACTCCAACAAACAGCTTTACCTTTTGCATTCTTCGACTCCTCGCCCATGCCTGTAGCAGCTATGATCTAATCTGCTGACCGCGATCCGTGTTGGCAGCAATCGCTTTTCCATTTTTCACGGTTGGATCCGACGTGACTCATCCTACCCCAGTTGAACTGGTTTTGCTGCACCCTTCCGATAATTGCGCTGTGGCCATTCGGACGCTGGAACGCGACCATCGGGCTCGCTGGACCGGAGGGAATCCGATCGCGCTGAGTAGCCGAATTCCCGCCGGTCACAAGGTGGCGATCCGCCCTATCGAACTCGATCAGCCCGTCTTCAAATTCGGATGGCCGATCGGAGTCGCCACCCAGACCATTGCACCGGGTGAGCATATTCACAGCCACAATCTCCGATGCGAGCATCAGGTGGATTATGAGGCGATCGCCACGGAGATTCCGCCACTACCCCAGCCGATCCCTGGGATGACATTCCAGGGCTATCGCAGGCCCGGTGGACGCTGTGGCACCCGGAACTACATCGCCGTCATCTCCACCGTCAACTGCTCCGCTTCCGTCGCGCGTCGCATCGCCGCTGCCTTCCCACCCGAAGTGCTCCAGGCATTTCCTGGAGTCGACGGGGTGATCGCTCTGCGGCATGAAGGGGGATGCGCGATGAAGTACGAGGGGCTCAAACACCAGATGCTCAACCGCGTCCTGGGCGGCATGGCCAAGCATCCGAACATCGGAGGCTTCGTCCTCATCGGGCTGGGGTGCGAACAGACCTCGGTGGGGCATTTGATTCAGGATCAGAAACTGGTCAAGCTACAGATTCCGGGTCGACGTGATGATTCGAATCCGGGGGCGATCGTGAGGCCCGATCGCTACACGATTCCCGCGATCACCATCCAAGATGAAGGAGGCACGCGCGCGACGATCGAACGCGGTATCGAAATGGTCCGATCGCTTCTCCCGCAGGTGGCTCAGGCAAGACGTGAAACCATCCCCGCCAGTGAACTGATCCTGGGGACCGAGTGCGGTGGTTCCGACGGCTATTCCGGCATTACCGCCAACCCGGCCGTCGGCGCGGCAGCCGACCTCCTGATCGCGTGCGGAGGGACTTCCATCGTCTCGGAGACGACCGAGCTCTACGGGGCAGAGCAACTGCTGACACGCCGCGCCCGCACCCGTCAGGTCGGTGAAAAACTTTTGGAACTAATCGACTGGTGGAAGTGGTATGTCGGGGTCTTCGGCGAGGTGCTCGACTGCAACCCATCCACCGGCAATAAAGCAGGTGGACTGACGACGATTGTCGAGAAGTCATTAGGGGCAGCCGCCAAATGTGGTTCTACCGCGCTCGAATCGGTTGTCGGCTATGCCGAACCGGTCGACGCCAAGGGGCTGGTGGTGATGGACTCCCCGGGCTTCGACCCTGCCAGCGTCACCGGGATGGTGGCCGGAGGCGCCAACTTGGTGGTCTTTACCACCGGACGAGGCAGCTGTTTTGGATTCAAACCAGTTCCGGTCCTCAAGGTCTGTAGCAATTCGGAAACGTTTCACCGGATGCCCGAAGACATGGACATCAATGCCGGTACAGTCATGGAAGGAGAGTCGGTCCAGCAGGTGGGCCGGCGCATTTTTGATGCGCTCCTGGAAATCGCCAGCGGCCGTCAGTCGCTCAGCGAACAGCTCGGCTACGGCGATGACGAATTCATCCCCTGGACTGTTGGCCCGACGCTTTAAGAGACTGGCGTCTTTCAGGGGACCAGAAGTTCAGGTCGGCGAACGATTGCATGGATCATCGCAGGAAGCACTTGGTCCAGTCCTTCAGTCCGCTCGGGGTGCGGACTGACTGCCAGGACGTACCCTTTTCCAAATCGGCCAGCCGCCATGGCGGTCGTACCCGGCATGACGCCGCCTGGGACTTTCTCTTTGCGAACCTCCGTCGCGAATACCGCCAGTTCGCGGTAGTCTTCCAGATCGTCCCGCTGCGCTGGGGCCAGTAGCGGTCCTTGATGGTAGTAGACCTGCGGGTGATCGGAACCGGTCGCGAAGGCCTCCTGCGCCTCATGCCGCAGGGTCAGGCGGACCGGACCAAAGCCGCGGGCCCAGTGTTTGCGATCGAGCACTTTGGCATCCAGCAGATGCAGCGACCATGGGTAGTCGGCCGACGCGAGGTATGCCCCCGCACAAACGCCGACGTAGCATCCCCCCTGCTCGACAAACCGACGAACCGCCGAACGGCCTTCGGGTCCCAAAGCCTCCCCCTGCCCTCCACCGGATCCGCCTGGGAAGACAACCACGTCGGCTCGCTGGTCCATATGGCCGGCACGAATGGAGTCGACTCCGATCCGCGAGATCGACAGGTCGGCCGCTCGTTCCAAGTCCTTGATCAAATCCACCACCGTGTGGCTGACCCCCGGTCCCTTGAAAACCGCCACGCGAATGATCGGTAGCGTAGCATCCTGAGCCGCCATCGATCGAGCGAGGCAGGCCAGAATAAGAAGAGCTCCACCAAGGTGTTTCAGCCGATGCATCTTCGGGTCGCCCATTGCTTCTAGAATTCATCAGACCAAGTTCTGCTTTCTTGCCTTTTCCGACCACACGATGGTAAAAGCTTTTCGCTTGGATTCGCTTTTGACTTTCTCCTGCACTAGGCCGAGTCGATGCGGCGGCTCCAACAATGCTGCCAGCAGGACATGGTCGTTCCTGGGATTGCCCACAAACCGACAGCGATCCATCCTACTGTCCGAGCCACATCGACGATACGCGATAGGCGAAGTTCCGGTGCAGGAAGAGCTTTCGCCGTCGCTCGTTCCCAGCACAGTTCCTCCAGCAGAGCTGGGGAAGTGTAAGCGAGCAGGCGGATGACACTTTTTCGTCTTGAAATGGCCGAAACGCGGTGAAGTTGTAGCAACTCCACCGCGTCGCGGTTTCCCCCTGCCCTCGTTCACAGCCTTACGCTGTCTTCAGTTGTTTCGTTTAGTCTCTTCTGGCTATTTGCCACCCCGAAGCGCATTGGCGGGGAGGACTTGCGGCTGGTCTATGTTGGGGCTTACCGATCCGGCTCGTCGCGACCAGCTTTTGTCGCGAGCGGGACTGGCTGCGGTCGATCGGCCCCAGGGAGCACTGCTTCCAATCTGCAAGGGTGGGCTGGGAGCCGGAGCATCCGATGCCGAGGGCTGGATCGGCTCCATCGCCGGGCTGCTGAGCTCGATCGACTCCACGGCACCTTCCGTCGCCCCCTCTATCGCTTCGGTGGCTTCGGGAGTCCCCACAGCGCCTTCCACCCATTCCCCCTGGTCGATGATCACTTCGCCTTCGAGGTCACCTTGGATGGCTGGCCCGAACTGATCGGTCGGCATGGTGCCACGACTGACCGAAGACGGACGGCTTGGGCCGCTACCCAACGGGATTCCAGCCGCCTGACGCAGAGCGGCTTGCTGGGCGTCATAGTAAGCCTTCTGTGGCCAGTCCCCTTCAGCCAGTTCGATGTTGTTGTATTCCAGCAGCGATCCTTTCAGCAGGTGGATCTGGATGATCGACTTGTTGTACTCGCAGACCGCCCGGTAGTACTCCTGCTGGGCTCGTGCACGTCGCTCCTGAGCCCGCAGCAGCAGATCGACGATCTGTTCCAATCCTTGAGCTCCGATCTCTGCTTTGTCGCTGTAGACTTTCGTTTCCCGTTCGCTGGCCATCCACTGATTCAGCTTGAACTGCATCTGCTGGTAGTGCGACTCCATCAGGCTCAGTTCGTTGCTCAACGCGTAGATCGCGGCATTTTCCTTCTCGCGGAGGATTTCATGCTCGCGGGCCATCGAGAGGCGGGCTGCACGGATCCCGGCAAGGGCTCGCCTGGCCCCGAAGGCGTTGGGAGTCAGTTCCAATCGCATTCCGACTTCCTGGTAACGACCTCCAAGCAGGCTCTCCCAGGCGCTGGTCAGGTTGGCCCCCCCATCGATTCCCGGAAACTCCTCACCCCCATCATTTCCCAGCCAGTCGTCGCCCACTCCCGCCCAGCGATAGAGTCCCGAAATGTTGACGTCGGGGAGAATCTGGTTTTTGGCCGAAATGAGTTCTAGTTCACGCTGTTTGATGACCCAACGCTGGCTGCGGAGGTCGAGGTTGCGGTTGAGCGTTTCTCCTTGGATCGATGCCCAGTCGAATTCGGTATGAGCGATCGTGGGCTTGTCGACCGGACGCAGGAGCTGCCCATCGGTGGCGGAAAGGCCCATGAGGTAGCGGAGCCGTCGTTCGCGTCCCTTGACCCCTGGATCGCCGCCAGGAAGGTTAACCCCATTGAGAGCGGCGCTAAGAAGCGCATCGAACTGATGGACCTGAGCAAGGGCCTGAGCCTCGACGGCCGACTCACCGACGTTGTTCTGCAATCGTGCGTTTGCGACTCGCCAGACCTTCAAGGCGCTGTCGCGGCCAGCGCGAGCCGTCTCGACTGTCCAGTAGGAACAGTAGAGATCCCAATAAGCGACTTCAACTTCCTTCGCAAGGTTCCTCATCGCTTCTTCGAACTGCGTCAGGCTGATGTCTTCATTGATACGGGCTAGGACGACCGGGAGGCGATTGAGCATGGTTCCGCGGCCTCTAGCCAGTGGATGCTGGAGTTGGACTTCCAGGGTCTGAGTGAAGTCGCTGGGGGTGC
>JBIINB010000122.1:0-12297 GCA_044337705.1 Pirellulaceae bacterium | reverse complement strand
TGTCGATGTCGATTTGCATTGAATTCTCCCGGGAATACGGACTCACTGGTCGTTAACCACGTTGGTCACAGAGAGCACGCTTTCCGAAGAAACCTCAAGGCAAGCTGTTGGCAATTCCGCTGGATCGTCGACGAATTCTGAATCCGTAATCGACACACGTGATTTCATTCGCACGATGCCGGCAGCCAGAATCGCAGCGATTTCCGATCGCCGAGCCGGCGCGGACAAGGAAGAAGGGGGAACAGTCGAGAGCAACTCGCACCTCCATGCTCAACGCCGCCGTAATTGGCGGCTCGAAGACAGATTTTCGCAGCCACAACAGCCGCGTCTATCTGTAGGAATACCCGGTACGAGTTCGAAATGACGGAATAGGGTGCAGGCGATATCGCTAAAGGTCTTCCTGACGGCTAATTCGCGTGAGCGCGCTAGGTCTCGCGCCCACGTGGATAAGTCCAGTTACTATGACTGCAATTTTGAGAATTCACACAGGAAAGCGACTGGGTTCGCGTTCAATTCTGCTTCTAAGCGTCTTGCAATGGATCGTGATTTCAATAGCGCGTTTCCAAGAAATGCAGCACCTGCTAATCCTTCCGCGATGAGAAGCGGTTGAGAATCGGTAATCGAATATGTGGCTGCGCTTGTGCCCAGAAGGGCGAGTATCGCTTTCCAGTCCATGACAGCTTCGATACAGCCAATCGAGACTTCCATTCCGTGCTTTCTCGAGGCAGACATATAATCCTCCATTCGCAAATGTATCTCGTCGCGTAAGTACTCCAAGGAGTTGCCTTTCAACTCGCCTTCCATCCAATGAACGAGCCTTCTGATCTTCGTTCGGGCTTCGGCGTCGCTTCGAACTTCAAGAATTTGATTCCACTGGAGCTTGCTCTCATCAATTATCGGAATTGAATCAAAAGCGAGAGCTAAAGCCTGATGCACAGAATTTCCCAAGTGACCATCGTGAGCCGTTTTGCTCGCCGTGAATGCACAGACAGGTAATCCAGTTCTCCGATGAATCGGAGAGCACAGCATTTGCTCAATCTGCGGGCTGAAGTTGGCTTCAATCCTAATGGCGGTCTCGAAGTCGGCAAAGACACTCGCGATCTCTACCAGCCAGTCAGCATCGGAGAGCTTATCATGTAAGTCGAGCTTCAAGTTTGTCATAAAGGGAAGCAGACCTTTAACCAGAAACTCCTCCGGTGCACCTGTTACGAATCGTACGCTCTTCGGCGTCTTCGGGTCCAGGCACCAAACTCTGTCGAAGAATATGGATGCTGTCTTGGGGACAGACAACGCAACTGCTAACCTATCGGTCTTGAGAACATCGCCTGCTATTTTCGGGTACCAATGCTTGTAAAAATCAACGACACTGTCTTCGTCGCTGCTGTCCTCCTTTAGCTCGTCCTTCAGTTCAGCAAGCGAATGAACTGCATATTGCTGGATAAACTCCTGCAGAAGAGCATTGGTTATCTTCTTGTTCGAAACCACATGCTGCAATTCTATGTGACCTCCGGAAAGTAACTCCAACGTTGCTTTGCTGACCTCAATCGGCTTCCTTGTTAGGAACCGCGAATTGGCCTTTGCTAGTTCGATATCTTGCTCGTGTACTTTCAAAAGCTTACTGAGTTCCTTTATGTTGGCGACTTTTCTGCTGGGTCGATCGATAGCGTCTTCCACAAACGGATCGGCCGGCTTTGCTGCATGCGATGCAAAGTACTCCTTAAACTGCAGTTTGAGCTTTTCCGATACGTAGTGCTCATCAAGTTTCTCTTTAGAAACTGCACTTTCTGTCGGGGCGGTTGTCCGTTTTTTTGCTCTTGGACTTTTTGATGCTGGTCGCTGTTTACGTCTGGTTTTCTTCTTTGACATGGATTAGCCATAGCTAGGTTGATTGGTCCGACCTCCGCAGATCCGTCAATCAAAGGAGGCTCATAAGAAGCACAATCTAGGCGTGGCTTCTTTTCAATTCAGTCAAAAGCAACGCTGTCATAGCCAGTAGGGCACTGTATATGTGGCAATAGTTTCGGGTGGCCGTTTCGCCGGATTGTACCATCGTATGCGAAGCTTTCAGACCAACTGAACCTGCCAAATCCGAACCCATTCTCATCCGCACTCCGAACGAAAACTCTGTGTTAACTCTGGAGGCCCCCGAAAAGAGAGAGTCAGAGAGTTCGGGACCGATTTTTCGCACCGGCGGACGTAACCTTGAAGGTTGCGTTCGAGAGACGGAAATCTCTCTGCAAACAGAGAGCGCGGCGGTTCGGGCCGGCGAACCGCGAAAAGCGTTGGAAACCGGCGAAAAAATGGCTAGAAACGAAAAACGCCCGGCGGTCGATCTCTCGACGCCGGGCGTTAAGTCTTTTGGTCGCCAAAGTTAGAACTTTGACGAAAGCTCCCCCGGTAGGGCTCGAACCTACGACCCGCGGATTAACAGTCCGCTGCTCTGCCGACTGAGCTACAGGGGAATGGTTTTTCTCGGTCCCCTGAACTCACTTGGCGGAATGTTCCGCCTAGGGCGGTCTCCGCAAGTGCTCTTCTGGGAACTCAATTGATTGGAAATTTTAGCTGCCTCGGAGTCCGGCGGCAAGGCCAGCAGGCCTCTTGTCGCAGCGAACCGTTTGGTACTGGTTTTCCCAAAAGACCGCCCGTTTGCCGGCGGCTATCATTGGAAACTGTGGCCACCTCTCAAGACCACTAGGTTTGGAATCGGATTGCCTCGAGTCCGACAAAGAGTCTCGCTAGGCGTTTCGCTAGGAGTTTCGGATGCAGCATGACGCCCTGATACTCGGTAGCGGATTCTCGGGAAGCCTGCTGGCATGGATTCTTGCCGCCTCCGGTCGCTCGGTCCTCGTCCTCGACCGCCAGCAGCACCCCCGATTTGCAATCGGCGAATCGAGCACCCCCACCGCCGACTTCCTGCTGGCTCACCTAGCCGATCGATGGAATCTTCCGCGCCTGGCGCCTCTGGCCTGTTGGGGTACCTGGAAGCAGTCCTATCCCGAGGTCCTGGGGGGCAAAAAACGGGGTTTCAGCTACTACCAGCACATGCCAGGAAAAGATTTTCAGGAAGACGCCCAGCACACTCATTCCCTTCTCGTCGCCGCAAGCTGCGAGGACCACTGGAGCGATACCCACTGGCTGAGAAGTTCGGTCGACCACTTCCTGGCTCAGCAAGCCGCTGCCGCAGGGGCTTTCTTCCAGGAGCGACAAGAGGTTGTCCAATGCCTCTGGGATCCCACCTCCCACGATTGGCGAGTCGATTTTAGGCCGCTCGACAATCCATCTCACCAACACCAGTCGATTCACACTCCTTGGGTCATCGACGCTTCCGGCGCCGGGGCCGCTCTTGCCCCTTGGGTGAACAATCATCGCGACGACGACTGGATGCGCACAAAAACGCGAGCCATCTTCGGGCACTTCACCGGCGTGGCGGACTTTCATCCTGTCGCTTTGACCGAAGATTCATTCGCCGGCGATGATGCCGCTCAGCATCACCTGCTGGAAAGCGGCTGGGTCTGGATGCTTCGGATGGAACAAGGTATTTCCAGCGTCGGCCTTGTGGAACCATGCGGCAGCCAACCGCCTCTCCCCTGCCCCGACCATCATTTCCAAAATCGCCTGGCTGAGTTTCCTACCATCGCTAAGTTGATGTCGAAGGCAGTTTGCGTTGCCCCGACATCTGAGATGGGGCAGACTGCCGGGAGAATGAGCCGCTGCATGTCGACAGCCGCCGGTCCGGGTTGGTTCGCGCTACCCTTGGCCTATGGATTTGTCGATCCATTGCACAGCAGCGGCATCGCGCATGCGATCAGCGGTGTCGCGCGTGTGGCCGAAGCACTTTTAGGAGATTCCAAGGAGCTTCCTGAACGGATGGAACGTTACAACCGAGAACTGCGCCGCGAGGTGGAGTGGATCGATCTGCTGGTCGCCACCTGCTATGCAGCTCAACCCTCCTTCGATCGCTTTCGCGCTGCGGCGTCGCTCTACTTCGTTGCTGCCATCGCCTTCGAACAGCAGTTGGCTCGAGATCCCGCTCACTGGCCCCATGGCTTTCTTCAGAGCGATGATATCCAATTGAAAAAGGTTGCCGCCGAAATCTATGCTAGCCTGCAGAAAGAGGCCAGTGATCCACATGCCCCCCAGAGTGGCTCAGCCTGGGCGATGGCCGTGGCGGAGAAAATCAAGCCATGGGATCCCATCGGGTTGCTGGACCCTCGACATCGCAACAGAATTGCTCACTCCTCGGCCCCAAAGTACGCCGCCATCGCCAGCCGTGGTGGCCAGGCGAAGTAGCAAGCATCCTCCGGTCTCTAACCTGGGGAATTCAACCTTGTCACCTCAAAGATAGGGTTGCGATTCTCCATCCGTGTAGTCCACAATCATTGGTGGTGGCAATGCCACTCCAAGTTTTTCCTATCCTTTCATCGCATCGTTCGACCTGAGCCTTTGAATCCTCTTTTTTTCTGCTCGCGGAGAGAAACGAACATGAGTTTCCGTTCCAAGCCAAGTCGCCGTCTGTTCCTGGGAGGTTTGGGAAGCGTGGGGGCCGCCAGCGTGCTGATGCGGTCGCCACATCGCGCGCTTGGCTACCAGGCACCCAGCGACCGTCCGGTCTTTGCGACGATAGGTCTCCGGAATCAAGGCTGGACGATCACCAGCAAGTCGTTCAAGTTCGCCGATTTCGCTGCACTGGTTGACGTCGACGCCAAGGTGCTGGAAGACAACGTGGGCAAAGTGGAAAAGGAACAGGGCAAAAGACCCGACGCCTACAAAGATTATCGCCAGGTGCTCGATCGCAAAGATATCGATGCCGTCATGATCGCGACTCCAGATCACTGGCATACCAAAATCGCCGTGGAAGCGATGGAGTCGGGGAAGGATGTCTACTGTGAAAAGCCCCTGACGCTGACGATCGATGAAGGGAAGTTGATCGAGAAGGTCGTGAAGGAAACGGGCCGGGTTTTCCAGGTCGGCACGATGCAGCGCACCGAGCTGGATCAGCGGTTCCTTCTTGCGGTGGCTCTAGTGCAACATGGACGCATCGGCAAGGTGCAGAAGGTCACTTGCGGCATCGACAGCATGGAAGCTTCGCCGACGATCCCTGAAGTGGCCGTCCCCGAGGGGCTCGATTGGGACTTCTGGCTGGGGCCTGCCCCCAAGGTTCCCTACCGCGCACTGCCGGAACTGCGCAAGGGCTACGGTGGCGGCGTGCCACTCTACAGCAACGCGCACTACTCCTTCCGAAATTGGCACGAATATTCCGGTGGCAAGCTGACCGACTGGGGAGCTCACCATGTCGACATCGCTTGCTGGGCAATCGGCGCCAGCGAAACCGGTCCAAGCAAGGTGACTCCGGTCAAATACAATCTTCCCGTCGAATACAAAGATGGCCATCCTACGGTGGCAGATCGTTACAACGCAGCAACTTCTTTCGAGATCCATGCGGCGATGCCCGACGGAGTTCAGATGGTGATCACCAGCGAAGGGGACAATGGAATTCTCTTTGAGGGGACCGAAGGACGCTTCTTCGTCAATCGAGGCAAGATCACCGGAAAGCCGGTTGAGGAACTCAAGGATAAACCACTTCCCGAAGGTTCTATCGAGAAGATATACGGTGGGAAAGTCAGCGAAAACCACACGGCGAATTTCACCGATGCCATGAAGTCGCGCAAGCAACCGATCTCGGATGTCTGGACGCACAATCGCATGTTGGAAATCTGCCACCTTTCCAATATCGCCATGCGGCTCGGACGGGAAATCGCGTGGGACCCTGTAACTCGCCAAATCACTGGCGACGCTCAAGCCAATGCTTTCCTGTCTCGGGAAAGTCGCAAAGGGTTCGAAATTTCCCGCAAGGGCTGATTCGGCGGCCAGCAGGTTCTCGGAAGGGGCTTCTCGATTTCGCGAGGCTCCTTCGTTTTTTTGCATCGAACATGATTCTGGAGGTGCCTCTTGGCCAAGGTTCTTGTGCTTTACCATTCCAACACCGGTCACACTCAGCGCATGGCCGAGCTGGTAGCCGAAGGGGCGTCCAGGCAGGCTGGGGCGCAAGTACGGCTCAGGGAGATATCGCAGGCCGACCCAGGCGACTTGGAGTGGTGCGACGGAATCGCTCTTGGCTCACCAACCAACTACGGCACCGTCAGCTGGCAGATGAAGCAGTGGTGGGATCAACAGCCGATTGAGAACTGGGGGAAGCGGGACGGGAAAATCGGCTGCGTCTTCAGCTCGGGCGGAGCCTGGGGAGGTGGCCAGGAGTGGGCCTGTATGACGCTTTTTTCCATCCTGATCAATTACGGTTTTCTGGTCTTCGGACTGACCGATTACACCGGCCGAAAATTCTCGGCGCACTATGGTGCGATCGCTGCAGGAGATCCATCGGCCGACCACGAGATGGAAGCATGTCGAAGGCTAGGACAAAGACTCGCCGAATTCTGCAGCGCCTACATCGATGGGAACCAAGCGGCTCACCCCCTGCGGCAATCGTATGATCGATTTGAGCATTTGAAGTCGGGTGGATGAAAACGGATGAGAAGGGTGTTTGGTTGGATGATTTCCAATTCCGTTTGACTGCCATCCCGTCGCAGGAGGATAGTTAGCATCCCGCTCCATCCACCGCTCAACGTGCCGCTAGCGGTTCCGGCTGACGGGTGAATCTTTCGAGCACTCCACCGGATACTATCGCATTCCGGCTGACGGGAGAATCGCCGGCCCAGCATGTTGCATCATTCGTATGCGGACACTGGACAAAGTCACTGCGCCACCGGCCCATCCAACAGCCTTTCAAGCTTTCTCTTGAGCGGCAGTGCGATCTCGGGATGCTGGTCGATAACATTTTGCGATTCGCCCGGATCCTCCTGAAGATCAAATAATTGCCATTCAGGGATTTCTGTAGGAACCAGGCGCAGAAGGACGTTGGTAGCCTTCTTCGCCGGAGCACGAATCAGCTTCCACCGTCCCTCCCGAAGGCCAAATTGACCGGACTGGCCATTATCCTGAGTCAGCAGGTGAGCCCGTCCTTTGGCGTTGGGCTTACCCGTCATTAGGTCGCTCAGATCGACACTGTCCGGAAACATTTCCGTAGTTACCGTCGCTTTGGCCAATCTCGCAAAAGAAGCAGCAAAGTCGATCGAGCAAAGGATCTGGTCGGACACTCCTGGCGCAACTGAACCGGGCCAGCAAGCGATCATCGGGGTTCTCGTTCCCGCTTCATAAACGTTGTACTTTCCACCGCGAAAAAGACCATTCGGGTCGTGCTCCCCCAGTCGCTCGATAGCGTCGTCCTGGTAGCCGTCGTCGAGTACTGGACCGTTATCGCTGCAAAAAACAATCAGCGTCTTCTGATCCAGTTTTAGCGAATTCAGAGTCTGTCGAATCGCCCCCACCGACTCGTCCAGCTCCATGATGGCATCCCCTCTTGGACCATGACCACTTCGCCCCTGATACCGTTCATGGACGACGCGCGGAACATGGATGGCATGGGAGCATAGCAGCAGAAAGAATGGCTGCTTCTGATGCTCCGAAATCCAGCGATTCGCTTCGGCCACCCAATGGTCAGTGAGGTCCTCGTCACGGAACCTCGCCTTTTGTCCTCCGGTGTAAAACCCGATCCGACTGACTCCGTTGTGGATCGTGGCGTTGTGGCCATGCGACCAATTCATTTTGAGCTGATCGCGGTGGGTGATTCCTGTCGGATGATCTTCTGAGGGCTTCTTGTCGCCGACCCACAGCGGATCGCGCGGCTCCAATCCCTGGACTCGATCCTGCCGAACGAACACCTGGGGGACACGATCGTTGGTGGTCGGGAGAATAAAGCAGTCGTCAAATCCGAGTTCCATCGGCCCGGGGCGAAGCGAACCGTTCCAATTAGGTCCATCGGTGCCACCTAGCCCTAGATGCCACTTGCCGATCACTCCCGTTCGATAGCCGGATTGCTTGAGCACCGAGGGAAGTGTCGGCTTTCCAACCGGCACAACCAGTGGACTGCTAGGAGGAGCAACTCCGGTTCCTTTTCTTCGAAATGCAAACTCTCCGGTCAACAGAGAATACCGAGTCGGCGTGCAGGTGGAGGCTGGGCTGTAGCCACTGGTGAACCGAATGCCCTCGGCCGCCATTTGATCCAAGTGAGGTGTAGGAATCGTCTTCGATCCGTAACAGCCGACATCCCCGTAACCCAGATCATCTGCCATGATCACGATGATGTTCGGCCGATTTTCGTCAGCCAGAACGTGACCTCGCAAAAGCAGGATAGGGATTGCTGCCAGCAGAACTAGCTGCTTGCTAATCCGACCTACGATGGCAAGAAGACTCATCTGCGACCCCCGAATTTTTATCTTGGGATGAAGTCAGGCAAAGGGTTTTCACAGGGTAATGATCAGGTAATTCCCACCCAATGCCAGTAGGCATCCTTCGGCAAGTATCTTTTGCCGAGCATCCTTTGCACAGGATACTACGGCGAGCGGTGGGCGTCAGCCCACTGTTTCTATGCTTTGACTGACCCGCTCGCATGGACATAACGGTAGTGATCAACAGGCCGAAATGGCGCTGGCTATCTCAAAATTACCGAAAAATCGGAATGCCATTTCTGCTCCGTGGAATCGATTGGGCCGCGCGAAGCCATGGATCGCGAACTTGCCGGTTGACACCTTGGAGCGATCAAGCAACTGGATGCGAGGAGGCAACGTAGTCCATCGAAAGGCGATACGCGTCGGGTCGTTCGTGGTCGAAAGTCGGTTCTGTCATCAACGATCCTTTCGAGTACGAGTACCGTTGCACTGAGTAGGAGTACCGTTGCACTGAGTAGGAGTACCGTTGCACTGAGTAGGAGTACCGTTGCACTGAGTAGGAGTACCGTTGCACTGAGTAGGAGTACCGTTGCACTGAGTAGGAGTACCGTTGCACTGAGTACGAGTACCGTTGCACTGAGTACGAGTACGAATGGCCTGTCGAACGATAGCGTCCAGATGCAAAGAGGAAGCGGGAGATCGATTGTCTTCGTACCTTGGCGGCGGCTATTTGGTCAACGATCGGTGTAGACCTGGGTGCTTTCCTCCTTGACGACCGCGACAGGTCGCTGCAGGCTCTTGAGGAATGCCCGAACCACTTGAGTGCCCTCTTGAGGCAACTGGAGTCGGAAGCGGAAAGCTCGCTGATCGCCTGGCGCCATTTCAGGGATTGCCTCAAAGCGGATTGCATTTCCCTGAACTTGGTATCGAGTTGGCGCGTCGACTTGCAGCACCTTGGCTCCCACGGGAAGCTCGATCGCCACCTCCACTTGCGAGTCGCTGCGGGTTCCGGAATTGGAGACTTTGACCGTGTAAAGCGACTGCCCATCCAGCTCGACGGGGTCATTGTCATCCTCGATCGTGAACGCCAGTTCGCTCAATCCCTCCACACGCACCCCCTTCTCCAAAGGCTCCGCACGCGTATCGGACGACTGACTCTGAAGACGGATTACGAAATCGCCGGCTTCCATTGGAAGGAGCGTCAGGTCGGTGGTGGCATTCTGTCCCGGCTTGAGTTCATCCAGCCCCCATGCCACGGCATGCTGGTCTGGAAGATATTCTCCATGGTTCCCGGCGCTCTGAAACTGCAGCCCCTTGGGAAGATAGGCCACAATATCGATATCTTTGGCTGCTGCAGTCCCTTGGTTGGCGATGGAAACCTGGTAGTTGGCGGAACGTTCCAGGTAACGCAGCTTGGGCCCCTGAAAGGCAAGCGTCAGTTTAGGAGCGATGATCTGGATCGGAAGAGTCGATTCCTGAGGCGCTCCGTTGCCGCTGACGATTCGGATTTTGGAAAGCAGTGAACCCGCTTCAATGGCAGTGAGGTCCAAAGGAATCGATCGACTTTCCCCTGGAGCAAGATCCCCAAGGGACATTCCCAGTGCATCCCCGGATGGATGCCGAAGCTCTCGTGGCAAGTCGACTTCCAGCGACACATTCTTCGCGGTACCCGTCCCGCGGTTGGTCACTGCAATCTGAACCTGCATTCGGTCTCCGACGCGCACACTCGGGTCGGCATTCTGTGTGACTTCCAGGCGCGGTAGCGTGCTGACTGTGCGAGCGGAGGCGAGGCTGGAAAACGATACGCTGGCAACGCTCCCGATCTCTCCCTCCTCGGTCGGTACCAGTTCGATCGTCACGGTTCGTTCGTCGCCGGGCATCAGCCTTCCCAACGACCACTGGAGAAGTCCATCCTCTGAGGTTTGCGACGGAGGCGAAGTCGATTCCAGACGGGTGTGCTTGGGAACACGATCCACCAGCACGACGTCCTCCGCAGCCGAGGTTCCCAAATTTCGGACACGTAGGGTGAAGCTGGTTTTCTGGCCCACCTGGACTTCCTCCGGTGCGATCTTCTGAACCTGAAGACTTGGGGTCTGAGTCCCTTCCAAGGCACGTTCACCTGGTATGTCCGCAAGTGCCGATGCCCGCGCGACCAGCACGCGGCCTCCGGAAGGCTCTGCGGTCGGACCCATCGGCGAGCTGGAATCGACGGACGGCATCGACCGGCCGGCGGGGTTCCCCTGCGACGCTGGATTGGCCGAGGGGGATGATGGAATGGAAGCGGAATTGTTAGGGGGTCCCAATAGTGATGGCGCCGCAGGCGGTCCTGGAAGAGTTGGTGCGTTTGGATTGTCAGGATTTAGTGATGTACCTCCAGGGATCTGCCCATTCGATCCTCCACCGGGAAATTCCGATGCAGAGGAACCAGGCGGAGGAAAGGAGGGGACAGCTGTAGGGGCCGTAGCCCCCGAGCCCATTCGCGGCAACTCGGGGACAGGCAACGAGCCGGGGGCGATGGGGGCTGGACCGCCAGCAGGAGGAAGTGCAGGGGGCGGAGGCAACGTCGATCCGGAGGCCGAAGGCAGCACTGGAATGGACGTCCCGGAGGCTGGAGTTGAGCCTCCCAGCGAAGGCGGCTCGGCCCCACTTCCCGCCAAAGCAGCGGTCGTTGGGCTTGCCATTCCAGGCGTCAGGTTGGTGACAGGCGCGACGGGCAGGGCAGCAGGTCCTGTGCTGATCGGGGGAGCCGATGCCTCTGCATTGGCGATCCGACGATCAGGAAAAGGACGTGCTGGTGCCGCCGGAAGATTGCTGACCGGAACGTTTGTGATGGCAGGTGGCATCACCCCAGGTACGGCGGGCACCACCGATGGCTCCAGCGGTGTGCGCGGCACCGGGCCCCCTGCGGGTTCCACCGGAGGGGCCGATAGATCCTGGTCGGATGGTTCCATCGGCATGCTTGCCGATGCCTGAATCACCCGGTCCATCAAACCAGACGACTGATCATTGTGACGAACCACCAGGGAAGGAGGGGGTGGCAAGGAAGCGACATCCTCGCCAACCTCCAGATCATCGCTCGCCAGCGACGAACTTGCCGGTGGACGAACCGCGATTGGCTCTGCCGATTGCATCGCATAATCGGGAGTCGCTTCCGACACGGGCGCAAAGCGATCCCTGGAGTCTTTCTGTGCGATTGCCACCGCGAAGGCTCCCAGCATCGATGTGAAAAGCCCCGCGGCGGCAGTCAGTTTGGTTTTGGGTGTAAGCCAAGACATCCTTGTCCTCGGCATGAGTGTTGAACGGCGCAGCCTGCGCCCGATGTTTTCCGGATCGATCGTCTGCTGATTCAGTAAATAGTATCGATGTTTGCGGCAGCAATCGCGATCAATAGCGATTCTGCCCCGTAGGAGCTTGAGTGGTGATCGTGCCAGGTGCCCCCGGATAAGGAGAGCCAGGAGCGGCGGCGCTTGCCATCTTGACCTGCAGGGCGCCCATGCGTTGGATGACATCGGGCTGAGCCTGATTGATCGCTAGACTCTGTTGATAATTCTTCATCGCCTGAGCGTAATCATTGGCCGACTCACGCATCCGCCCCTTGGCAGTCCATGCCTTGTAGTTGACAGGGTTCATGGCCAACGCTTCGTCGATGTACTGTTCAGCTAGCTTCGTTTGACCAAACTCATAATGCAGTCGACTCAATTCCAGCCTGGCATCGGCTAAACCGGGAGCCTGAGCGTTCCATCGCTTTAAAAAATCGAAAGCGCGATCGGAACGATTGGTCTGAACCAGCAGAACAGCAAGACCGCGGTGGCACTCGATATGGTTCGGACTGACATCGAGGCACTGGTTGTACGTCGACTCCGCCTGCTCCAACAGCTTCGAATCCTTGTTGGCAATTCCCATCTGATGGTAGGTGGAGGCGAGATTATAGAGAGCGTCCGGATCGGTCGGATTGGTTTGCCGCGCGGTCTCAAACTGCTGAAGCGCCTCACCGTAACGACCTTTCTGATACAAC
>JBIINB010000039.1:0-35757 GCA_044337705.1 Pirellulaceae bacterium | reverse complement strand
GCGAGGTTTTCCTCAGCAGTTACTTTTAGTAGTCAGCTTTTTACGTGGCCCACTGACCAACCACGTCACGCCACCAATCCCTTCAATTCACCCGGTCGATTCCATGTCGCCCCCGTGTCTTCCACGCTCCTAAGCTTCGTTCCATCCAACCTCCCTAAGAAAGCCCGATGGTCCCACCTCTGAATCGCTTCGACTTCCTCACTATACGTCGCCCCTCCTGCCTAGGCAAGGCAACTCCTTCGAAACCGATACCTATCCGACCACGATCGAAGCGCCGCGAACCGTACCATTTGTCTGATGTGTTGCCGGGAGTCCTGTTTGCGTCCTGCGGATCGCAGTCGCCTGGGCTAGGGCGACCAGGCCTCCCCTCCCCTGCCCCGCAGTAACCTTCTGGTAAACTCAAACAGCGAGCAGGCGCTGAGTGACCGGCGCGGCTGTTTGCACTGGAAAACTCCGATAAATCCCGAGCTGGCGGACCTGCCGATGCATATCCCTGACGCATTGCCGATCGATTGGAATAAACTGCCCACGCTGAAAAAGCCGCTCGATGCACTCATTGTCGCTCCCCATCCAGACGATGCAGAACTGGGTATGGGTGGCACGATCGCGCTGATGCTCCAGAAGGGAATGCAAGTCGGAGTCGTCGACCTGACTACCGGCGAACCTACGCCGTTTGGATCGGAGTCGATCCGCGCGGCGGAGACGGCTCAGGCAAGTCAGGCCCTAGGCCTTTCCTGGCGTATCAATCTGGGGCTGCCAAACCGTTTTCTCGAAGCAACACTGCCCAATCGCCATCGGCTGGCATCGCTGATCCGATTGACCCGACCCCGCTGGCTGTTCGCCCCCTTCTGGGAAGACGCTCATCCAGATCACATCGCCGCCACGCAGCTAGTGGAGGCAGCGCGGTTCTGGGCCAAGCTGACCAAGTCGGACATGCCTGGGCAGCCGCATCACCCGGAACGGATCTTCTACTACTACTGCATCCACCTCAAACTGGTTCCACAGCCCGCCTTCGTCGTCGATATAAGCGACCACTGGGATGCCAAGTCCCGATCGATCGCCGCCTACCAGAGTCAATTCGTGACGGGGCGCGAGAAGATCGACCCTGCCCCCTTGGATCGATTTCGCGATGAAGCCGCTTACTGGGGCAAGGCGATCGGGGTCCGTTATGGCGAACCGTTTGCATCGCGTGAGCCGATCGCGCTGCGGTCGCTGGAAGGGCTTTTCTGAGCGAAGCTCCAAACCGGGCGATGGTCGACCTATGCCGCTAAAAACTATCCGAAGACCCGCACAATCCTCACCCGCAGCGTAAGCAAGCGACGGCTCTCGGATAGGTTCTAAGAGCCGGCTTGCGACCACCAATCCTGTTCAACTGCAACACCCAAAGCTCAAGCCTAGCCAATGGGAGGTTTCGAATGGGTGAGAGAACTGAGCCACCAGAATACAGGTTCGAATATTCTAATGGAATTTAGAATATCGAGAGAGTCCATCGCCTTTCGGCAGCTGATTCCAGCGGCCGTCAGGCGGATCACTTTTTCTCCGAAACACTCTTGAAACCAGCCTTGACCAACTCGTCGAAACCAGGCTTGAGCGGCCGGATGTCGTAGCCGTACTTAAGGAGGATTTTTCCTGCTTTGAGTGATCGGTACCCGACCGCGCAGTGCGTATAGATGATTTTGTCCTTGGGGACTTTTTCCCGTACCTCCTCTTCGGTCAATTTGTCCTGCAGGTCGCGCCAGGGGAGATGGACCGCCACATCGACGTGGCCATCGTTCCATTCGACCAGATCCCGGACATCGACCAGGACGGCCTTCTTCGCTTCTACCAGTTCCTTGACGGTCTGCAGCGAATCCTTCGTATGCTCCAGTTCCCCCTCGCCTCGCTCCACCGCCCATCCCCACGAGGCAGTCGCAATCATTAGCATGCAACCGACAGCCAGCAAACCAAGTCGACGAATCATTGTTGTCTCTCCAAAGCGAATCGCACGAAGCGGTGAATCCCACCAGGGACATGATAGCCCCAGGAGTGGGTTTGCGTGAACCGGCGTGGTGCGGGAAGCTAGCGGAAGGGTTGATTCCCGCGATCCTGATCGGCGCGATAAGGTCTGTTCCCGAAGCAACGGGGGGCGGGTCTTTCGAGCCCTTCTGTGACAGGGATGTGTGACAGGGAGGATCGGGTGGTGGTAAGGATTGAAGGGGGCGGAGGGATCTGGCGGGGTGAGCCTGAGGCTGCGGAGCGGCGACCCGATCGGACGACCCGGCGACTGCTGGAGTTTCGGGTGGGTGCTACAATAAAGCGACTTGGAAAATTGCAGTGTGGGCGACAGGAAGGCCAATGCGGTCATGTTTGACGAGACGCGACGGATCGACCAGCTGCGACGCGCTCTTTGGGGAGTGGATGCATCGGCGTATCTGGTGGAAGGGCGAGTCATTCGTCGGGTGATCCGGTCGCGACTGGGGCTGGGCCAAGTCTCCTCCTTGGTGCCTCATGCGGAAAGCACGCTGGTGCGGCAGCAGGATCTGAAGGGCTGGGTGCATCCGGACGAGTTGGGGTTGACCTCCTTTGAGTTGCTTCCGGAACTGGCGATTCTGGTGGCTTTGCCGGAGGAAGGGGAGCTAGATCACTGGCCACTGGAGGAGCTGAAGCAACAGGTGTGGCGGCGGCTATTTCACGCGCAGATCGACCGACTGCTGTTGCCTCTTGAAGATGCCACCCAAATGCCTCAGGTGCAGGCTCGAATCGCTTCCCTGGGGCAGGTGGAATTCGACGAAGCCCACCATGTACTGCGAAGCGAGCTGCGATTGATGCAGCCTGAATCGCGCGTGGAAGCGTATCGCGAGTGGGTGGCTAGGTATCTGGAGTTCGCCTACTTCGAGCCAGATTTGTTGCCGGTGTGGTTTCCTTCGCTGGCGGGAGTGCCGGATATCGGCATTCGCATGGCCGAAGGGATCGACGCCGCGCGGTTCTTTCGCGAATCGGAGCTGGAAGGTTCGGCCAAGCCGGACCTGACTCCCCATGATGCCAGGGACGAGGCGGCACTGGCCCTGGCTCGACGCGGATGGTCGACGGGGCTGGGCATCAGCCCGACCGATCGAGGCTACACAGCGCAGCTACGAGGGCAGGCGCGAGCTCGCGAAGGGGGGAACACGGTGCTGGCCATCTGCCGAGGCCTTCAGGCCGCGCAGCGCGCTACCACATCGGCCAAGCGGAAAATAGCCGAAAAGAACTCGGCCGACGATGTCCGTCTGCTTGTCGACCGGCTCCAGGCGGCCCTGGAGTTTCCAGACCGGCAGAAGCCGATCTGGGAAGGATCGCTGACGGCGCTTTCCAAGTTGGCTGTGCAGGGCTTTTGGAATGCCGAACGAAAACTGCTGTATGACCTGCAGAAGGTCTGTTTGGATCACGAGCGGATTTCTTATCGCATCGATCTGATCAAGTGGATCGCTTCGCTCGGCAGAAGACCACTGCGCAGGGCGCTACCGAATCTACAGGAAGTGTCGATGGCCAAGCATCTGGCCAGCGCTGCCCAGCGGCTGATCCATGTTCGATTGAGCGGCCGGGAGCGAGATCAACTGACTCATTTGCTGGAAAATGCACGGGCACTTTCCGAGGAGCAGATGCGAGAACGGTTGCGGCCTCAACTGAAGGAAACGCTTCGAGATGTAGGGCTGGAGCCTCGTGGGGTTCCCGAAGAGAACGGTTTCGACAAACTGATCGAAGATTCGCTCGACAGCATTGCCGAACGTGGATATCTGTCGATGGGATATCTGCGTGATGCGGTCAGTCGGAATGATTTGAAGTTGCCGGATCTGGAGCGGCCGAAAGAGCTGTGGAGTGGCGATCGTTTGCTTCAGGCCGACGAGCGGCTCGATGTGTCGCTCGATGGAGTCTATCGCCGGGGGGATTTCTATCTGCGCTGGATCCAGATGATCAGCGCGATTTTCTTCGGAACGCGCTGGGGACGGTTCGCCACGCTGTTTTTGATCCTTCCCTTCGGCGGGGCATTGGTTCTGGTGGAAGGATTCCGCCATATCCTGCATCTCTTCCAATCGCATGATCATCCTGCGGTGGCAGAAGGAGATGCCGGGCATTCCGGGGTCACCGGGCAGCCGGAGGAAGCAGAGAAAGCGGAATCTGGCTCAATCGAGACCCAGGGGTTGCTGGAACCAGCCGTCGATGCCAGGGAGTCGGCGGCCGGCCAGCCGTTGGAGGGCTTGGGTGCCGCATCGCTGGATCCGGAAGCGATCGGGGAATCACCTCTGGTTACTCCCGAGACCGCCGATCAGGCGGTCGACCAGATTGTTTCCCGGCAGATGGACACCTTTTACTGGGTGTTGACGGTCGGGCTGGTGCTCATGGCTTTGATCCATTCTCCGCGATTTCGAAGGACCTGCTGGGAGTTGCTGGTGGAGGCTGGGAAGTGGTTGCACTGGTTGGCTGTGGAATTGCCTAGGGAGGTGCTTCCCTGGGAATGGCTGGCGCACCTCTGGAATTCAGTGCTGCTGCAATTGGTGCGGCGCGTGGTGCTGCTGCCCCTGGTGATCACGTGGCTTGGCGAGCGATGGATCTGGCTGGTGGTGGGAGGCAAGGGAGCCTCCTGGCAGTCGTTGGCGTTGACCACTGCGCTACTCAGCGCGGCGCTCAACACACGCTGGGGTCGGGATCTTCAGGAGTTGGCCTATGAGGGCGCGGTGCGAGTCTGGCACCAACTGGGGCCAAGGTTCCTCTTTGCCGTGATCGACTGGTTCGTCGATGGTTTTCGCCTGATCCTTCAGTCGATCGAACGCCTGCTTTATGCCGTCGATGAATGGCTTCGTTTTCACAGCCGCGAGAACATTTTTACGCTGATTGCCAAGGCGGTGCTGGGGGTGATCTGGTCGGTGGTGTCGTTCTTGATTCGCATCTATGTGAACTTGCTGATCGAGCCTACGTTTCACCCGGTGAAACATTTTCCGGTGGTCACCGTCGCGCACAAGATTTTCCTTCCAGCGCTGATCATGCTGGAGGGGAACATGGTGAGGTTTCTTGGACAGTACATCGGAAAGCCACTAGCCAGGTCGGTCACCTGGTTCAATATCTTTTTTCTACCGGGCTTCTTCGGCTTTGCCGTCTGGGAGCTGAAGGAGAACTGGCGTCTGTTCCGAGCGAATCGGAAGGAATGGTTGGGTAAAGTGGTGGTGGGAAGCCACGGGGAATCGGTTGCTAGGCTGCTGAGACCAGGCTTTCATTCGGGAACGCTCCCCAAGATTTTTCGGAAGCTACGCAAATTGGAGCAGGAGCCACCGTCCTTTCGACGATTTTCCAGACGCCGCGCGGCCTTGCAGTCGCTGCACCACGTTACCGAAGCGATCCATCGTTTTGTGGAACGCGATTTTCTGCATCTAATTCAGAGGTGTGACGCATGGCGAGATCATCCGCTGGTCTGCTCCCACGTCGAAGCGGCCACCAACAGCTTCACGGTCGATATCGAATCCCCGACTCTTTCGCCTTCGCCGATGAAACTGGTGCTGCAGGAGCAGAGCGGCTGGATTGTGGCGGCGACGATCCAGCCAGGATGGTCGATGAAAATCGATGACAAGCAGCGCCAGATCTATGAGTTGGCGCTGGAGGGCTTCTACCGAAAATGTGGTGTGCACTTGGTGCGGGAGCAGATCGAGGAGCGGCTGACGCACGGACGACCCTACGATATCCAGTCTGTAGGAATCGTGGTTTGGGAAGATGACACGTTTGTGGAGGCATGTGAGATCGAGTTGCGTGGCGACCAAGTGGTTCAGTTCCGTCCTGCATCCCTCGCGTCCCGAATGGGCCTGGATGGCATCGAAAAGGAACAATGGATGTTCGCCTCTACCGTGACTTACTGGGAACAGTGGGAGGCCCGCTGGCAGCAGGCAACTGGAGAAGGTTGAGGCGCCAGTTGCAAGGAATGGATCGTGGAGTCGAAATCCTATCGAGGATGTCAGGGAGCGTGAAAGTCCAGGTCGACGCAGCGGGTCTTCGAAGAACTGTTCAAGAGCCGGTGAAAAAACAAAGGAAGCCGACATCAAGGGGGTGTCGGCTTCCTTTTCCTTATATATCGGAGATGCTCCTACGGATTACCGACGGATGCGACGGCGCAGTGTGGAGTCCTGGAGCGAGTCGACCCAGAATGGATCGGCAAGCAAGGAATCGCGAATCAGGGCCTGCGACTGCGGGGTGACGCTTCCGACACCATCGTCGTCGATGATCGTTCCGGTCGCCTGTGCGGTCTGAATGATGACGTTCACCGGACTGGAAAGGTTCACATAGAAGAACTCGGTCGATTCTCTTATCACATCATTGACGATCGGAACCCCAACCAAAATATTTTGGACACCCGGTTCAATACGGATCGTTCCGCTGGTGGCCAAATAGTCAGCTCGGGAGCCTGACCGAGCGGTTCCGTTGCTGGTATTGAACCGCACCGTAATGGGGGTGGCTGCTGGTTCGGTCAGCCCCAGGCGGAACCAGAAGGTTCCTGCATTCTCGCTGCCGGTCACGGGAAATACCGAGATGCCTAAGATGTCGTCGTTGACGATGGTGCCGACGGCTGAAGAAGTCCCGAAGCTTACAGGGACGCTGGAGACGACATTGGAGAGGATCATCGTAAACGTCTCATTGGGTTCGACGAGCGTGTCGCCAATCACACCGACCGGAATGGTCTTTAGTGTTTCGCCCGGACTGAACGTCACGGAACCCGACTGTGCCAAGTAATCGGTTCCGGCTGTTGCCGTTCCACCACCTGTAGCAAAGCTAACGGTGATCGGTACGGCCGCGACCGAGTTGAGAGAGACGTTGAAAGGGAGTGCACGCGCACCGATGTTGCCTTCCTGGACGCTACCACCACTGATCGACAAGATCAGCGGTGGAGTTACGTTCAGTGCAGCGGCCAGATCCAGTCGCCCCCCTGTCACTGTCCTGCCGGTCAAGGATAAAGTCGGCTTGGCCGTTGTCAGCAGCGCATCGCGGATGTCCTTAGGGGTCATTGTAGGTCTGGCAGAGGCTATTAGCGCAACGCCGCCTGCCACATGCGGGGTAGCCATTGAAGTGCCGCTGTAGGCGCCATAGGTGCTTCCCGGGAGGGTTGAGTTGATCGCAACCCCAGGAGCTCCGATGTCGACTTGGGTTGCGCCGAAATTGGAAAAGCTGGCCATGGCCCCGTTCGAGTCGATTGCCGCGACTGCGATGACGCTTTCGTAGGAGGCGGCTGGCTGACCTGAAGCAGAGACCAGTGTGGAATAGTTTGAAGGATAATTAGCAGTCGAGTCGTTGTTGGAAGCAGCATTGCCTGCCGCCGCCACGAAGAGGATTCCGGCGTTGGCGCTTCTGATGATGGCTGCGTGCAATGAGGAGGAGTATCCGCCACCACCCCAGGAGTTGTTGGTGGCGACGATGTTGACGCCGCTGTTCTTCAGGGCAGTCAAGTAGTCTAGTGCCCGGACGGCATCCGACGTATAGCCACCGCTGGGCCCAAGGAACTTGGCCGAAATCATCTTGACGTTCCATGCCACGCCGGCGACGCCGATCCCATTGCCGCCACGGGCACCAATGGTTCCTGCGACGTGGGTACCGTGATCATCGGCGGTGCCGTCGTACACAGAGCCGTCGTTGTTATAGAAATCAAAGCCGTTGACGTCGTCGACGTATCCATTGCCGTCGTTGTCTAGCCCATCACCGGCGATTTCATTGGGATTGACCCATATGTTGGGCAACAGGTCGGGATGGGTTACCTGGATCCCTTCGTCGATCACTCCAATGACGACGTTGCTGTTGCCCCAGATGCTGGCAGCCCAAGCCCTTTCGGCGCCACTGCCAAACGGATTAGTCGTCCCCGGAGGACCAACGGACGAGCCCAAATCGTCGCTGTAGGTTCCCCACAGTCTGTTGCCTGAGGCATAAAAGGGATCGTTGAAGGATGGCTTGACCCACCAGTTGGGATCCGCCGACACGACACCGGGAATCTTTGTCATGGCAGTCGCGGCCTGAAGTACGTCGGTCCCCGAGGGCATGGCGATGCGCATCAGGCTTGGACTACCGGCTGACTTCATCGCTTCGGTGCGAATCATTTCGATCGACCGACCCCCGCGCATCAGCAGATGCTGCTGCACATCCGACTCGTGCCCCTCCTGCACCTGCAGCAGCAACTCACCCGGCGCAAAGTCGGCCGCCATCAGCATGCGGTTTTCCAAGGCTTCGACCGACAATCGTCGACTTCTCTTTGGACCACGGCTATTCATGTTGCTGGACTCCGGCAGAAGAGAAACAGATGGAGGGAACACCATGCAATTCACGCCCGATTGTAGCAGTCGCGATGGGTAGATCCAAGAATCTCGGGGGCGACCCTGCAGATAACCGATTGGCGATCCTCTATCTTCACAGCGGAGCTCTTGAAATGGTCGCAGCCGCTAGTTTGGCTTCTGCTTCAGATTGCCCGTTTTATCTATTTTTGTGATTGTGTAGAGAGTCATTGGGTGATTGTGGATACCATCGTGAGGCTGGATCCTTCAGCAACAAGGGGATCTATGGATCCAGGTGATCAACGATTTCCAAGTCGACGTCGCGCATCTTCGAGAAATGCCATGTGTTCCTCGCGTCCCGCTGAGTCGGGATTGCTCCCGAATTGGTCGGCCAATTGTCTGGAGAACCGCAGTGCAGCCGATGGGCTGTGATCGAGAATAAGGCCGCCGAAACTGACCCAGGTTCCCAGTTCGTGGAAGTTCATGCAGTGCCCACAGAAGGATTGCCGCCCTAGTTGAAAAAGTTTTGCAAGTGGAAGCCGACGGAGGCATCTGCGATAAAGCTCCTGGTTGCCGTGGGATCGCAAGGCGGTCAGAAATCGGCTACGCAGCGAATCTTTGACTTCTGAATGATCGAAGAATGCTTCGGCCAGCGCAACCATCAATTCGGGTCTGGCCTTGAGCAATTCGTTCGACCAGAGCCGCTCCAGATTCATGGCTACTTCCTCGGTGGAGCCGGCACGCTGGATCATTTGAGACACAAACTCCTTGGCCTCGCATGTTTTCAGCAGCTCGGCCAACGGCCCTTCCTGGCCATCCCAATCGATGGCTTCTGGCAGATCCATCGGGCCATCATCGTACCAGCTGGAGGAAACCAGCTTGGCTACCTTGCCACTACTGGCACGGCGAGTCCCCATCTGATGAACCAATTGATTGGCGAACTGATCGACCAGGAGATCGAAACCGTCTTGGGGATCGCGTTGGTATCTGTGGTAGGTGAGAATCCTACCCTGGTGATTGATTGCAAAGAGGCAACGTCCGACAATCTGGCCATCGGCCGTCTTGCCATAGAGCACCTGCTTGTTGATATCGACGGCGTTACTGATGGTGGAGTAGAAGTTGCATTCGGTGGGTGAAAGGCAGGTACCGAAGAGAGCCCCCATCTGAAGGTAATCGAGCACTTCCCGCGCGAAGGCAACGCGATAAGGTATTCCCTTAGCGGTCTTCCCTTCGAGGGCCAGATTCCCCTGATACCAAGGTTCCATCGCGATTCCAGCGGTTGCTATTTTTTCGAGGAAGCGGCGATTGGCGGGATGATCTGCATAGGGATTGGAGGAGAAGCGGTGGCGATCGATCAGCAGCTGAACTCCCAAGCGACGAAAATGGGGAGTCAGCTGGAGGATCGCATCAAGCAATGCGATATAGGGTTCCTGAAGCAGTTGCGGGTCGAGCTGGGAGGGGGATAGCCTGCTGGCAACATGCTGCATGAAGCAGTCTCGGCAATACGCTTCATATGCCTCGATCCACTCCCACTCGGTACGACGCCTTAGTTTCATCGCCAAATGTTCCAGTCGCTTGGCCGACACGACCACCGGTTCGACCAGTCGCCTTTGGAGATTCTCGATCCGCCGTTCGATGCGTCCCCGTCGCTCCGCAGCCATTCCCTGGCTGTCCGAGCCTTGGAGGATGATGCGAAGTCGATCGATCTCATGGCGCTGCCTTGCCTCAGATGGCAGGGAATCTCCTAGCAGCTCCTCCGCCACATCGGCGGCTCGCGGCGTCGACAAGGCGAGACCTTCAAGAGCACCCTTCAGTTCGACTGGGAAGCGAGAGACAAAATCGGTTGTAGCGCTGGCTACAGGTCCCCGCCATTGCTGCGACTTGCCCTTGGAAATTTTCGCTGCCTGAATCAGACGTTTGACGACGTTGTAATTGCCTTCTAGAAGATTGCGGCGAGCAATCGATTGAAGGTTGGCCTGATGGATCTTTTTTTCCGGCCAGCTGAAATCCGAATGGCATTCGAGGTCCGCTTCCAGCTTCTCGAGGATAGCCACCACTTCGTCTGGCATCTGCGAGTACTGCATCGCGGTCACCATTGAATCCTCAAAGGATCGGTGGGACAAGCGAGTTGATTGGACTGCAGCATCGATGATTTGGGCTGCCCGCTGCGGATTTTGGGCGGCCAAGGCGACAGGCAGCATCGCCTGCAAGGCCCCTGGGCTTATCGAGTCCCGGAGTCGATCGATATGCTCGATCGCCTCCATGGTGCTTTGAATGCTACTGGCCGAATTCGTGTCGGTGATCATCTCACTGACCCATTCTTCAGCGTCGGATGGTGTGAGCCGCATCTGGCTATGCCAGTGCTCGATCAGCAGATGATGACTGGGGTTCCGGGTGAATAGACGTGTCAGTTGCTGTTTCCATTTTTCCAGATTGGAATCGGCCATTTTGTAGCGGTAGGAATGCCGGAGCGTCTTCTCCCAGCGAATGAATAGCCATCGCTTCAGCGGTGCATGTTCCCCCGGCAGCCTCTGGAGCAGTTTGGTCCAGGAGTTGGCGTGTTTTTGACGCTGGCTGACTCGCTCAATCGTCTTCAGCAGAGGCCCTAACTGGTTGGCTTCCGTTACTTCCATTGGGTCGATGGAAAAATCGGCTACTTCCCGCAGCAACTTCCGATGCTGTTGATCCAGATCGGAACCTCTCGGGTAATGCGCCCATGCTTCCAGGCTCCCGATCAGAATGCCCTGCTTTGAATCAATGCCGCGCTGGATCGTTGCCAAACGCTGAGCCCAAGTCTCGTCGACCAGTTGCTCCAGCAGCTTGACGGCGATCGCCCGCTCCGTCGCTCGCATCTGCACCAGGTGTTGCAGAAAGCTCTCTGTGTGAGATGCGGCCGAATGGGGGTTTGGGTCACTCAGTTCCACATAGGCGGAGGGATCTTCGATCTCCTTCAGGATCTGCCGTTGCAGATCGACAATCTGCCCATGCGGCTCGTGACCATCCATGCGCCAGAGTTCTTCCGTGCCGATCAGCTCCATCAGGCAGTGGCCGATCCACTTGGGCAGCTGATCTCGAAGTTCAAAGAAACACCAGGCGACGCGCAGCCACCGCAGAGGGGAATCGGAGGGAATGTTTCTGCGAAGGGCGACCAGTCGATCGCAATGCTGTTCGATCCACAAAAGATCTTGAGGATCGGGGGCCGCTGGTTCGCTGGCGATGGAGAAGAAAGCCACATCCAGAAGCGGTTGAAGGTCAGGGAGCTTTGCTGCAAGCTGGCGGTAGGTGCGAGCCAGTCTAGTCGGAAAGGCAGGCTGATCGATCAGGGAGTCGATCGATCCAGAACATTGCGCCCGCTCCCGTGACACCCAGTGAACGATGCCAATGGCGCGATGGATCCATTGTGGGTCGCGGCCTAGTTGCTGCCACGTCTCGTCGTCCAGCAGCTCAAGCTTCTTGATCGCCTGAACACCGTTTCGCACCAGTTCGATCGAAATCGGCTGAGCGGGGCTGCCTTGCCGAAGGTCTTCAGTTCGTAACCAGCCGAAGGATCCATCCTGCAGCAAAATCGGAAAACCGGTGATCCAGCTGAGCCGGTTCCGTATCAGGCTCCTGGCTTCCTTCAATCGCCGGCGATGGTAGTTGAACTTCCCTTCGTCGCTTGACACCGAGCTGTCCTCCTGATCGTTCTTGCCCTCCGATGATAAGAAGACCGGATGGCATCGGCGATGGTTCGCGCTTTGCGTTTTAATTCCCCGTCAGCGTATCGATGGGTATCCCTAGTGCGAGGGCTGCAGCTTTGGCTGCAGGGTTGGTATTGCTGTGTCGCCGGAGCCACGCGACGATCGCTTTCCCGGGAATACCGCGGTTGTCCTCCACCATCGATGGTTGATCGTTGCGCAATGCACCGCGATTGTGGTGCATCCCGATCCATCGGAAATGGCGATCGAAGATCGGGGAGCCCGACGAGCCCTTCAGAGTGCTGTTCCGATAGCAGAACCGGGTCTGGTTTTCGTTGAGCGAGACGAATCCTGGGGCAGCGATCGAGCATTGGATCGGCTGAAGCTGGTAGGGGCCCGGATGACCTGCCAGCAGGATAAGAGTTCCTGGAACGGTCGGTATCGGATGCAATTCGCGTAGCGACAGCGCGCCTCGCTGACCGGGTGGCTTGGACGGAAGCTGCAGGATCGCAAAATCCAGCTCATCGGGTTTAGGTAGCCCTGCCTTATCCAAAAGGTCGGCTGAACCATGAGGGCTGAAGGGGATGGCCCATTCGGGATCGCAAGGGAGCCATGGTGTCGGCTGGATGGCACCTTGGTCGTCGGCGAAATAATCGAATTGGACCGAAATCTCTTGACGCTTCGATGCATCCAGATGGCTGGCGACGACATGATGGCAAGTGAGCACCCAGCGTTCGCCGATCAGGAAGCCAGTTCCTTTCTCGTCTGCTCCACATCGCACCTTGCAGATCAGCCGCTTGGTGGCCGATGCCCATCGCTCCAGCCTTCCGATATCCATGAATGGAAGGACGCTGGTGAGTTCCTGGAGACGGCTTTTGTCGACGACCAATCCGGGATAGGAATATGGAGGAGCTGCCGCATCGGCAAGTATCTCCCCATAGTTCTCTCGCATGTAAGGGGCAAGCGCTGCAATGTCCTGACGTTCAAACTCCTTGGAGAGTTCGTCGAGGAAAAGCCCCATCCTGCGGAGTGCCTGGAGTCGATCGAGGAGCGAGGCGATGCAACCCTCCAGCGTATCCAGGCGGAGGTTGGGCCTCAGGCGATCGCTCAACTGGCTCCCGGCGACAAATGCCGACCAGTCGCTTGGTGTCTGGTACAGGGTGGAGAAAAGTTTTCTTAGGATCCTCCGGTCGTCCGGACTGTAGGTGTTCAGGGCGACGGGGGGTGGATCGCGAAAGAAATCATCGGGCACCTGGCCGGTAGACTCCAGGAGGTCGCTAGAGGAGGCAGTCGCAGCGGGCTGATAGAGGTAGCTGTAGCTGTCTGGGCTGGCTGCGATAGGGGCTTCGCAGTGCTGGCACAGCTGGATCGGTGATTCGACCGAATCCCAGGAATCCTGCTGACACGATTCGCAGCTCCAGCGGCGCCGGAGCTCTAGCACTTTCGCCTCAGCCAGAAGTTCCAGAGCCGTTTCCAGCCTAGCAATGGGCAGGTTGGAGGAGGCGGCCAGGACGGCAGGGTCCAGGCTGGCGGCGGTGGTCACTTGAGCTAGGATCCGCCGGAGTTCCTGGAACTCTGCCTGAAGTTCCTGGTGGGCTTCAGCAACGGTGTCGAATTTCTCCAAGGACATAGCGGACCACCGGTTCGGACGAAGGGGAGGTGAAGTTGATACGATTCTTCGATCCTACCAGATAGACTCGCAGTTCATCGTCCAGCGGGGATCCTTGGCTAGGTAGCCAAAAGAAATTGCCGCCTCGCTGGACGCCATTTTTCGAGAAGGCCACGAGGAATTCATCGAGCGATCTTTCGCCGAACACCGACACTTTGGGGTCGATGCTGCGCGCGACAACGCTGCGCCCCTGGTTGGACTGGAGATCGTATTCCTGAGTGCGGGTTTTGCCCTTCCCCTTCTGCTCCTCCTCCAGCAGTTTTCGTATGGCGTTTCGAAGCGGGACGATGCGGAAGGATTGAATCGGCAACCAAGGTTCGATCTGGGATTCGAATTCCTGCCGAACGGATTCATAGAGGTCTTCGCGCGGCAACTGCGAAATCTGGAGCATCGCCTGATTGGAATCAAGGTTCCATTCGAATGCGATGTAGTTGCGGACGAATCGCTTGATGAATGCGCGGTACTCCACCGTTTCCCCTTCGGAAGTCACGCCGTCTTCATTGAGTTCCGGTGCGGCTTCCCACCATTCGCGGCGTCGGACCAGCGAGACCCGAAGCGTCGAAGGCTTTTCTGTGAGTGCGATCGACGAAGGGGTCCATTCCGCGGGGATACCGACTGTTCCGGCTTTTCGCAGCAGCGTGTGGAATTGGGGCGCGTTCTGCTTCAGATGCTGTTCCAGCCACTCCCGTTTCTTCCATGACTTGAGCGACATCTCCGGACCGTCGAAGAGAAAAACGTGCTGTTTGCCCCATGGGACTACCAGATCCAGGTGAGCGAGGATCTGATCGATCGAGATGGAGCCTTTGGTGAGTTCTTCCTGGATGCGCGCGATCAGGTCGCTTTTCTTGGAGAGCGACTTGGGCAGCCCGTGGGCTTCCATGAAGGGGGCGCGCTGTGCGGCGGTCAGCGCGGCAAACTCCAGGAGGATCTGGCTTTCTTCCATTTCTTGCATGGGGATGGTCGGGGCCATGAGGCTGCTTCCGCAGGTGGGCCATGGGGCGCGTCGCGCCGTGGCGGTCGGCGGTCGGAAAAGTTCGATCGATGCAACACCTTTGCATCTTAGTTCGCTCAGCAGACTCGCGCCGACGAAGTCAGCTGATTTCTTTTTGGGAGGATCCGAAAGGCCCTATCGCTTGGGAGGGAGGGGCGGATAGATCGATCGTAACGAATGTGCCGTCCGCTCTAGGCCACCCCTTCACCATTCGCTTTCTTGCGGACAGCACCGATATATCGATCGAGCGAATGATGGGAGACCCGGGGTATCAGCCCCTCGGGCAGTGCGATCGATTCCAGGCCTCCTCGCTGCGCCTGCATCTGGCGCACCGCGATCTGCTCCTGGAGAAGTTCCTGCTTCAAGAGGAGGAATTCGACTTCATCGAGCATCGGGAGATCATCATGCACGACGAGGAGTTCATCCGAGGTCGCTTCCATCGATTCCAAGCGACCGGAGACTTCGCCATTGCGGTCGAAACGGAAGAGTTTCCCTACATGAGCGAATGAGAAGGGGACTCGCGCGACAACATCATCGCGATAGACGATACGAAAAAACTTGGAGCTGTAGTGGAGTCCCATGTACTGCGGGAAAGTGCTTCGTCCCACTGCAGGCTGGCCGAACGTGTAGACGCCCCGGATGGAATGACGGCCGCGCCATTCGGCGGCGGCGATTGTCGCCAGCGCACCCCCTAGAGAATGGCCAGTGACTACAAGAGGAATTCCATCCAACCGTCGCAGGTGATCTTCCAAAACAGTCTGAACCACCTGGAATGCAGTCAGGAATCCACGATGAACAACACCGTAATCTCTTGTGATGGGGAGGACATTCAGATCGGTGAGCCAGTCTCCCAGGTTGGTCATCTGCGTGCCGCGAAACGCAAGGATTGCCTGCCGATCACTCCAGGCCAAAAAGCATTCGGTCTTGTCGCTCTGGATGAATTCCGAGTGGTTCATTCTCCAACGCTGCCGAACGGTCCGTTCGATGGAGTCGGCATCTTCGTAGGCCAGTTTGCTGGCGATGGCGGTTGAAAGGGCTGTTCGCCAGGAGAATTGATCGAAATCCAGCGACTGGATGTCAAAGCCAGGGACATCGGCAGCCGGGGTTCCTTTCCGCAGCAAGCCTTCAAGCGATTCGGCGGGTTCCACCCATCGCGGCGCGGCTGCAAGCGGCTGCATTCGCTGCGCGGCAACGGCTTTCGTTGCTGCGGGTAGCTGGAATCGGAGGTGGACCTGGATAGGAATGTCGACGTGGGTCCATTGGCCTTCCGGGAGATCGATGGCGACGGTCGCCGTCGCTCCGGCGCCGGTTTCTTTGGATGCCTGCAGAGTGGAAGCGACCTGGGTAGACGGCGCTGGCGGCGTACCAACTTGAATCGATTCGCTCTGCGCCCAGTAACTCTGATAGAAATCGGATGCAGGCTCACCGCCTCCTTCAAAAAGCACACCTGCGCGGACCACCTGCGGATCTTCTGCCAGTCGCCATGAAGGGACGGAATAATTAGCCTGGAGGTAGGCACCAGCGAAGTGAAGCCCGACGACCTGCCCGGTCGCCAGGTCGATCACGGCCGACCCGGAGTTGCCGCCAAGGGTTGAGCAGTCGTGGGTTAGGGCATCGACCTGCTGACTGTAGCTTTTGATCGATGCAATCTCTCGGAGATGTCCCGGCTGGAATCGTTTCACGTAGTAGTTGCCGCGGAAAATCCTCGCCTGAACTTGCTGGTACTCCTGGTCGCCATTGGGGTCAAAGCCAGGGTAGCCGATCACGACGACCTTGCAGTTGGCGAGATCTTTGGGCGCCTGGGCGGCAAGCATCAGTGGCTTTCGATCTGAAGGAACACCAGCGACTCGCAGGATCGCCATATCCCAATAAGGGTGGATCATCTCCACCCGCTCGATCGAAAGGTTCAACGACTGGTCGCTACCCAGCTCGCGATAGAAATCGATTTGCGAGCTGAGTCCAGGTTGGAATTGAACCTTTCGCCCTAGACCTTGTGCGAACTGGATGGCAACGTGACGATTGGTCATCAGGAGGTCGGGTGCCACCAGGAAGGCGCTGCCTGCGTAGAGAACTCCTGGAGCTTCCAGTCGTCCTACCGCACGCACCCTGTCATAGACCCATGCTTTCCATTTGGGCTGCGACAGTTCGGACCAATGATTCGAGAGCTGCTCGGAGATGATCGCATCGTCCCGAACATCGACGACTGGCCGGTAGTATGGCATCACGATCGCTTCCAGCATGAACTGCGAATCGCCGTCGAGCGATTGACCTCGCTCCAGTCGATCCAACGCTTCCAGGCTGAGATTGGCCTCCATCGCTTCCAACGAAGTCCGATGCGATTCCAGCTGGCCGTCCTTGGGGGTGGCTCGCTCTTGGGCGATTCCCTCCAAGCGTTGCTTCAGAAGCTGAGGCGTGCCTTCCGATTGGAATCTGGCCAGCTGATCATGAAGCCGTTTGGATCGATCTTCCATTGGAGAACTCCGGATCTGGATCCATGTGGCATCGATCCAGGAAGGGGGGAGGAGGATGTAAAGACTACGGCTTACCAACACGACCGTGCTTGAATAAGCCGCTGAAGAACCTGTTATAATTTCGCCCTGGCGGCTGACGCACTCTTTTGGAAGGAAAAAAACTCTATGAAGTCCTCTCTGACTCTCTGGATCGTCCTCTATTTGGCATTTTCCTCCCCCTTCCTCTTGGCGCAGTCTCCCAAAGCGGCGCCGGTTCGCATGGGGAGCGGACTGATGACCTTCGATACCGTTCCGGGCTGGGGCCTGCGTCCCGATGGGACATCAGCCCTCGGGCCGACGCACGGAGCCGTCGTGATCGACCAGGCTGGCAATATCTACACTAGCGCCAATCAGGGTATTTTCGTCTTTTCCCCGGAAGGCAAGGTGGTTCAGAGCTATCTGGGGAAGGACTACACCGAACTTCATGACATGGAGATTCGGTCGGAGGACGGGAAGGAGTATATCTATGGGGCTCGCAACAATGCAGGCGAGGGAATCAAGCTGGTCGCCAATTCGGGTGAAGTGGTTCTTCGTCTGAAGTATCCAACGGAGTCGGGGCTGAATCTGGACCGGTTTGCACCGACGGCCATCACGGTTGCACCCAACGGAGATATTTACCTGGCCAATGGTTATGCAAGTAATCATGTGTTTCGTTATGACAAGACGGGGAAGTATCTTTCCCACTTCGGCAAGCAGGGCAATGGCCTTCAGGAGTTCAACACCTGCCACGGTATGACGCTGGATACCCGTTACGAACCACCACGGCTTTTGATCTGCGACCGCAATCACCAGCCCAAGGGAAGGCTGGTTCACTACAGTTTGGAGGGTGAATTCATCGAAGAGGTGATCGGTGGGCTTGGCATGCCGACTTCGGCATCGGTTCAGGGGGACTATGTATCGGTGCCAGACCTTCATGGTCGGGTGGTGATTCTCGACAAGACCAACACGATCATGGCGGTGCTGGGGCACAACCCCGATCCTGCTAAGGGAGGAAACTTCAATATTCCTCAGGACCAGTGGATTGAGGGAATCTTCAGCGGGACTCACGGTTCTTTCTGGGACCGCGACGGGAATCTCTATGTGCAGGACTGGAATGTGTCTGGCCGGATCATGAAGCTGGTGCGGGTCAAACCGTGATCGATGAAACGGTTCGTTCGATCAGATGATGCTGGACCTTTGTAGGTTGCGTAGGTCAGCATTGGTAGCCAAGTGAGTGGTGCCTGTCATGGTGGATCCTTACGGAGGCCAATTCGACTCGCTGCTCCCGCAAGTCGCTCACCTTTCCAGCGGAGCGGCTCAACGGTGGAGTGAGCGGACTCTATGGCATCGGAGGGTCCGCCGAGCTGTTGCGGCCAGGAAGCTGGAGGAGCTGGATTCGAAGCAGCGGCGGGAAGACCGGCGTGAACAGGTCGCTGGAACACTGCCGCCGCTTCTGGCCAACTTCGCTCGATCCCGGCAGATCAGTCTCCAAAGAGTGATCGGATTGACGCGTGATTTCTTTTTCATGCAGTTTTTCGAAAAAGGAATCTTCGTTTCCCATGCGGTCTGCCGCATTTCGAATTCCATCGGGGCCTCCGAATTCCCCATCGGATCGGGGTTTCTCGTCTCCCCCAATCTGCTTCTGACCAACCAGCATGTGCTGCCAACGGCGGAAGCTTGTCAAGCTTGCCATGTGGAGTTCGGTCACCAGCATGATCGTTTCGGAAATCTCTCGAAGGGAGTTCGTCATCGATTAGATCCCCGGAGGTTTCTGTTGATCAGCGAGGAACTCGACTTCACCTTGGTTGCTCTAGAGTCCGCTCAGAGTCTCGATCGCTGGTCCCTTCCATGGTGCCCGATGATTAAGAAGACGGGCAAGGTGGTTGTCGGTGAGCCGGTTAATATCATTCAGCATCCTTTGGGGAGGGAAAAGCAGGTTGTATTTCGCAACAACCTTCTGATGGACATCTTCGAGGACAAGGATGTCATCGTCCACTATCAGGCCGATACCGACCGCGGATCATCCGGGTCTCCGGTCTTCAATGATCAGTGGCAGGTGGTCGCACTGCATCGCGCTGGAATTCCGAAGATCAACAAAAAAGGTCAGTGGTTGCGAAAGGATGGCCGGATCTGGAGGAAAGATGGCAGGTATGAGGATGTCGCTTGGGTGGCCAACGAGGGAATCCGGACATCGAAGATTGTGGCGGAGGTGGAACAAGCCAAAGTGGTGGGAGACGCAATTGTACTGAAGGAAGAATTCCTGGAGGCAAAGGCTCCCCAGGTTCCAGACAGTCCTTGGATCGATGCGATCGAACGATTTCGTTCCTGTTTCCTCGGTTCATCCACCGACAAGTCCATCGCCGACCAAAGCCGTCCAAGCGATGGTAGCCCAGGATCATCACATCCTGATCCATCTGATGGGGCGCCTCAAGGGCCGGGACGGACGCTAGTCGTTCCGGTGAATGTCTCCATTGCGGTGCATTTGGGGAAAGCGATCTCGAGCGACGGGAGGTTGATACCGGATCAAACGGAAGGCGATGAGGAAGGGGAGCAGCCTGAATCCGTCGTCGCCGCCCGCTACGCAGATCGGATGGGATACCACTCTCAATTTCTTGGAGTCGACATTCCATTTCCCGAGCTGACGGACGCAATCCGTCCTGATGCTTTCGCATTTGCCGGTCGACCACCTGAGTCCAGTCACCTTGTCAATTACCATCACTTCAGTCTTCTGTTTCATCGAGGGCGGAAGTTGGCTTTCGTGGCCGGGGTCAATTACGATCCCAATGCACCCTACCAGCAGGCGCGCTCTCAGGGACGCGAGGAATGGAGGTATGACCAAAGAGTAGCACCTGTCCGGCAGTTGCAGGTAGGAGAGTCACTCTTTGGCGGCAATCCGCTCGATAAGGGGCACCTGGTACGCCGTGCGGACGCAGCATGGGGCCAGACGATGGAAGAGGCGAGGTTGGCAGGCGACGATACGTTTCACTACACGAATTGCTCGCCCCAACACGAAATCACCAACCGTGGCTTGGTCCAGCAGGCTCCACCAGGCCTGGTGCTCTGGGGGAGACTGGAGGATTTCCTGGCGGACGAAGGGAAGAAGTCCAAGCGAAAGCTGTGCATTTTTAATGGCCCGATTTTTCGCCCAAGCGATCGACGGTATCGAGATGTCCAGCTGCCAAAGGAATTCTGGAAGATCGTCGCGTTTCTAGGTTCATCGGGCGAACCTCGCGCCGTCGGTTTTCGACTGACACAGGAACCGCTGATCCAGGGACTCGAGGAGAACCTGCCTCTTCAGGCCTACGAAACGGTGCAGGTAAGTATTGAGAGCCTGGAACGGGCCACCTTGTTGGACATGGCACCCCTGGTGCGCCTGGACGTTCTTCGAAAACGATCGTCGAACGAGCATCTTGAGGGGCTATCGGAAGCGATTCGGATTCGGGAACTCGGCGACATTATCCAGTGAGGCTATTGATAGGCGCCAAATCCGCAACTTTTCCTATGCGGAGCCTTCGACGAATCCTCTTGATGCCTTGCGAATGTAGCCCGCGCTACAAGCCAAAAAGATCGCCAAGAGACTCGGACATCGTGGGGTGCGAGAAGATGATCTGGCTGACCTGTCGAGCGGTCAGGCGTCCTTGCATCGCGGTTTGCACTACCGCCATCACCTCACCACCTTGCGGTGCCAAGATTGAACAGCCAAGGATCTGATCGGTGTTGGCATCGACCACTGCCTTCATCAATCCATAGGTCTGCCCCATCGTGACCGCTCGTGGGATCTTGTCGACCGAAAGGGTCGATGTCTTTACCGAGTGCCCCTTCTGGACCGCCTCCCGTTCGGTCATCCCAACGCGTCCCAATTCCGGATCGATGAATAGCGTGTAGGGAACGATGCGACCGATGGTAGTCCGCAACTGGCCGCGAAGGTTGGATGAGACGATGCGGTAGTCGTCCAGGGAGAGGTGCGTGAACTGGAGTCCTCCGGTGACATCACCCATCGCCCAGATGCCGGGCACGCGGCTTTCCAGTCGTTCATCGACCGGAAGAAACCCCCGATCATCAACCGACAGGCCGGTGCTTTCCAGATGGAGCCCTTCAGTGTTTGGGACACGTCCCATCGCAACCGCAAGATGGCTGCCTCGAACAGAGAGGCTCATGGAGCCTTGGCGTAGATCGACGGAAACATCGCTACCAGAGCTTCCGGCGACCTGGTCGACGGTGGCGCCGGTGATGATTTCAATTCCTTCTTCGACGAGCAGCCTGGAGATGGCTTGACTGATCTCTGGTTCTTCGCGAGGCAGAATCGTCGGGTTTCGATCGATGAGAGTGACCCGGCTTCCTAGGCGTCGAAAGATTTGAGCGAACTCGCAGCCGATGTATCCTGCTCCTAGAATCACCAGGTGCTCGGGAAGCTGATCGAGTTCCTGGAGCGAGGTGCTGTCCAGGGGCTTGGCCTGGTGCAGCCCGGGGATCGCCGGGATCGAGGGCCTAGTGCCGGTATTGATCACCACGATAGGGGCGTGAATCTTGCGGGGTGAACACTCGAAGCCATCGACTTGGATTGTCTTGTGGCCGATGAATTTCCCTGTGCCATAGAGCAGATCGACGCCGGCATGTTGGAATGCATCGCGGTTGCGGCGCGTCAGCAGCTCGACCACAGTTCTTTTGCGCGATCGCACATCGGCCATCGATATGGGCTGCTGGGCAAGTCGGATTCCATGGAGATCGGAGGTGCCAGCCAGATGCGCCACTTTGGCCGATTGCACCATGGTTTTCGTGGGGATGCACGCGACGTGGATGCAGGATCCACCGATGTAGGCGTGTTCTACCAGTGCCACACGTCTCCCGGCTCTGGCCCACTCCATTGCCAGCGTCTTACCTCCTTTGCCGCCACCGAGCACGATCAGGTCGTACGTCTCTACAGAGTTGAGTTGGCAAGTCGCCATGGCGTCCCGTCCGTTCGGATGCTAATGGGAAGGAATTAGAGTGCTGATGGACAACTCTACGTGTGCCATCAACCGATCTCGTCCGAATCGCTAAGCAACTCATCGAGCAATTTACCACGCTAGAACTTTTCCGCTTGGGCTCGAATGTCCGCTTGCTGTGCTTTGATGCATTATGAAAGATCCTACGGTCGTCGCGACGGCTGCGATGGCTTCTTTTTTCGGATTCGCTGACGAACCCAGGGAAACATCGCCACGCATCGACTCGCCTTCCCAGCATAGGCCATGGCTTTGCAACGCCGTTCGTACTCAAGTTCGACTTCGGACTTTTCCACGCAGAATTCCTCGTTCGAAGATCTGATCGATCAGTATGCGCAAGCGTCATGGATGGACAACGGATGGATGCACTGCCCAATCGATATGAGAGATCGAGCGCGAATCAAGTGGCGTTGGTCTCCCGGCCACTTTGGTGTGGCATGGACGATTCACCTGGGGCAGCGACTTGCTCCCTTCCCGGAAAATACCCTGGCGACATCTGGATACCAAGCAGTTCCGCAAGATCCTGCAGGCCCGTCTGTCTTGGCGAAGCATCCTCTGTAACCAGCATGTAACTCTGCTGGGCGATGCGGGGTGAGTTGGCTAGCCAACTACAAACCACCAGTAGCGGCAACACCCGTTGCGGTTCCGTCTGCCGGTTGGCTCGCATCGAGTGGCCAAGTCGCGGGCCACCAGAGCAAATCCAGGTCGCAGTCGAAGTCTTTCGGGCAAATCCCCAACTGTTTCCTTTGCCCGACTTGACCTGATTCATTCGCCCAGAGAGACTGCGGCGTCGGGAGTCATGGAGCGGCATTCTTTGGCGATGTGCCTCGGCCCTCTTCCGGCTAACTTTTGATACTTTCTCTTTGTTGAGTACAGGTTCTGCTTCGATGAAAAAGTTTTACCGAGCCACTCGCATCGCGACCTCTCTTATCCTTCTTTTTGCATCCACCACGGTCGAGGCGCAGGAGTTACCAACGAACGGAAGCCTCGAAACCAGGTCCGGTAAACTCGAATTGGAAAACGGCTACCCGAGCGCTGCTACGGTCGAAAAAGTTTTCGATGAAATGGACTACCAACGAGCCTGTCAGGCTTACCTTTGGGCCCTTCCGCTGATGGCCATGCAGCAGTGGCAGAACGAGCACCTGACGAAGTTCGATGCAGGCAAGTGCGACTACGTGGATTACCTCACGTTTCAGGACAAGCTTGGCTTGCTGACCGCCAATGCTACGACTCCTTACATCATGGCCTTTCCCAATTTGAAGGAGACAGGGCCTCTTGTATTCGAGATTCCTGCAGGTCCAACTGCGGGTGGTTTTACCGATTTTTGGCAACGCCCTATCACCGACTCCGGTCAAACGGGACCGGACAAAGGCGCAGGGGGCAAGTACTTGATCCTCGGACCCGATGCCCCCGACATCCAGCCCGAAGGGTATTACGTATTCCGTTCCCCCACTGTCAATATCTGGTCGGCTCACCGAGCCCTTGACCCGGATGCCTTGAAAGCGCGAGCCCTGATTGATGGTTTGAAGATCTATCCCTACAGCCAACGAGAGAATCCACCCCGAACCCGCCATGTTTCCCCGAATGGTCGCAAGTGGAGCGGCATGCAACCTCGTGGACTCGCTTACTGGGAAGGGCTGGCCAAAATCATCAACGAGGAACCTGTTCACGAGCGGGATCGGATGGTGATGGGGATGCTGCAGCCACTGGGCATCGAAAAAGGAAAGCCCTTTGCTCCGACCGCGAGACAAAAGAAGATTTTGGAAGACGCTTCTTTAGCTGGAGAGCTGATGGCTCGTACCATCGCCTACGAGAAGCGTTTTGAAGGAGCCGCTGTTTGGCCGGGGAAGCATTGGGATATCTCGCTATTCCTCAAAGAGACCAACCAGGAAGCCCCGCACCACACTCAGTTCGACGAACGAACCTCGTGGTTCTACGAGGCGGTAGGGGTATCGACGGGCATGATGGGACGGACCGTTGGATTCGGCCAGCTTTATCTCGAGGCCGCGAAGGATAGTGAAGGCAACTGGCTAAACGGTAGCAACACGTATCACCTCAAGGTTCCCAAAGACGCACCTGTGGCTCAGTTCTGGTCGGTGACCGTGTATGACAACGAAACCCGTTGCTTTGTCGATACGGGAGTTCAGCCGGATCGGTCTTCCCGCAACGACATCGTCAAGAATGCCGATGGCAGCGTGGACCTCTACTTCGGTCCCACCGCTCCAAGTGGAAAGCCAGCGAGCAATTGGATCCAGACGCTTCCAGGCAAAGGTTGGTTTTCCTACTTCCGGCTTTACGGCCCGACACAAGCCTACTTCGATCGGTCGTGGGTTTTGCCAGACATCGAGCTGGTCAACTGATTTTTGTCGTGTGCAAGTTATGTCGATGACGTCCTAAATATTGCGCACATTGGAAGGCCAGCCTTGGCTTTGATACGGAAGTCATTGCGATTTCCAACCAACAAAAACCAAGGACTGGCTTAGATCGATTTACTAAAAGACCAGGTTAGGTAGGGACTCGGGGTGCGATAAACATCGATGCCCAGGCGGTGCGGGTGCGTTTTTCATGCAGCTAGTGTTGTGCTGCGCGTTTGGTCTCCCGTGTGGCGACACGACTAAGGCCACCACTTGCGTCTGCGCTGACAGCCAATGCTGATCGACTACTGCGTCACACAGGCTACGGGATTACGGCATTGGAACTCTTCTGTCGGCCGGGACGCCCTAGCGACCAATAGGATGCTCTTCCTAGGGTTTGTGAACTTGAGTCTATGGGTGGCGATCGCCATGGCCCGCGAGTTGCTTCGGTGCGTTGTCAGTCCTTCCTTCACTACGCGCCGAGAGGCAATCGCTGACGATCGCGAACTTGTAAGTTTCGGAAGGGTATCGATCCGTCCTTCGCGACTTCGGGGGAATCGGACGATGAAACGAAAAGACCCAAGGTTTCCCTTGGGCTTAGCTTGATCTTCCAGCTTTTGGCCGAAGCTGGCTTTTCCTTCGAATGGGCGAAGAGGGACTCGAACCCCCGACATCCACTGTGTAAAAGTGGCGCTCTAACCAACTGAGCTATTCGCCCGCGTTCGTAAACTGTTGCGGCGTAAGGAGTTAAGGCGGGTGTCTTCCGGCCCGATTTCGGCCCGTCTTCGATGGACCGATTCCTGGATCGATTCGGAACACCAAACCGCTCGGAGCACGTTGTATTGCCGGCACGACGTACCGGCTGAGCTAATGGCCCGCGAACGCCGGATCGATCGAGCTCCGGTAGGTCAGACGCCCCCGGTCAGTCGGTTGCGACGCGAGCGACGCTCGGCCCGCAATCGACTGCGCCGCTTGATTTCGCTTGGCTTTTCGTAGTATTCGCGCCGACGCATTTCCTTTTTCAGGCCGCTTCGTTCGACCAACTTCCGGAACCGACGAATCGCCTCTTGAATCGTCTCCCGATCCCGGACCTGCAACTTAACCATGCAATCCTCCGCTATGTGTTTGAAAATGTCAGAAGTCGACGGCGTTCCTCATCTTTGTCGTACATCGACCAAAACCGAGGAAATGCGTTTGGAAACCATCGAGTTTATCGCAGGCTTCAGTTTGCGTCCAGTGGGACCGGTCGAAGGCCGGCAACCTGAAAAGGGGGGGCGGCTGCTATTTCCGGAATCTCTCAGCGGCTGGGATTCCTGTGGAGCGCTGCCCGGAACGATGGGCCGGTCTTTCCGACGCTGGCAAATCTCTCGGTGTACCAAATATTCCTTTCTGATCACTGGCTGGTCTCTTGCGGTACCAATCGGGCCTTGGATCAGGTTGCGGGAATTTGGGGAGCGGTCGGCATCGATTCGATCACCTGATCGATCAACCCATAGGCAACAGCTTCTTCGGGATCCATGAAGCGATCGCGGTCGGTATCGCGTTCGATCTTCGCCAGGTCCTGGCCGCAGTGTTTTATCAGAATACGATTCAGCCGGTCCTTCGTGCGTCGGAACTCCCGCATGTGGATCGAGATTTCCTCTGCGGTTCCCTGCATGCCTGCCAGCGGTTGGTGGATCATGATACGGCTGTTGGGAAGCGAGTATCGCTTTCCCTTGGCACCTGCAGTCAGCAGCACAGCGCCCATCGAAGCCGCTTGGCCAATGCAGTACGTGGCGACATCACACGAAACGAACTGCATGGTGTCGTAGATGGCCATGCCCGCGCTGACGCTACCACCTGGGCTGTTGATGTAGAGATGGATGTCGGCCTTGGGATCATCCGACTGCAGAAAGAGCATTTGGGCGACCAGTGCGTTGGCGATGTAGTCGTCCACCTGCTGTCCCAGGAAGATGATGCGGTCCTTCAGCAGCCTGCTGTAGATATCGTAGGCTCGCTCTTCCCGACCGTTCTTTTCGATCACAATTGGAATCGTCATGGCGTATCGTTCACTCCAGGTGCTCCGCTTGCGCGGTTGCGATGTTTGTTTTCGAGATGTTTTGGATTGGCTAGGAGAATTTGGTTTTCAATGGGATAGAGATCAGGGACGGCGGGGCCGGGCGGGCTGAGCAGGGATCAACCTTGTCGGCTGATGCGGCTTAGCTGTCTTGTTCTTCGGCGACCGGCTGTTTCTTCAGGATCTGGTCGACTACGCCGTATTCCACAGCGGCCGGAGCAGTCAGGAAGAAGTCGCGATCGGTGTCTTTCGCGATCTGTTCGATCGGCTTGCCCGTATGTTCGGCAAGAATGGTATTGAGCTGTTCGCGGCATCGGAGAATTTCCGTCGCCTGAATTTCGATATCCGACACTTGGCCTCCGACGCCTCCATAGGGCTGGTGCATCATGACGCGGCTGTTGGGGAGGCAGTATCGTTTTCCCTTGGTTCCGCCGGCCAGAAGCACGGCAGCGCCGCTGGCAGCCTGTCCCACGCAGTAGGTAGCGACGGGGCAGGAGAGCATCTGCATGGTGTCGTAGATCGCAAGGGTGGCGATCACTTCCCCACCCGGTGAATTGATATAGAAGTGAATATCCTTGCGGCGATTCTCGCTCTGCAGATACAGCAGTTTCATCACCAGTTCGTTCGCGTTGCCCGTGTGAATTTCCCCCTGGAGGAAGACGATCCTATTTTCCAGGAGCAAATCGCCGATCGTCATCTGTCGCTGGCGCTGGTAGCTTTGCATTCCGTAGGCGCTCTTTAACGAGGGCAAGTGTTCAAACGGTTCCAAGGTGGCACCCTTTCTGGCGGTGTTCGTGAAGATCAGTTCAGACCCTAATCTTGGCAAGCTAGTCGATTTTGACAAGGGCGGGGCGTAGGCGATTTCGGATTCATCGGGTAGATGGCTCTGTCTCTCATCGCCCCAGGTGTGCGGCCGGCAACGCGATACGATGCTGCCCGAGAATATTGTAAAGAGCATGCCGAAACTCCGGGGTTTCGAAGTTGCTTGTGGAGTCGACGCTGTTTCCCTTGCGCTAAAAGTTGAAGATTACCGCGCGTTCGATTGGAAAATTGCTGGCGATTGCCGACGGCTTGAAAAGCGGAGATCTTGTTTTTTCACACTGCCGGACTGCTTGTCGACCAGCAGCCAAGGGGGAGGCGGCAATTGCAACGGCTTTCGACTTCCGTGAGTTGTTATCAGCGGAAAAACCGCATGCGATGTTTAGGAACTGGGACCGCGCCGTGGTTCCCGGTTTCTTATTCAACTGGTTGCATTGGATGGATCGGTTGCCGATCCGATGGTTTGAGCGCAAAAAAAGCCACCTTCCGAACGGAAGGTGGCTGGAGTGACCTGGGTCGACTCAGGCGTTCAGGCAGCCTGGGATCATGGGGTTGGTTTGACAGTCGAGCCGGGCTTCTGTCCATCTTCGGGTCGCTCGTCGTACTTCGCTTCGGGCAGATCGGCCGTGGCGGGTGCTACCAGAAATTGGACAGCCGACGATTCGGGGTCGGCGGCCAGGAACGATTTGTCTTCCTGATCGGTAACCTTGCCCGCCTCGACGATCTTATCGATCACGCGTCGTTCTACGATTTGGTTGCGGAGTGCATCCATCTGGCCAGACTTTTCCAGTCGGCTTCGGACGCTTCGTTCCGACATGTTGCTTTGAGCGGCGATCAGATTGATTTCGGCATCGTACTCTTCTGCTTCCGGTTCGATCTTCAGGTCTTCAGCGATCTTTTCCAGCACGAAGTGTTCGCGGAGGGCATTGATCGTCGATTCCTTGGCATTTCGTCGCGCGATATTCATGAACTCACTGACCTGCTCTTCGGAGAATCCGGAGCGGCGAAGTTCCAGGGAGCGGCGCTGGAGTTCCCGGTTGGTCTGACGCTGCACCAGTCGCTCGGGCAGATCCCACTGGGCGTTCTTGGTCAGTTCCTGAGTGATTTGCTTGCGGAGCGCCTGCTGCTGGTGGTACTCCAATTGCCGCTGCAGTTCTTCCTTGACGAATTCTCGTAGCTCATCGCGGCTGGCGAATCCAAACTGCTCCAGCACCGCAGGGCGGAGGTCCTGCAGGTTGACCCTTTTGACTTCCAGCACCTGGAAGACGACATCGAAATCTTTCCCACGCATCGCGGCGTTGCTGGATGTGTCGACGATCTTGACCGTAGTCTTGCGGCTTTCGCCTTCTCGAACGCCGTCCATCAGGGTGCCGAAATCTTCGACGACACAGTCGGAAAGGCTAAGCTTCGGCCGCAGCGTGACATCCGTCTCGTCGAGGAAGCTGGTGACTTTTCCATCCTGGGAAAATTCGGCGGTGATCAGCAGGGTATCGCCCAGTTGTGCCGGCCCGTCGACGGCTTCGAGGAACTTGAATCGCGAGAGGGTGCGAGCCAATTGGGCATCGATGACCTCATCGGTGATTTGGTAGGAGGGGCGGTTGAGCGACAATCCGTCCCAGTTGGGCGTTTCGAAGTCAGGCCGCACTTCGATATTGAATTCGTAAACAAAAGGTCCATCGGCTGGGACCTCCACCGCACCATAATCGAAATCTGGCTCGCTGATGGCGCTGAAATGCCCTCCTTCGGTCACCTGCTGAAGGCTGGTCAGCACCAATTCATTTTTGACTTGGTCCTCGACCTGGTCCTTGAAGCGGCTTTCCACCAGTTTGCGAGGCGCCTTCCCAGGCCGGAAACCTGGCAGTTCCGCCTTGGGCTTCAGCTCGTCGTAGGCTTTTCGAAAGCGCTTCTCGATCTCGCTGCGAGGAATCGTGACGACGACATGCCGGGAGCACGCCGATGGACTGGTGATCTGAGTCTGCAGTTCCAGCTTTTCCGTCTCGGGAGTGTCTGGAGCGAGCGAGGTGGTGGAATCGGACATGGAAAGATCTACCTGCAACTACAATGGCACTTGGAGGAACGCCACAATGGCCAGGATGCTGTCGGCCTACATCCCGAACGACGTATTTTGACGTAAATCGACGGTGGGGTCGAGCCCTTTTTCGGCGGGCATCCTGAGAAAGCGGGAGTTGGACCAAGCCGTCGTCCGCACTCCCGCAAGCTACACAAGAATACGAAGAAACTCGGAGAAAGACCGCTTCGTACAACATTCCAACCGGAGGATACCGCAGCGCAACCGGGGAGATCGTCGGTTGCTTTTGGCTGGAAAGAAAAGAGCGGGTGATGGGATTCGAACCCACGACAACAACGTTGGCAACGTTGTGCTCTACCAACTGAGCTACACCCGCATGGGATTGCCGTTCGGCACTGGCCTTGCCAAGCACACCCTTCCGGCTCCTTGAGCTTCCTAGAGTATAGGGAGGATAGGGCGAGTTCGCAAGGGAGCGTTGCGGCGAATGAAGCGCCAACTGAACCTGTTTCTCCATCGGGTTTCCGGGGGCGACTTCTTCAGTCGAACTGAGGCAAGTTTTGTGCTGTCGGTACACCCTGGGTCTGTCGCCTACAATACATACCTCGGCTAGATTGCCAGCCGCGATTTTTTTGAGTTTTGGGCAAGCCTACTGAGTCAACGGAGAGCCATTCCCATGAAGAGTGAACAAACGAGGCTGGGGGTGGGATGGCATCGGTGGTCGCTGATAGTTCTGTGGCTGATGGTGGGGTGGTTGGTTGCCTCGAGTGATTCCCTTCGCGGGGGGAGCACGGCTTTGCAATGGGTGGTGGTGGTCAATGGGAGGAGCGAAGCGTCTAGGACATTGGCCAACCATTACTGCCAAATGCGAGGGATCCCCGCGATCAACGTCGTGGTCCTTCCCGATGTTCCTCCCTTAGAGCAGACGACGGTGGAGATTTTTCGACAGAAGGTTCTTCTGCCGATGTTTGAGGAGATTCAGCGGCGCGGGCTTTCCAACCATATCCATGGCATCGCCTATTCCTCCGATTTCCCAACTGCGATCGACTTGATGGCCGATCTGGTGAATCTGAAGGAGCGATCCGAGTACCTGACTCCCGTCGGTTCGCTGACAGGGCTGACCTATCTCTACCGCCTGGTGCTCGATCGCAATCCGGCGGTGCTGATGATGGACAGCAACTTCTTTGCTGCCCGACCAGGTAGGCAGTTGCTGCTTTTGCCTGAAAGCCCTGAGTGGGTCGAGCAGTGGCAGCTTTTCCTGGAAGCGGTTGCGGAGAAAGATGTCGAAAAGGCGGAGGCGAAGGCCAAGGCTTTGATCCAGATTTCTCCCGCCGATTGCGGCGTTTCCTACCGATGCGCTCAGGAATTGGCGAAGGCTCAGATGAAGACGGCGGCGATCCAGATGCTGGAACTTTCGGTGGCGCAGGGCTGGAGTTTCCGAACACAACTGGTCGAGGACCCGGCCTTCAAGGATCTGCAGGGGGAAACTGCATTTCAGGTGGTGCGAGATGCGTGCCCCGATCTGGATTTCGACTGCACGCCGAGTCGGGGATTTGAGACGAGGACTTTTTATTCCAGGAACGGAACTCCGTATCGAGATGGCAAATATGGGCTCCCCTATCTTATGGCGATGTCTTTGGGAGTGACGCGAGGCGCCGGGACCACCCTACCTGAAGCGATTCAGATTTTGGAAACAGCCGTCCAGGCCGACGGAACCGATCCCGAGGGGACTTTTTATTTCACCAAGACCGATGACGTACGAACCAAAACCCGGGAACCATTTTTTTCTATGACCATCAACCGACTGAAGGAACTGGGAAAGACCGGCGAAGTGGTGGAAAGTGACATGCCGATGGTGAAGGATCGCTGTCTGGGGGTGACGATGGGGAGCCCCAGTTTCCGCTGGAAAGCTTCAACCAGCAGGATTGTTCCTGGCGCGATCGCCGAGAACCTGACCAGTCTTGGCGGAGTCATGACGGCCGGAAGTGCGCAAACGAAGCTTACTGAACTGCTTTTGGCTGGTGCGGCAGCCAGCAGCGGGGCGGTGACCGAGCCTTACTCAATTCTGGAGAAGTTCCCTCACCCGATGATCCACGCGCATTACGCAGCCGGATTGACCGCAGCAGAAGCCTATGCCAATTCGGTCTCAGGACCCTATCAACTGTTGGTGGTCGGAGATCCGCTCTGTCGGCCTTTCGGCACCATCCCCGAAATGACGGTCACGGGACTTTCTGAAGGCGATACCGTTAGCCGAACGATTGAACTGAAGGTCGTCAAGAGCGACCGCGAGGAGTCCTTCATTCCCTCGCGATTCGATGTTCTTCTAGATGGTCGCCTGGCCCAGACGGCTCCAACTCTGGAAATGCTTAAGTTGAACTTCGACCGTCCCCTGCCAGCCGGATACCACGAACTTTCGTTGATCGTCGCCGACGAGACGCTGCTGGCCAATCGCTGGTCGACTTCGATCGGTTTTTGGGCAGGCAGCGCCCAGGAGAGGGTGGAGCTGGAACGATTGGACGAGGGAATTCGGGGGGCGGGAAACCGCATTCAGTGCAAGGTGACTGGGCCTGAGGGAAGTCGCGTTCAGCTACGGCACGACTGGGAAGTAATCGCCGAAAGCGACCAGGCGGAGGCGGTCTTCGAGATTTCCCCGGTGAAGGTGGGAGCGGGACCGGTGCGTCTGATCGCCGTTGCTATCGCTCAGGGAGTGGAGCACTTCAGCAAACCGATTGTGGTTGATGTGCCGATGCCCTGAGCGTGCTTGGGAGTCACTTGGTTGTCGTCCCCTCGGAGCCTTGCGCAGTTCGAACGGGATCCTTCCAGGTTTCTTCCAGCCGAGCGGAGTACTCCATCTGGCTGCCAGGTCCGCTGAAGCCGACGATCGATTCATCCCAGGAGAGTTCCTTGGAGACGACGCGCCCGGCATCGATATCAAACTTCAGTGTGCCACGGCTGAGCTGCTGGACGATCTGGGCTTCTTCCTGCGGCAACTGAATCGGGGTCAGGGGTTGGCTTTCAATCGCGATCGTCGCAATTCCTGAGCGAGCTTTTTCGAGGGTGTAGCGTTCCCGGATCTTGATCGTTTTGGTCCCACCATCTTCGGTGCGTATCTTGATCTCGCGAGGCACATCCCAGGACTCTCCCTCGCCAATCGATTGCTCGGGAAAAACCACGGCGATATCCCCCATCCCCAGCGAAGGGGCTGCCGACTTCTTGTCACGGTCTACCACCTGCCCCCGCGCATCGATCGTGACGGTCGCGATCGGTTTGCCGATCGTTTCGGCCACCTTCTCATAGATCCTCGGGGGTGGCTCGGACTGCGTCGAGCTGTAGTGAATCTCCGGTGCTTCCCCAACCTGCTGTGACATGTCGACCTGGTCGATGCGATAGACGAAGGTCATGTGCCCCTGCGGATCGACCGAAGTGACTTCCCAGACCTTTTGACTGACGGTGCGCGACTGGGAGGATTGTTCCGACTTGTCGATCTTGGTGTCGGTTTTCGCCAGATGAGTCACCTGGCTGCCAAGGATGGTTCCCTCCTGCATTTTGTAGCGGAGCAGAAACTTCTCCCCCGACGCATTCGATTCCCTGGAAGGCTCCTGGGCAATCGCAGGGCTCCAGTCTACGGAAGAAATTCCCAGGAGACCGGTCAGCCAAACAGCAATGATGATCTGGAATCGCATGGATGCCTCCGTGCATCTTGGGTCGCGTTTTCGTTATCTGCCTGCATCAAGGGATCGGAGGTTCCTCCGGAGTCCTTGGGCGCGAACTAAGCCGAATCCCCTTCGCACTGCCGCTCCACCCCAATTTATCCCGAAGTCGAACGTAGTCATTCTGCCCTCCCACACGCACCATTGTGAACGGCTGGCTGGCTCGCTGGACGCGGATGCGAGTCGCTTCCTTGCAACTGGCGATGACCCGTCCATCGACCACCACGCTGGTGCTGGGGCCGGGGTTACGCACCACCAGTTCAAACACGCGGTCTGCCGAATCGACAACCGGTCGCATCGTCAGCGTGTGGGGACTGATGGGGCAAATCACGAATGCTTGCAAATTCTTCTGCAGGATGGGACCGCCGGCCGACAGGTTGTGGGCCGTTGAGCCGACGGGAGTGCTGAGGATCAGCCCATCGCAGCGATAAGTAGTAGCCAAATCGCCATCGACGTAAAGATCAATCTCCAGAATCGTGTAGGGAGGGCCGCCAAGAATTGCGACCTCATTGAGTCCCAGGTGAGGGCTGCTCCATCGATTTTTCTGGTCGACGCAGCAGGCGAGCATCAGGTGGGAATCGATCGCATAGCGACCTTCCAGGATTTCCGGCCAGTGTGCCTGAAATTCCTTCGGAGTGATCGCGGCCAGGAATCCCAGTTTACCGCAGTTGACCCCCAGAACTGGACGCTGGCGGCTGGCCATTTGCCGAGCGGACTGGAGGATGGAACCATCGCCACCCAGGACAAGTACCAGATCGCAAGGCCCGCCGTCGAAGGAATGGCTGAAGTGGTTGTCGACGATCAGCGAGGATGTGGTTTTCTTCAGGAGTGGGAGCAGTCGCTTGAGCTCTTGAGCGACCGTGGGCCGGTTGGGTGCAGCCAGAACCACGACACGCGGGCCAGGAAGCCCTTGTTTCAGCCAGGGGGCATGGTCGGATTTGGGCATGGGTGCGGCCTTCGGAGACGGACAGCGACGGCAGGACAACAAAAGATGGCTGACACGAGACTCTCCTGATTGTACTTGGGAGATCGGAGCCTTCAGATGGCCTTTCGGCCGGCGTAGAAGATAGACTGGTTCTCCCAATTTGGGTTTGTCGGGTACACTAGTTTGGCTTTGAATGCCTCGCCTTCCCCAGGCTAGGCACCGAGAGTTCCAGAGGCCGGATGGCGAAATAGGCAGACGCACAGGACTTAAAATCCTGAGGGCCGAATAGGCCCGTGCGGGTTCGACCCCCGCTCCGGCTATTTTTTTCTCCCAGAGTTCCAGCTCTTCCCGCCAGGCGTTGAATTCTCGAGCCGGCCTGCTTGGCGTCAGGTGGGCTGCTGACGGATCGTCGGTACAGCTTCCAATGTTTGCGTGGTCCAGTCGATCGACAGATCGATCCAGCCAGACCTTAGGTCTTGCTGGCAGTAGCCAAGCTGAAATTCCTCAAGCGACAGTTTCTGGCTGTCCAGGGGTGGAAAGAGCGACTGGGAGAGAGCGGTCTGTGCGCCGTGCGGCATGCCGTCGGACCCGAAGAAAAGGTCGAACCCTGGCCTGTAGCCAGCCCTATCGATCAGCATGCGGAAGGCATTGTTCCGCTCCACCAGCTCCTTCGGCAGGCGATCCTGGTAGTCGACCGAATCGGCCGAAAAATTCGGCTGCATGCAGAGATGGATCCCCAGTGCTTTGGCGCGATGAGCGGCTGGTTCGGAAATCATCTGCGCATGCTCGATGCGGATCGAAGGACGGATGTCCGAATCGCCGAACAGCGTTGCGGCTTCGATCACCTCGTCGATCGCGCGATCGCCGATTGCATGGATCGCCAGAGGCTTTTGCGATTGCGTCGCCAACTGGGCGCAGTGGGCGATCTGCTGGGCCGTCAGCAGCAGTTGGCCATGCTGGGGCGGCGACGAATCGCGGTAGGGTTGATGCAGAGCGGCGGTGCGGGTCCCGACGGCACCATCTGCGAAGATTTTCAGGCCATGGACCTGCTTTTGCTGATGGCGGTTCATCGTTTGAAATGTCTCGGGCGCGGCCCAGAACAAAGAGCGGTCGCCAAGCCCTGCCTCTTCGAACAGCCGCAATTCGTCAGGAGCTACCAGAAGCATTTCATCGGCCTGCCAGATGCCATGTTCCGTCGCCAAGCGATCGTAGAAGTTCCGGAGTCGATCGGCAGATGCGCCGGGAAGGACAAACAGATTCAGAACGTGCCGCAGGTTCTCTTCGACCCAATGGGGGTCGTCGATCGAGCTGGCGGCCTGAGGGTCTTGGCGGACCAGCCAAGGACGGCCGGCGAGATTGATGGCCACGCCATGCAGGGAACGGTGGAGCAGCACCACAGGCTGTGGGATGCGATCGAGGGCGAGCGATTGGAGCGGATGGCGAAGTGGATCCCAGCCATACGCGATAGTCCATGCATCGGCGGCTGTGCTGGCGCGATGTTCGATCGCTTCGGTGGCTTCTGCTGGACCACCGGCGATCTGCATCAGATCGATCGCATCCAGGAATGCACTGTAGAGCATCGGGTGTGTATGCCAGTCATGCAGCAGCGGGATACGGTGGACCGATCGCGGGCCGTTTGGGCTTTCCAGCTGCGAGGGAGCAGTGGGAATCGGTGCCGCATGAGGATCAGCTAGATCTCCATCTGGGCTCATTTTTCAAGACGCCGCCGACTTGCAGGATTCGGTCGATTTGGCCAGCAGACGTTCCAGGAGGGGAATGTAGCTTTCTAAGGTCGGGGTCTGCAGGT
>JBIINB010000254.1:0-3393 GCA_044337705.1 Pirellulaceae bacterium | reverse complement strand
ATCGCCTTCGGATTGATGCGGCCACTAGGACGCGATCCTGCACTGTACGCATCCACCTTCTCACCACCCAGCATCCTTGCAAATGCTTCGGCCATCTGACTACGGTTGGAGTTCTCTACACAGACAAACAGAATCCTCTTCACTTCAATCACCTCCAGCCCCTCTTCTGATCGGATCACTCACAACACCCCGGACCACTGCACCCACCCAGGACCACCAACGGGACGCCGCAACGATCGGGAGCCAAGCAACCCGTGTGCTTGCTTGCCAGATGAATCTCCATCTGGTCATCGCGACACTCGATCGATGACACGTTGTAGTGCGAAAGGACCTGATCTTCATACTCCACCTCCACCGGGATGGCTGTCGATTCAAAAAGAGGCATCGCCGACTGAAGGATACGCAAATACTTGGCGGCCTCCAGACGATGCTGGGTATCGGTAGCGACCCACAACTGCAGCACGCAGCTCTCGTGACGACGACGAACGCCACCGCAATCGATGAAATCCTTCTGAACCCTGGCCACCTCCGTCAAGTGGTAGTGAGGCGCGATGGCCTGCCCGTTTGGCAATCGCCAGCGCACCGTTGTACCTGGGAACGCTTGCAACGAGGCGACCAATTGGTCTAGTGAAACGGAGGGCTGTTCTGTTTCCTGCAGCGATTCGGTCATGATGGACTTTCCTTCCTGAGGTCAAAAAGCAGATGACTCAATGCAACTCCAAATCCAGCACCAAGAAAAGGAGCGGTCCAGTAGATCCACAGTGATCCGGTCTGGCCTGAAAGCAGTCCGGGAGCCAACGAACGAGCCGGATTCATCGAGGCGCCCGAAATCGGCCCGGCGAAAATCGCTTCCAGCGCAATGACCGCCCCAACTGCCAATGCCATCGCGTGCAGATCGCCCGGCATCCCGCATGCTACCCCAAGGATGACCACCATCAGGATTGCCGTCAGCACCATTTCCAAAACGAAGGAGGGGTAGATGCCGCCAACAGGCAATGTCGCCCCCAATCCAAGGTGGTAGGGGAACAGAACGCAGACCAAACCGCTCCCCAAGAACGCCCCCGCACACTGGCTGATCCAAAAGGGAAAAAGACGCTTGCCTTCCAGACGCCCGGCCAGATAAAGCCCTAAGGTGACAGCAGGATTCAGGTGAGCCCCTGAAACCTTGCCCAAAGTCAGCACCATGGCAGTGACGATCATTCCAAATGTCAATCCAATCCCCAGCGAAGTCACCGCTCCTTGCCTGAGATCGTTGATGACGATCGCCGAGGTCCCCGAAAAGACCAGTGCGAAGGTTCCAAAGCATTCGGCCACCATGTCTTGGCGGATTCCGCGGTTCATCGGCTGCAACTCCCGCCCATGCTACTGCCTCGGGTCAGCGATGCTTCCATCAAGCAAACCCCCTGTTCCAGCAGCGACTGGACACACAGGTCAACCAGCCGGTAATGAACATGGAGCCCCTCGCGACGTGACGCAACAATTCCCAGGTCGGCAAGTCGCTGTAGTTGATTGGAGACGGCCTGCGGTTTCATCGCAACGGTCCGTGCCAAGTCGTTCACCGAAAGCTCGTCGCTGCGGATCAATGCGTGCAGCAAGCGAAGTCGCGTACCACTGGCAAGCACCTTGAAGACGGTAGCCAGCCCACCGGCCTCAACCTGCGTCAGCAAAGTTCGCTGCTCCATCGCCCCAGGCCTGCAACTTCCCCTCCGCATTCGATGACTCCCTTGATTATCCTTCCCTGAAGCCCTCTACATATTACACTATATCGTGTAATATAAGCTTGAAAAGACAAGCACAAAAAACGCCGTCCGCATCTGACAACAAGAAGTAAAACGTCCATCCAGCGATTGATTGAACAGACCAGACTCCTTCCTTCCTTCGGTTTGTACATAGGGAACAAACCGATCGCTGATCGTTTGCACGTCGATCGCGTTGGCTAGATGCTCCCCATTCCTATTGAACAAGCCCCTCCCTATCGGAAAAGGCTGAGCAGATGAATCGATGGCTCTTTGCTGTAACGATCGCCATTTGGTTCCTAGCGTCGGACGGGATGGTCTTTGGCAGCATGCCGAGGCCGATAAATGTGCTATTGTTCCTGGTCGATGATCTGGGACAACGGGATCTTGGTTGCTACGGTAGTACCTTCCACGAAACACCCAATCTGGATCGCTTGGCAAAGCAAGGCAATCTGTTCACCAATGCCTATGCGGCGTGCCCCGTCTGCTCTCCAACGCGCGCCAGTTTGATGACCGGTCAGTGGCCCCAGCGGTCGGGGATCACCGATTTCATCGGTGCGCCACTTTTGCCTTCCGAATGGAAAAGGAATACGCGTTTACTCCCTGCTTCCTACCAGGATCGTCTTTCCCTGGATTCGATCACTGTTGCAGAGATGTTTCGCAAGAGCGGCTATGCCACCTTCTTTGCCGGCAAATGGCACTTGGGACCTGAGGGGTGGTGGCCCGAAAACCAAGGTTTTCATGAGAACCTGGGGGGCACCGGACAAGGTGGTCCTTATGGCGGCAACAAGTACTTCTCTCCCTATGAAAACCCGAGGCTGCCTGATGGCCCCTTGGGGGAACATCTCCCGGATCGATTGGCGATCGAGACGATGAAGTTCATCGACAGTCATCGCGATCAACCTTTCTTCGCATGTTTCTCCTTCTACTCCGTCCACACCCCCCTGATGGCTCGTGCGGATCTGCAGAAGAAGTATGAGCAGAAGAGAGAGCGGCTTGGGTTGCAGGCAGCATGGGGAGTGGAGGGGGAGCGAGAGGTGCGGCTGGTGCAAGACCATGCCATTTATGCTGCCATGGTGGAGGCGATGGACGCAGCGGTGGGTAAGGTTCTTGGGAAGTTGGATGAGCTTGGCATCGCCGACAGGACGCTGGTCCTCTTTACCAGCGACAATGGGGGGCTTTCGACAAGCGAAGGCTGGCCCACGGCCAATGCCCCACTTCGAGCTGGCAAGGGATGGCTTTATGAAGGGGGCATCCGAGTTCCATTACTGATACGCTGGCCAGGTGCTGGCACCGCAGGAGGTTCCATTTCGTATCCCGTAACAACCCCCGACCTATTCCCGACGATGCTTCAGGCAGCAGGTATTCTGCCTCCATCAGAACAACCTCTCGATGGAATCAGCCTGCTCCCAGCAATCCATCTCCAGCCGATGCCCGATCGCTCTCTCTTCTGGCACTACCCCCATTATGGAAACCAGGGTGGGGCACCGGGCGCGGCAATCCGCAAAGGAGACTGGAAACTGATCCGCTGGTACGAAGAAGACCGGTACGAACTCTATCGGTTGAGTGATGATATCGGTGAACGGAACGACCTATCCGACTCCCACCCCGACGTGCGACTGCAGCTAAGCGATGAGCTGGCTAGGTGGCAGAAGGA
>JBIINB010000038.1:0-36014 GCA_044337705.1 Pirellulaceae bacterium | reverse complement strand
CAATCGCTGCCTCAACCTCCCGCTCAATTCAGCCGACAGCGGCAATCGCCCCCCCATCCACCTGGGGATCGCATCGGGCTGTCCCCTGCTGCGCTTCACGTAGGCGCGATTCTCGCGGACCATCACCAGTTCCAGAACCTTTCCGGCAAAGGCGAACTTGTCCCCTGGCTTCAGCCTGGCGATGAACGATTCCTCGACGGTCCCCAGGGCACCTCCTTTCATCCACTGCACCTGGATGGCAGCGTCCGAAACGATCGTTCCGATCGCCATGCGATGCTGAGCGATGATCCGTCGGTCTCGGACGACGAATCGATCCTCTTCCTGGACGACGCGTCGAAACTCGGGGTAGGCGTGAAGCGCTCCGCCGGTGGTGATGTGATCGAGCACCCAGTGCCACTGCGTGTCGGTGATTTCCTGATAGGCGGCAGTGGATCGTATTTCATCCAGCATCGCGTCGCGGGTGAAACCACCTCCAATCGCGATGGTGACCAAATGCTGCGCCAGAAGATCCAGAGGCATCGCCGGTGGGATGCGCGATTCGATCTCCTCGGCATCGACTGCATCTCGCGCGGCGGCCAGTTCCGCCAGTTCCATCGCATGCGTCGGCACGAAGACCATACGGCTTTTTCCCCCCGGCTGATGGCCGCTACGGCCGGCTCGCTGCAGCAGTCTTCCGATCCCCTTGGGGCTTCCTACCTGCACCACCAGATCGACCGCCGAGAAATCGACTCCCAAATCCAGGCTGCTGGTAGATACCACCGCGCGCAGATGCCCCAGTCGCAGATGCTCTTCGACCCACTGACGAACCTGGCGATCGAGCGACCCGTGGTGGATGGCGATCAGCCCGGCCCAATCGGGCCTTGCCTGAAGCAAGCCACGGTACCAGATCTCAGCTTGAGCCCGCGTGTTGGTGAAAACCAAGGTCGAGGAAGCCCCATCGATCGCCTCGACCACCCCCTGTGTCTGCCGGGTTCCCAGGTGACCGGCCCACGGGAATCGCTCCATCTGCGCAGGGATGATCGAATCCAGATGCAGTTTCTTGCGCTCTCCACCTTGGATCTTCACCATTGGCAGCAGCGATTTCGTACCGAGCAGTCGGCGAGCCGCTTCTTCGGGGTTGCCTAACGTCGCCGAAATCCCCCAGGCACGGAGGTTCGGGTTCAGTTGCCGAAGCCGCGCCAGCACCAGCTCGGTCTGCACTCCCCGCTTCGACCCCATCAGTTCATGCCATTCATCGACTACGACGCAGCGCGTGGTCGCCAACTGGGGCAGCACGTCGGCATGGGTCAGCAGCAGGGAGAGGCTTTCGGGGGTGGTGATCAGTGCTTCGGGAAGCTGCCGCAACTGTTTGTTCTTTAGGTGCTGGGGGCTGTCAGAGGTCCGGCGTTCCAGACGCCAACCAACACCCAGTCCCTCCATCGCCTCGCGCAAATTCGTTTCTGTATCGGCCGCCAGCGCCCGCATCGGAGTGATCCACAGAAGACGGCAGCCTGCCGTGTCGGGCTGGGGATCGGACAACCCTTCCACCAGTGGGCCGATCCATGCCGCCAGTGTTTTCCCCGTACCGGTAGCAGCGTTGATCATCCCATGGCAGCCAGCGAGGTATGCATTCCACGCTTCCCTCTGGAATCGAAAAGGAGACCAACCACGCAAGTGCATCCACCGGTCGACTCGCTCCAGCAGTTCACGAAACGGTTCGCGGCGACTCATGACGCACCCGCAGCATCAGGATCGTAGGCAACAGCCAGCCGAGCCAGGTCGCCCAGCGAATCGGCCTGCTGGGGAGTTTTGTCGCGTCGCCACCGGAGGATGCGTGGGAACCGTACCGCCCAGCCGCTTTTGTGCCGACGGCTTTCCTGCAGCCCCTCAAACGCGATCTCCATCACCATCGTCGGCTCGACGCTTCGCACCGGCCCGAATGCCTCCCGAGTCGAACTTCGCACCAGCCGGTCGACCTCGCGGATCTCTGCGTCGCTCAGTCCGCTGTACGCTTTGGCAAAAGGGACCAGCTGGCCATCGTCCCAAAGCGCGAACGTGTAGTCGGTGTAAAGGTTGGCTCGACGTCCGTGTCCGCGCTGCGCGTAGATCAGAACAGCGTCGATCGACAGCGGATCGATCTTCCACTTCCACCAGACATCGCGAGCCCGCCCCATGGCGTAGGGTTGGTCGAGTCGTTTCAGCATCAGTCCTTCTGCTTGCCGCTGTCGGCTGCTGCGACGCAGCTCTTCCAGCGATTCCCAGCCGGTCGCCTCCAACCACTCGGCCAGTCGGATCGTCCCCTTGGACTGGGATGGTAGCTGGTCCAGAAGCGACTGGAGCTCTCTTCGGCGCCGATCCAGTGGCAGCGCACGGCAATCCTCGCCGGATCGTTCCAGGAGATCGAAGGCGATGAAGACCGCAGGGAAATCGGTCAGCCATTTCTTCGGTAGATTCTTGCGCTGAATTCGCTTCTGGAGATCGCGAAACGGGAGCAGCATTTCCTCCTTCATCAGGACGATCTCCCCATCCAGCACCGCATCCTCCTGCAGCGTCATCGCCGCCTGTTCTATCTCCGGCCAGCGTCCATCCATCAGTTCTTCGCCGCGCGACCAGATGTAGATTTTCCCCTGACGTCGAATGACCTGAGCCCGGATACCATCCCATTTCCATTCGGCGGCAAAACAGGACCGATCGCCCAGGCTTCGGCAGTTTCCCTCCAGAGGATGCGCCAGGCAGAAGGGATAGGGCTGACTGGGTTTGGCCGATGAACTGCCAGGGGCTACCATCGATTCAAACCACGCGGCGGTCGGTTCCATGCCCCCCAGAAAGCGATGCTGCAGCTGCTCGCGGGGGACTGCGTGCGAATGTTCCAGGGATCGAGCGACCATCGATCGCTGGATACCGACTCGCAGACCGCCCGTCAGGCATTTCAGATAGACCAGTCGTTCCATCCCTCCCCACTGGCGGCAGGCGGCCACAAACAGCTTCTCCTTCTCTTCGATCGATGCATGACGCAGCGGCACGACAAAGCGCTCGATCCCCTCAGCCAGGGAAATGCTTGCTGACCGATCCGGTTCGGGTAGCACACGATGAATCGTTTCAGCCAGATCCCCCACCACCGCATACGATTCCTCGAACAGCCAAAGGGGTATCTCCGCCAACAAGCAGCACCACAGGCGCATGTCGCGTGTGGAGACTCGCCCCCCCAGTTTCTGTCCCGTCAGCAGAGCGATGGCCCAGGCGGCATCTGCCGGATCGGCGCCAGTCCAGTAGTCCGCCAACAGCTCGACGCGGCGCGTCGGTTTGTTGGTACCATCCAGCGCTTCGATCAGTTCCGCAAAACGCCTCATCGATTCAGCTCCACGTCCTCCTGCCCATCCTCCGGCTCCTCCCGCTCCAAGAACTCCTCGGCATCCGCTGCGGCTTCCTGTCCAGGATCCAGCGGCTGTGCATCGATGCCAAGTTCCTGCAGGTATCTGGCTGCAGCGTGCTGGTAGCCATGAGCCACCCAGACCCGCTGGGGACCGACGGCCTGGAAAGCCTTCAGCCAGTCGGGCCAGTCGACATGATCGGAGATCACAAAGCCGCGGTCGACACCGCGCTGGCGCCGCATGCCACGCAGCAGCATCCAGCCGCTGGCCAGGGCGGTGGTGGGGTTGGTAAAACGGCGCATCCAGGGGGAACCCAGCGCGGCGGGAACGGCCAGGATCAGCGCCCCTTGAGTCCGGTAGTCGGCAGGCATGGTAGAGACGGACTGGGTGGATGGAAGAAGGACACCGGCCTTGCGGTAAGCCTGGTTGCCATGTTCGACCGCCCCATGCGTGTAGATCGGGCCCAGCGGCGAGAGGCTGGCCAGCAGCCGTTGGCTTTTACCCAGCGCGTAGGCAGCCAGTACCGGGGTCCTGCCTGACTCCTTCGACTCCCGCCACCACTGTTCGATCTGCGCGACGACCTGCGAGGTATCGGGCCAACGAAAGACCGGCAGGGCAAATGTCGATTCCGGGATCCAGTGGTGACATCGCACAGGTTCCCAGGGGCGGCAGGTGGGATCAGACTGCAGTTTGAAATCGCCCGTGACCACCGCCACCTGCCCCTGATGCTCGATTCGCACCTGGGAAGCGCCAAGCACATGGCCTGAAGGGTGCAGCGACAATCGAACAGATCCCATCTGCAGCGATTCGCCATAGCGGATGGTATCGATGGGGGAAGACAAACCCAGACGCCAGTGAAGCAGCTCCACCCCCTCTCGGGCCGCAAGATAGCGACCGCATCCAGCTCGGGCATGATCGGCGTGAGCGTGGGTGAGCACGGCCCGAGGCACCCTTCGGACGGGATCGATGTAGAAATCTCCGAGCGGGCAGTAGAGGCCCCGATCGGTGCGCACCAAAAGCGACTCGCTCACCCCTGAAGAACTCCTCAGCGACCTTTTGCATGGTACTTCCACAACGCAGACCGCAACGCGTTGCAGCCGTCCGCCGCTTGATGCGTTGAAACGGTTCCTTTTGGAGTCTCCAGAGAAAAGCCCCTGTTAGTATCTCAGGAAGCCAAGGTGCAGTTCCGCATGCCGCAGATTCAGTCGCACCCGGTCCTCGAACGACATCGGTCCAAAGGCGGGGCTGTCGTAAGGACAGGGCTCCTTCGCCTCCAGCCGCCCGATCGCTCTTTGCAAACGTTCGGCCGCACCGGCGACCTCCATACGGTCGATGCCGTAGGTCCCCCCAGCAACTCCTGGAATTCGGACGCCAGCCGCCATGCCGTTCTGAAGATAGCCAGGCAGCTTCCAACGCAGGAACCAGCGCACTAGCAGCGGCGGCGGCCGCATCGGATAGCCCTCATAGCCATACTCGATCCAGGCGGCCAGATGGGCGAGAATCTGGCCGGCGGTCCACTGTCCCGTGGTCTCCAGGCGTCCCTCCACATCGGCCTGTTCGATCCTCTCCACCTCCGATCGAAGATCGGCAAGACTTTCCAGACGCAGGTGACGACGCTTGGGATCTGTGGTCATCGGAGTCTCTCCCCGAGGGCAATTCGAATGATGGTTCCAGTTGCAGACGAAGAGTTCCTGAACTCCCTAAAAGTCGAATTCGACTTCGGGGTGCAGCTGCAGCCACCGCTCCAGACAGAGCAAATTCCAGAGTGCATAACCGGCGACAACCACCTGACTACCCGATACATGCTGCTGGACCATGCTCCGAACCTGGTCGACCTGGAGGAATCTTCGCAGTTTCATTTCGGGATTGAGCAGATTTTGTTCGAGCACGCTGCGCCAGGGTCCTCGGAACCAATCGGCCACGGGAATCCCAAAACCCATTTTGGGACGGTTCCATATCGACGGTGGAATCAGATCATAGAACGCTTCTCGAAGCAGTAGCTTGCCTTTACCCCAGCGAAACTTCAAATCGATCGGCAGCTTGGCCGACCACTCCACCAGACGATAGTCGAGGAGCGGCTGACGCACCTCCAGAGAATGAGCCATCGAAGCGATATCGACCTTGGTCATCAGATCGCATGGCACATAGGAATGCAGATCGCCGATGGAGGCCTGAGTCACCAGATCGCGATGGCGGGAGATGGACCAGGACTGGTCCAGAAACCAACCCGGATCGTGCTGCCCCAGCCGATCGACGAAGCTCCCGCTATAGAGAGCTGCGCGGTGGGTGGGGCGCATGATTTCAATCCAGTTCATGTACCGCATCGCAGGTGGCAGACCGCTGGCCATCCCATAACGCTTCAGTCGTCGCAGAAACGATCGGGGTTGATTCGAATGAGGCAGGCGCTGAATCCATGGACTTCGCAGGAGCCTGCCCAAAGGCAGCCAGCGCCGCGTCAGATCGCTCATCCAAAGTCCCTGGTAACGGAGGTAGCCGGCGAACACCTCGTCCCCTCCGTCGCCGCTGAGCGCGACGGTCACCTGGGAGGCGGTATGCTGCGAGAGAAACCAGGTCGGAATCGCCGAGGAATCGCTGAACGGTTCGTCATACTGCTGCACCAGACGATCCAGAATCCCGATCGATTCGGGCGGTACCTCTTCACGCCGATGATCGGTTCCGACATACTCCGCTACCTTCTGGGCATGATGCGTCTCATCAAATCCCGCCTGAGGGAAACCGATCGAAAATGTTTTGATCGGCGAACCGCGTTCCTGCTGCGCAATCGCGGCGATCAGGGAACTGTCGACACCTCCGGAAAGAAATGAACCCAGCGGGACATCGCTGCGCATCCGAAGACGAACACTGTCGCGCAGCAGATGCCGCACCTCTTCGATGGCCTGAGCCCTACTGATTCGCTCCTCGCGATTCCAGTCCACCTGCCAGAAGAGCTTCTCCTCCAGTCGACCGTCCCGATAGACTGCGTAGTGCCCCGGCCGCAGTTTGCGAACATCGCGATAGATCGTCAACGGATGGGGAATGTACCCGTAGGTCATATAAAGATCGATCGCCGCAGGCTCAATCCTCCGCGGGAGATCATCCACTTCCTCCAGGCTCTTGATCTCGCTCGCAAACAGCAGTCGATCGTTCTGAAGAGCGTAATGGAGCGGCTTTTTGCCGAAGCGATCCCTCGCCAGAACGAGTTGCCTGCGGTTGCCGTCCCACAATGCGATCGCAAACATACCGTTGAACTTCGAGAAGCAATCGAGCCCCAGATCCTCATAGAGATGGACGATCGTTTCGGTGTCGCTTTCGCTTCGGAAGCGGTGCCCTTTCCTCTTCAGTTCTTCCTTCAATTCGCGGTAATTGTAGATTTCCCCGTTGAAGATCAACTGGATCGAACCATCTTCATTGGTGATCGGCTGGTGTCCACCTGCCAAGTCGATGATCGACAGTCGGCGAAATCCAAACGCCACCCCCGGATTCGCTCGATGGGACTGCTCGTCCCCAAATTGCTTCCCGCCAAAGGACTGAATCCAGGTTCCCTGGTCATCGGGGCCGCGGTGGATGACGCGGCGCATCATCGAATCCAGCTGTCCTTGGCTGAGTGCCCGGTCTGGATCGTGCCAGACCCCACCGACGATTCCACACATCCGGCTTTTCAATCCTTAGCTAAGCGAACTTGTGGCAAGGTGGAAATTGGAGCGGTGCGACACAAACGGCGGATTGCCAAGTTGCAACCAGCAGAAGAAAAGCACCCCTGCAGAAGTATAGTTGGTTCAGGGAAAAGGTGCCGAGTCCAATTCCCGGTGACAAATGGAGGAAACCAGAGGCGAACAGCTCCACCAAGCCTTCGCCCAGGGCGGTGTGGCGGTGCCGCAGCACTGGCACCGCCACCTTCCACCCATCATACTTGGGTCGTTTCATCGATGCTCCCTCCCCCTTATTTCCCTCCCCATCCCCTGATGAACGATAGAAACTGATGAACGACAGACCTCGCTTCTTTGCTGCAGAGCTTTTCACCGTCCTTTATGGAAAAAGGTCTCGGACCATGAACCACACCCGTTCGTCCCGGCGGCAATTCGCCCAAGTCATGGCGGTCGCCACGGCGGCCGGTTGCCTGTCGAGTTCACTAAAGGCCACCCTATCCCCCACGACGACAGAGAAGATGTGGTTTGCAATCGGGGGCTTCGGTGATCAGATCCTCCTCAGCTCGCTCGATCCGGAAGGCCGAATGTCGCAGCCGGTTCCTGTGGTCGACTTGAAGATGCCTGCCTTCATGGCAGTTCACCCTCGACTGCCGATTCTCTACGCGGTCAGCGAAACCAGTCGCTCACAGAAAGATCATCCACCCCAGATCGTCGCCTTCCGATGGGATTTCAAGACCCAAAAACTGGATCAGATAGGTTCACAGGCGATCGATGGCGACTCTCCCTGTTACGTCGAAGTGGACCAGGAAGGCCGATACGCCATGGTGGCGAATTATTCCAGCGGCAGTGCAGCGCTCTTTCCACTGACGGAAGAGGGAGCGATCCAGCCAGCCAGCGATCTGGTGGTGCATCGCGGGGGAAGCCGCGCGGTGCCCAGCCGCCAGGAGGCACCCCATGCCCACTGCATTCGGAACGACCCGTCGGGACGCTGGGTCTGCGTCGCCGACCTGGGGCTCGATCAAATCCTGGTCTACCGACTGGATCGCCAGGCTGGCAAGTTGGTCGCCGCTCCAACCCCGGCATTCCCGCTTCCCCCAGGAAGCGGACCACGCCACTTGGCTTTTCATCCCAGCGGACGCTTCGCTTACATCATCAACGAAATCAACTCCACCCTGACAGCCGCCCGCTGGGATGCCGATCAGGGCCGATTCGATGCGATCGGCACCGCGTCTACCCGCCCAGACGATTTTCCGGCCGAAAAGAATTCCACTGCGGAAGTGCTGGTTCATCCCACCGGTCGCTTCGTCTATGGCAGCAATCGCGGCCATGATTCGATCGCGATCTTCAGAGTTGATCCTCAGACCGGGGCTGTCACCCCCTCTGGACACACCCTGACCGGCGGAAAGACACCACGTAATTTTCGGATCGACCCCTCGGGTCAGTTCCTGCTGGCTCAGAACCAGTCCACCCATGATGTCCATTCCTTCCGAATCGATCCTAGTTCTGGCGTCCTGAGCCCCACCGGTTCGGTCATCACCGCCAAATCACCTGCATGCATCAAGTTTCTGCCATGAGTTTTCTGCCATGAGTCGCGTCGGTCATCCTTTTTTGTCTGCCGCAGGATCAGGTTTTTTTAGGGTGAAGAAGATGAGCAACGGATCGCCAATCGACCGAAGGCATTGGGGGAAGATGACCGCAGCAGGCATGATGGCGGTTATCGCATCGACGCGGGACCAAGAAGCGAACGCAGGACTCCAGGATACAACCGAAAGCCTAGTGGCGGAGGGTGCAACTTTGGAGTGCCTGATATCGGACTGCAAGTTCACCGAAGGACCGGCAGTTGCTGCAAATGGGGAAGTCTTCTTCACCGACCAGCCCAACAATCGAATCCTGAAAGTGGACCTGGAGGGAAAGGTTTCGGAGTTCCTCAAGCCAGCAGGACGCAGCAATGGACTCTTCTTTGCTCCCGATGGCAAGTTGATCGCCTGCGCGGACGAAAAAAATGAACTCTGGGAAATCGATGCCAATGGCTCCCATCGCGTCCTCAGCGGGACTTTCCAAAACAAACCTTGGAATGGTCCGAACGATCTCTGGATTCATCCCAAAGGTTTCATTTTCTTCACCGATCCGTACTACCAGAGGCCATGGTGGAGTCACTCCAGCCCACCGCAACCAGGTCAGCACGTCTATCGGTGCCAGCGCGACGGGTCGCAGGTGGTACTTGCCGCTGATCAATTCAAGCAGCCCAACGGAATTGTTGGAAACCCGAAAACGGGGGAATTGTTCGTGGCAGATATCGGAGCCGGAAAGACATACCGCTTCCAGATCGCCGAAGATGGCTCACTGACCGACCGCCTGCTTTTCTGCGAAGAAGGTTCGGACGGCATGACCCTCGATCGCCTTGGTAATCTCTACCTGACCGGCAGCAAGGGGGTATCGATCTTCGATTCCAAAGGCCGGTTGCTGGAGCGGATCGCGGTACCACAGCCATGGACTGCCAATGTCTGCTTTGGCGGTCCACAGCGCGACCTCCTTTACATCACCGCCAGCACCAGCCTCTATCGAATCCCGCTGAAGGTGAAGGGATGGTGATTCGCATGCTGCTATCCGCTACCCGCCGGCGTCCTGGTGCCGATTTCTATTCGACTTTCGCCACATGCCTCGTGATGATCGCGGCAGCCGGATGCCAAAAGAGCCAGGAACCTGACGGGGCAGACAAGATGCCTCGCGAAAGCACCGGGCCGGTCGCTTTTGAGTCGCCCCTCCCTTCACTGGCTCGCGGTCAGCGACCGACCGTCAATTCTGTGACGATCCTCTCCGACCCACCGGAGAATCGAGCTCCCAGGACCGATCCGTTGCTTCAGGGTGCCATCAATTACTGGGTCGACGCCACCGCTCAGCAGATGAGCGATCCTCGTAAAAGCGATATCCTCTTCATCGAAGCCGGTCATCGCGTGCGCGAGGTGCTGGACGATGCCGGGTGGGACTCCAGCCGCAGCGATGCATGGCTGGCCGCCGAAGTCCTCTTTCAGCAAGCACTCGTTTTCGCGCGCACCAAGCATCCCCTGGATGCGATCGACGCCCTCGCCCAATCCGCTCATCTTGGATTCAGCGATCCCGATCGCTTCCGCGAACTGACGGCTTATCTGGATGGGTATCCTGAAGTCTCCGAACAACTGGCCGAACTAGCAGGGATGGTGCAGGCCCATTGCGATACCCTCGCCCAACGAGGTCGATGGCGCATCACCCGCCGAGACCAGTCGCAAACGGTCGGGATCGAGATCGATGGGAAACGGCTGCCGCCCCCTCAGCAGTACCGCCTTATCGTCCAACTGAACAACTGGTCTCCCCAGTCATCCAAGCAGTTCCAATCGATCTACGAAGCCGCCGATCGACTGAAGGAACTGGGAATCGAGCCGTTGGGGGTGATCACGCGCGCGACCCATATCATGAAAGATCATACCGATGGAATCGAGCTAGAGTGGACCCAATCGCCCAAGTTCGTTCTGTCGAATCTCCAGCCCGATTCCAATGCATCCCCAGTCGCTCAACTCTGGTATCCGACCTGCTTGCTGGTCGATCAGAAGGAGCGGCTGCAGGCGATCTTCCATGAAATCATCTCGATCGACACTCTCGCGGCCACCCTCCAGCTCCTGCAATCCGATCAGCCGCCTGCCCAGACACCCGCGCGCTCAGCCGCCCAACCGGATCAGGAAAGCTCCCAGCGGCCTGCTCCAGAAGCAATCCACCCTTCGACGGTGCTTCGGTCATCGATGCGACCTTGAACTAGACTTCGGACGGATGAGACGCAACAGCAGGTCCCAGAGCATCCACTCCAGAACCAGGAGAAACATCGGTACCAGGTAGATCAGAAACTGCCAGAGCTGTGTCACATTCCAATCGGGCGGTATCCACCCACCCAATCCACTGTAAAGGCTGTAGATCACTGCCGCATTGACCATCAGCATCAACCCGCTGGCCACCGCCACACCACCCAGGTACGTCACCGTCGCCATCCAGGAACCAACTCGGCCAGGTGGATGATCCGATCCGCTTGCTTCCTTTTGTTTTCGTCTCACAGACAACCTCCAGGAGCCCACCCCCGGGCACTGCATTGGAACTTCTTTACGATAGCAGATTCCTTTCCGATCGCGATTTCCTTCCACACCTGAAACCGGAGCCCAACCAGAAGATGCCTTGGAATTTCCTCGCTAGAACCATCGCTTGGCTACTCCTGATATCAGCCCTCTGGGGCGAGACCAGTTCCCCGGTTACGCTGGGGTCCCAGCCACCCGGGATTGTCGTCGCCCACCAGCGGTCCGCGCATCGCCAGTACATCGGTTCGCCTTCCATAGCGCGCATCGGACCCAGCTCCCTGGTCGCCAGCCATGATTTCTTTGGCCCAGGAAGCAGCTTCAGCGTCTCCACCATCCATCGTTCGGACGACAATGGGGAGTCCTGGAGCCAGATTGCAACGATTGAAGAGGCATTCTGGAGCAAGCTTTTTGTCCATCGAGGCGCACTCTATTTTCTGGGGACCACTCGCGAGTATGGCCATGCTGTCATCCGCCGAAGCGACGATGGTGGCTACCATTGGACCCATCCGGTCGACCGCAAGCAGGGACTGCTTCTAGGAGAGGGGGAGTACCATTGTGCTCCCATGCCGGTGATCGAACATCAGGGCCGCCTGTGGCGAGCCATGGAAGATCGCAATCCTCCCAAAGATTGGGGAAAGAATTTCCGCGCCTTCGTCATGAGCGCTGCTATCGATGCGGATCTACTGGACGCCGATCAATGGACCATCAGCAATCGCGTTGCGTACAACCCCGACTGGGGCGGAACGGCATGGCTGGAAGGGAACATCGTCCGCGATCCCCAGGGCAAACTGTGGAATCTGCTTCGCAATCACCGATCAGCCCCCGAAAAAGGATGCCGCCTCGCCATCTCCAACGATGGTCATTCGATCGATTTCCAACCTGAAAGCGGTTTTTTCGATCTGCCCGGCGGATCGAAAAAGTTCTCCATCCTGTGGGACGAGGTCAGCCAGAAGTATCTGGCACTGGCCAACCCCTGCGCTCCGGAATTCGCCGCACGAAGGCCAGACCAGACCCGAAATGCTCTCGCTCTGCTCAGCTCGCCAGATCTGGTCCACTGGGATCTTCGCACCATCCTGCTCTACCATCCCGATGTAGCGGTCGTCGGATTTCAGTACCCCGACTGGCTTATCGAAGGGGACCAACTGCTAGTCCTTTCCAGAACCGCATTCCCTGACCCCCACGGTGGACCACCCAATCCCCACGATGCCAACTACCTGACCTTCCATCGGGTGGAGAACTTTCGAAAACGTTCTCTTGCAGACCCTCCCTTGGGAGGCCATCCGACGCATCCCTGGATGCCCGACAGGGAGAAACAAGAGTCGAGCGGTCGCAAGTGACGGTAGTTGCAGACAATACGTTAAAAAAATACCTCACGGAACTCTCGGAGAAGAAAGTTCCGCGAGGGCATCCGAATGTCGATGAAGTATCTACTTGGCTAACTCAGGAGGCTGCCGCAAACCGCTTGGCAACTTCATCCCATCGCACAACGTTCCAAAAAGCAGCGATGTAATCAGGACGGCGATTCTGATAGCGCAAATAGTAGGCATGCTCCCATACATCCAGACCGAGGATCGGCGTGCCACCAATTCCCGCAACTGCCTGACCCATCAGCGGACTGTCCTGATTGGCCGTCGATCCAATCGCCAACTTGCCATTCTGAACCACCAGCCAAGCCCATCCACTTCCAAAACGAAGCGCAGCCGCATTGCTGAACGCTTCCTTCATCTTGTCGAATCCGCCCAGGTCTCGATCGATCGCTGCGGCCAGGGCACCCGAAGGAGATCCACCCCCACCAGGTCCGATCACCGTCCAGAACAAAGCGTGATTGGCATGGCCACCACCATGATTGCGCACAGCACCCCTCTTGGCCTCCGGCACCGATGCCAGGTCGGCAATAAGTGCCTCAACCGTCTTGGCTTCCAGATCGGTTCCCGCAATCGCCTCGTTCACCTTGGTGACGTAGGTCTGATGATGCTTGGTGTGGTGGATCTCCATCGTCTGTGCATCGATATGAGGTTCGAGCGCGTTGTAGGCATAGCTCAGTGCAGGAAGCGTATAGGCCATCTGAAAAAACTCCTTACAGGAAACATTTCGAAATCCAGCGACCGAAAGGTGAAATCACGCTGCCTCCAACAAAGAGACAAGCCGTCACCCCCGTATGTCCCTTGCCTCCGTCGCGACACCAAGGCAGGATCGGCGTCATCTGCCAAAAGGGAAAGCACGCCGCAAATCCATCGACACGCTTCGGAAGCAAAAAGACTTGTCTTAGTGTAGGCGCTCCCTCAACCCTTGCCAGGGCTGTGCCGACACCCACTGGCCATCTCCTAGAGGAGTTTCGGGGATTTCCCCAAAATGGTTTCCCGATCGGTCGCCAGCCAACAGACCAGGAACCTCCAAGCGTTCCATCTCTGCAAAAAAGGATCGCAGCAGATTCACCCAAGCCAGTTAGGAAACTCTGCCCTCCCGCCTCCAATCACTCGCCCTCACATCGCTTCACTTGCCATCGGAAGGAGGTGGATTGGAAAGCGATCGGCGATACTGATCGAATTGACGCCTCAGATTCTCTGGAGCCGGCATGCGCACTCCCGATTCCCGCATCCCGCGCAGCTGATCCAAACGGCGATCCACCTGTCGGGCGTCGCCTCGACGAGGCACCAGGCCAAGCGCCTGAAGCTCCTTCTCGAACTTCTTCTGCTGCTCTGGATCGCTCATCGCCTGTTCCCTGGCTGACTCCCAGCGATCCAAAAACTTCCTCAAGTCCTGCTCGCTCCAGTGCAACTTCTTCAGCAATTCTGGATCCGGTTGCTCCCGCTGGCGACGCAATGCCTCCAGCGCCAAATCGGTCGTCTTCTTCGTGTACTCCAGGTTTGCCGGGTCGGCAAGGTTTTCCGACTGCTGGTCACCTGGCCCCGCCCCTTGGTCTCTCGGTCCGCCAGCCGCATCGGCCGTACCTGGCGCACCCTGACCCGATGCGTTGCCTCGGGAACGACCACTGGCCGATGATCCCGCCGGACCCGTCTTCGGACCGCCACCAGTCGATCCATCCCCTCCCTTGGCTCCCGATGCACCCGCCGCCTCCTGCGATCCCTCAGAACCGGACTGCTTGCCCGAAGAAGAATCTCCTGATCCGGAGGAATCGGACGACTTCTCTCCTCGCTCTCCGCCCTTGCCGTCTTCCGACATCTCGTCGGATCGATCATCCGCTTGGGATCGATTTGGTTTCGCGGAAGAAGGATCCTTGCTCGAAGAAGGATCTCCAGAGGACGTTTCTGCCGCCGAACCTTCTGTTCGGCCACTCTCCTGAGAAGCTCCACGCGAACCTTCCTGCGCCCCTCCGTCCTTAGCCCCCTGAGAATCGCTCGATTCACTTCCCGACTCGCCTGCCCCCTCTTGCTTGCCCTTCGATCCACCTGATGATCCCTTCGAACCGTCTGATGATCCTTTCGAACCGTCTGATGATCCCTTCGAACCGTCTGATGATCCTTTCGAACCGTCTGATGATCCTTTCGAACCGTCTGATGATCCCTTCGAACCGTCTGATGATCCCTTCGAACCGTCCGATGATCCTTTCGATCCGTCCGATGATCCTTTCGAACCGTCTGACGATCCTTTCGAACCGTCTGACGAGCCGTCGGATCCCTGCTTGGATCCTTCGCTTCCGCTCGAAGCTTCCCCTTGGGTCGACTTCGAAGCGTTCGCGTCTCCCTCTTGGTTTCCACTGCCCGACTTGCTGGAACGATTCTCAGCACCCGACTTCTCACTGGATGGCTGATCTGGGGAGCCAGTTGGCTCCGACTTGCCTTCGTTCATCCCGTCCTCAACGGATGCGGGGGAATGGGGCGGTTCCTGTTCCGCCGACTGGCCGCGATTGCCTGACTTCGACTGGGATGGCTGGTTGGCTGCTCCATTGCCCGACGAAGTACCCTGCTTTTCTCCCGCCTGGTCCGTCTTCCCCGGGTTATCGCTTTCCTTGGTATCGCCGGACGCTGCATCCTGAGGCATTGAGGGAGACGTCGAATCGTTATCAGGGAATTGGTCTGCCCGATCTCCTCCTTGCGTCTTGGAAGACTGGCTCGGTCCCTTTCCTGGCGACCGATTGCCCTGGCGGTCGGGCTGATCAAGTGTCCCTGGTTCGGCACCTTCCTTGGGATCGGTCGATGGATCTCCCGTCGCCTTCGAAGGATCCGCAGAGCCGGAGGGGTTTTCGTTTTCGTTCCCTTTGGGCTGCGCCGAATCTCCTGCCGTGGCCTTGCCTTTTTCCTGCAGGTATTTCTGGATCCGTTCGAACACCTCGCCGTCATGCTCCGGCGCCGCATTGTCCGACGATCCTCCTTCGGACGACGCGGAATCGGGGCTCCCGATCTGTTTGTTGCCGCTGCCCCCCGATCGATTCCCGCCAGAGCGATCGCCGCCCTGGGACTGGGTGCCACTTTGGGTACCCTGGTCGTCTCCATTCTGATTGTCCGAACCGGAGCCGTTGGTGGCTTGTTGCCCTGGCGCCGATTTTCTACTGCCCGACGACTGCCCGTCGGTCATCTGCCCACCTCCCTCCGATCCCTCCTCGGAGGCGTCCTCTGAATCCTGCTGCGAATCGCCACGATCTCCCTGCCCCTTGGATGGTTTGCTCGATTTGCCGCTGCCGCCGGGTTGATTGGCAGATCCCTCGGAGGAATCCGACCGATCGCTGGAGGAGTCGCTGGAGTCTTGGCCGCCTGCACCTCCCCCACTTTCTCCTTCGCTTTGGGATGATTTCTCCTGCTCCTTTGGCTCCTTTCCGTCGGGCTTTTGGCCCTTCTCCTTGCCTGGCAGGTTGGGTGGAGATTCTTTCGTCTGGTTGCTTGGATTGTCTCCTGTCGATGGATCCTTTGGATTTTCCGAACCGGCCCCACGGTCCTCAGGGTTTCGCGTCCCTTTTTCAGCAGCAGGTTTTCGAAGGTCTTTGGCACCCTGCTTGCCGCTGGGATCTTCCTTCTGATCCTTTGTTGGATCGCCGTTGGGATTGGCTGAATCGCTATCGCCCGATCGCTTCTGGTCTTCAGGCTTTTTGGATGCGTTGTCGTTTGGGCCGACGATTTCAATCACCAGTGGCAGCGACTGCCCGACGTTGGGCTGGGGCTCATCTGTCCCTGGCTTGGTTCGGTGATCGGTCGCGATCATCGACAGCTCCAGCCGCTCGCCTGCCTTCAATTGCCATTCCTGGGGCTTCAGCTGCCAGGTCTGTTCCTGGGGTCCCACCAACGGCTCGGCTGACTCCAGCAAAGTCTGCTCGATTCGCAGCCGCTGGCCGACCTTTCCCTCGATCGCCACCTTCCGGAGTCCAAAGTCCGGATCGGTGGCTCGCAGCGGTAGCTCCAGCGTCTGGTTGACTGGAAGCTGGATCGGTTTTCGCGAATCGATTCTCCATATCGCTTCGGGAGGAATATCGCCTAGCACCTTGATTGGATAGATCACCGGATTGAGATTGGATTCGCCCAGAGAGTTGGTTGCCTTGATCCGGTAACTGGAAAGAGTAGGGCTGACTCGCTGGGAATCCAGTTGCAGCAACCAGTCGCAAACCATGCCGACATCGTCGATGCGGACGTCGTAGATGGTGGAAGCACGGACGAATTCCCCCTGTTCCATCACCGGGTCGATTTCTACGCGCGCCTTCTGCAGGAGCTGGTTGCTGCGACCATGGATGGTGACGCGAGTCCCTTCAATCGCTTCGATCCTGCCATCACCGGGGACGATGCGAGGTGCCATCTTGGTGTAGGTAGGGTAGACATACTCGACGCGGTCGATCGCCACCAAAGGAATCGGTTGAATGGTGACCGAATAAGGGCCAGCGACGGCATCCCCAGCTTCCACCCAGTACCGAAGATCCTGGTGGATACCGTTGCTTCCGCTACCCAGCCGCAATCGATAGAAGAGCCCTTCGGTCTCCGCTTCCATCGGGATCTGCTGATCGACCAATTGGCCATCGGTGGTTTCGTAGCGGACCTGCACCGTATCGATCCCCTGCAGACCTCGCACCTGCGCCTTGATTTCCAGCTCGCTCCCCTGCGTCACCTTGCTATCCCCTGGCTCGACCTGCAGAATGCGGACGCGCGTCGGTGCCTGGATATCGGCAAGGGGAAACAAAAGCCGTCGCATCGTATCGAACCCACTTTTGGGAGCGATGGCCAGATAGATGCCGAAAACAACCAGCGCCCCAAAAAGAATGGCTGCCAGCTTGATCGGTGTCGACGCATCCACGACGCTCTGCGCTTCATGTCCTCGCAAACGGCCGGCAGCATACCGTGCCACTGTCGCCAGAATCCCTTTGGGTGGAGGCGTCCCGTCTTTGGAGAGCTGCAACCAGTTGATCAAACTGTTTTTCAGTTCGGGCATCGCCTGTTCGATCTGTCGCGCGGCGTACTCGGGGTGAATCCTTCGAAAGGCAAGTGGCAATATCCGCCGCAGCAGCCACCATAGGAACCCAGTCGCCAGCAGCAGGAAGGCGATCAGGCGAGCTGCGATGGGAAGTGGCCAGACCCAGTGATCGATCAGGATCAGCACCATCAAAGTCAACAGACCCGCGATCGCGCCGCGCAGCACGCGCTGGCTGAATTCCGTCGCCTGAATCGCTGCGGAGGCTCGCCGCAGATACTCCTGTAGGGAGTCTCCCAGAAGCTGCGACTGGGACCCGGGGTTTGGGGAGGGAACGGCGCCAGACATCGACTTGCAAACTCCCTTAAGGCGACCGATGGCCGCGGTTTCTCCGGAAGATCGGGACCGTCGTCCAAATCGCTCGATCGTGGCGACGACTAAGTCTTTGAGCGTGGCCGCAATCGGTTCCATTCCACTATATCGGTGCCGCCCGCTGAAAGGCAGGAAAAAAAGTCGATCTCCTCCCCCGATGCCGCCTCAGGAAAGCAGTATCCAGGTTGGTCGATGACGATTGGAAGGCGCCGGACAACTCAACCCGACCCGAGAGGGAAAGACGCGACGGCGACGGTTTGGGTTCCCGAATCGCTTCCATCGACTCGGGAGGGGATTTTTGGGGCATTCCGAAAGAACAGAAAAGCTCAGGGCCTCTGGTCCCCCACCGCCACAGTCACGCGCTGATCGGCTTCCCAGAAAGCCGCATAGAGTTTCCAGCGATCCCCTTCCCCCTGCAGCAATTCCAGCTTGGCGGCCACCTGCTGTTCGAAATCCGGCTGCCCTTTCTCGGCCATCGCCTCCAGTTGACGCAATCGCTCCTGACGGACCTGCTGCAATTGTTCGAGTCGGCGCCAGCGTTCCAGGGCCCCCTGGCGATCGTTCCAGGACGACTCCAGATCCACCACCAGCTTTTCCTGAATCTGATCATGGACATCGGCCAGCAGTTTCTTCTTCTGCGCAAGCAACTGCTCTTGGTCGGGCCCAAACAAATCGCTCCAAAACGATTTTTTTCTCGCGATCTGGGTTGTGGCAAAGGGAAAGCCCTGCCAGGGACCAGCCCAATCGGCTGCCTCGGCAATCAACCACTTTTCGCGTTGGGTCGCCTGAGCGTGCACCAGTCGGATGGCGACCAGGTCTCCCCGGCTGCGCAGCGCCAACGACTGCAGATCGCAAAGGGCTATCGCTGAATCTTCCGGTATCTCCTCCAGTGGATGATACTGGCACGCCGGATCGCTACCGATCGATCCTGAGAGGGCAATCCGCAACTGCGAAGACTGCTGAACCAGTTCACTCCGCTTTTGCCTGAGTTCCAGCAAGCGAATTTTCAGGGCATAGGGATTTTTCACTCCCACCCCCTGCTCCACCAGGCGATCCTGTCCCGCAATCGATCGCTCCAGGAAGGCCGCTGTCTCATCCAGCACCGCAAGACTTCGCTCGGTCGCCACCAGTTGATGATGCGCGGTTCGGGCGCCATGGATCGCTCGCAGACGCATCTGTCCGGCAAGCAACTGAAAGACGTTCTTCAGCCATGGAGGCGCATCGTCTTTGGGGTAGTGCGCAGCGATGGCAAGCTGGGACTGATTGAGGAAGAGCTCCGAGACCGCATCGCGCTGCCCTGCTAGCCTCCCTACCTGCTCGGCGCTCCACGACTTCAGCAGTGGCAATGGATCGACTGGATCCCCCGGGACAATCCACTCGGGAACCTGCGGGCTGGACCCGTCGCCTGCGACGGGAGTCGCTGCACCCAGACCAAGTGGCAGCGCTGGCAAAATGGCGCCAGCCTTTTCCCCCTGCATCGATGCGGGTAAATCGGCTTCGAACGACGCCACCACCACCGGCGCATCGATCGATCCTTCTGGCTCACCCTCACCCGCCCGTCCTTTTTCAGCCACCGGCTGCAAGGCTCGCTGCAACGGATCCTCCGCCACTTCAACCACCTGAGCCAAACAGGGAAGACTCAGGCTACAACCCAGTGCTGTCGCAAGGAGCGATCGCCATGGGAACGAGCAGAAAAGGGGAGAGTTCCAACCCGACCGCTCACGGACCCAACTCCCGCGATGGTCGCCCGAAGCGCCCCATCGAAAAGCGATTGGTTTCCTCTTGCTTGAGCGACAGTCCATCACAAGCGTTCGTCCGATTTCCACCTGCAGAACAATCCACCTTGGCGCCGCGGCGATCTTAGAAATTGCGTCTCGCGACCGAAAGGGCGGTTTGCCAAGCCTTCCAGGAAGGTTTCCATTGCTAGCGATGAGTCTTCAGCGCCATTCTGCTCGATTCAGCCCGAACGGGGGCTGAATGAGCCGAAAAATGGGGGGGACGCCACTGGTAGATTGGCTTCGAAACCGGATCAGAACGACCTTCCGTGGACAACAACGCGTTGGGCCGACTCCACAAGACTCCGGACTTTCTCCAGATCGCGAACCAACAGGGTGTTGCCGATGGAACGATCCTGGGTGTCGGTCACCGTCAGTTCCCTCCGAAAAGGATCGTACCGACAGGTTTGGAAACCATAATCCTTCATCCGCAAAAGCAATCGCGATTCGTCGAATCCATAGAGCTGGCCGGCTCCCCCCAGTTCCATCACCACCGAATGAAGACGAGGGTCTGCCAGCGTCGCGGCAGCTCCATCGATCACTGCCGTTTCGTATCCTTCGACGTCGATCTTCAGCATCTGGGGCACTTGGTCGTGGAAGACCGCATCGAGCGTCACGACGGGGACGTCGCAGGTCTGATTCACCACTTCCCCCTGCGCGATCGGTCGGTTCATGGTATTCAGATCGACGGTGAACCGGAGAGTACCAGGGGCAGCCCCCACCGCCTGGTTGCGAGCCTCGACGATCGTGTCCAGTCGATTCAGTCGCACGTTGTCCATCAACCGCTGAAAGGTCTGAGGAACTGGTTCGAAGCAGATCACCCCTGCACCCGCGACCATACCGGCCAGCAGCGTATAGGATCCCACATTGGCGCCGACATCCCCAAACAAATTTCCCGGGCGAAGTACGTGCAGCAGGTACCCCATCTCCATGAACTCATGAAGCCCCGCATAGAGATTCCCTGTCATTCCAGTTTCACCACGACGAACTAGAACCCGGGCGCCGCCTACCCAGGAGTGCACGACTGGACAAGGAAGAATCCGGCTGCCAACTTGCCATCTCAGAAACCGCGAAACAGCGCCGAGTCGGTCATGCCGATTCAACGGATGGTTCCATAGGAAGCGGAATGTCCCAGGCATATCCATCTCTCTTCTTTTGCAAGCTCCAACGATCCAGCCAACGCCTCCATCCAGCAGGCCGCGCAAGCCTTGGGATCGCCGATCCCCGATGCATTGCAGCACGACAGGCTCTGCTGTCGGTGCATGCCAGCTCCATGAGCTGGCCCCAGGATCACCTGGCCGCATTGACGCAAATCATACGAGCCGCCTTGCAAGCCACCCGATCGTAATTCAAATCGGCTGAAATGAGAACTTCGAAGTCGCAAACGAGGAAGATATCAAGTGCTTCCTCATTCGGCCATGATGTAGCTCAACAACATTCCAATGAACTTTAGAATGACATATATTCCCGACAGCTCGATTGAGCTCGCTTTGCTGATGTGTTTGGGGATGCGACTGCCGCTAGCGGACCGGTTACGCCGCTTGGGACCTAGCAAGCTTTGTCGGTCGATTGAAGGCGACTGCCAGCCGGCGGAACAGTTCCTCGGTCGCCTGCTGCCAGGTGGTCGGGATTCGAGAAGGCTTCAGCTTCGGTCGATGATCGCCCCAGCGGTGCTCCCACGCTTCCAGGAGTTCGGTGAGCGAACCGGGGTCGCGTGTGTCGCAGTACTGGACCTGATCGCCCCCGACCTCGCGATGGATCGGAATGTCGCTGGCGAATACCGCCTGGCCGTACCACAATCCCTCGACAATCGGCAGCCCATAGCCTTCCGCCATGGAGGGGAAGAGGACGCCCCGAGCGTTGCGGTAGCAGTAGGCAAGTTCCTGGTCAGAGACGTCATGGAACAGATGGAGTCGCCGGCCGAATTCCGGATGGCCATGCGCCAGCTCCAGGAACTCCTTGCCTCGCCATCCCACCTGCCCCACGATGGCCAGTTCCGCCTTGGGATGGCGTTGCCAGAGCCGGTCCATGGCCTCCAGTGCATAGCGGTGGTTTTTGCGCATCTCAATCGTCCCGACCATCAGGTAGGGACTGCGGGTTCGCTGGGGATCAAACCTTCGGGTCATCTCGGCGCGAACCCTTCCCTCGGCGGAGTGGAACTGAGCCCCCAGAGGAAACGCGATCACGGGAGTCGAACGGTCCCACCTGGGTGCAATCCCCGGAAGATGCTCCCGCACCTGTTCGGCTACCGTCTCGGAAATGGCCAACAGGAGATCGGCATGGGAGGCAGCCAAACGCAGATACTTGCGAAACTGCTCGGCACCCTCTTCCCCAAAAATCTCTGGATGGAGATGCGGGATCAAGTCGTAGATCACCACCGCGGTTTTCACCCCCTTCTGCCGGGCGGCGGCCACGGCTGGCCATACGTCGCGGAATCCCCAGTAGGCATCAGGCAACAGCAGCAGGTCCCCTTCGCGCATCGCACACTCGGCGGATTCCACCGGCCGCTCGAATCGCTCGGAGATCTTCACCGCGGCCTTGAAAATTCCTTGGTGTCCAGGAAGCGGCAGCAACCATTTTCGCAACTTCGGGTGCTGGACGCGATCGCACAGCCAATGTGCCGATGCCCGATACCAGGGAGGCAAACCAGCCAGTACATCCTCGCGCCAAGGTCTGCTGCCACCGGTACTTGGCAGGCGCGGATCCCCCTGCTCCATCGAAGCCGCGATCCAGCTCTTCCCCTGCAAGATCACCGGAAGCACGGAATGAAAGCTCTCCGGCTGATTCTGGAAGGCTTCCCGAGCGATGCTGCGGACAACCCGCTGGACTCCGGTACGGTAACCCGCCACGACCGTATGCGTCGTATCGATGAAAACCTTGGGTGACTCGTTGAGCACCAGGGGGCGACTGGTGGGCGATTCCAGCGCCAGCGTCGCTGGCCCCAACATCGTTTGGACGTTGCCAGCCGATTCCAACTTGGATCGATCGGAAGGCAGATCGCGATTCTGGTACAGATTGTCTCCCAGCAGCAGATCGAGCAACTGGTCGGCATAGCGCTCGAAGCTGTGCTCCGTGATGTACCGCTGTCGTTCATCGGTCAGACGATGGCGATGCCACCCCCGCTCGACCGCCTCCACCAATTTCTCACCGACCTCCGCCCCCTTCGGTTCGTCGGTCACGCGCAGTACATAACCGGGCGATTCCAACGCCTCGGCCAAATCCTCGTTGGCGACGGTCGGAATCCCTGCAGCGATCGTATCCAGCAACGCTCCAGACAGACCGCCGAAAAAGTGGGTGCGCAGCTGGATCGCCAGATCTGCGGCCTGAAGATAGTCCTGGTACTTCCTTTCATCGATCCATTGATCGACGAAATGGATGTACCGTTCCACCCCATGCTGCCTGGCATGCTGTTCCAGTTTCTGACGGATCCCCCCGGCCTGGCCGACCAAATGCAATTCCAGATTCACCCCCAGGCGCCTTCCAGCGGCAATGCCTTCGATCATCTCCTTGGGTGCCTTGACCCAGGCCACCAATCCAAAGCTCATCACATGCACTGCATCACGGGAAAGCGACAGGCGCTGCTGAGCGGCGATGCGAGCGGTCGGCTGCAAACGCTGGGGATCCAACAGCCGATGGCAACAAAATGGCAGGTACCTGGCCGACACTCCATACTGCCTCTCCACTTGCCTCTGAATCCCGCGGGAATGAACGATCAGCGGCTTGGCCGATTCGAGCAGTTCGTCGAAGAAGATCCCCGGCAGCCGGGAAGGTTCATGCACCCATTGATTCGATTCGGCCAGAGTCACTTCGCGCCCCAGAGACCGACAAGCCATCTTCCGGAAGTACTCCTCCCCTTTCCACCAGTGATAGAGTTCGGCCAGCCGGTTGTCATGGATCAGGCATGGGCCGCCGTGCGTTCGTTGCAGATCGATGATCTTGGTGTGGAAATGGGAATTGCCGACGACGCTGAGCACGCCGTCGTAGCGTCCGCTTAGATAGGCCCAGGAAGAGATCGGCAGAAACTGGTCGACTCCCCGAGCTGCTGCAGGATTGGCGGCATCGGTGTAAACATCGACGATCGCGCGCCCGCAAAGCGCCTCAACCGTCCTTTGCGTGTAGTCGGCAACCCCGGAACGATCGGGTGGCCATGGAGACTGTATAGCCAGACGCGGCAACGCACCGGCTGCGCGGGAACGAGGGTAGTTTGCCCTTCGGTGCTGAAGCTGGCGGACGACTTCCCCCCAGAACCTTCTCCCCACCTGCTCGGCCGTGTACCGCTGCGGTACCACGCGCTGACCCGACCGCAATTCCTCCCGCCACTCTGGCCGCCGCTCCAATTGCTCCAGCAATTCCAGCAATCGCCCATCGTCATCCGGATCAAACCGGCAACGATCATCGGCGACCAGTTCGCAATGGGCGGGGATATCCGATGCGAGCACCAGGGATCCGCATGCCATCGCTTCGGTCACCGGGATCGAAAAGCCCTCCGCGCGGGAGCTGCACACGGTGGCGATGGCCTGCTGATACCACTGCGCCAGTTCCTGATCCGTCAGGGTCTGGCCGATCCGTAATTGCGACGCCTTACCCCCCGATTCCACATAGAGTTTTCTCAGTCGGTCGATCTCTCCCTTGGGATAATGACCTGCAATGCGCAACTGGGAACGAAGCGTTCCCTTGGCCCGGCCCCGCCCGTGCGCCTTCACGAGGAGGTCGGCATTCTTCCTGGGGTCCCCTCCTCCCACTAAAAGAACGTACGGCTCCTCCTTGTTTCCCGACGGAACCGAGGTGCGGTGCATCATCTCCAGGAAAGACTTACGCAACGCCACCCCAGTCACGCGACAACGACCGATCGGCAAATCGATCAGCTCCCGCAATCGATTCTGCGTCGCGAGACTGTTGGAAAATAAAAGATCGTAAGCGGCCAACCACTGCAGGCACTGCACGTACTGCCGCATCGCCTGCGGGTCGCTTAAATACCGTTCGGGTTGATCCCAGGGAATGAAATCATGCACCAGGGTGGTGGTCAGTAACCCCGGTCGGTCGAGGACGCCAGCCAGCGGTTCGGGGGCATGGGTCATCGGAGACGGCTGCAACAGCAACGAACCTCTCGGGATGCTGGGTGCAATGGGGCTGGTGACAATCGTGTCGAACAGCGAATGATACGTCTCATGAATCTGTGGCAGCATCGGGTCGCACCAGGCGATCCATCGCGCACCAGGCAAACCCAGCGCCCCGGCATGCGACTTACCCCATGCAAAGACCGTTGCTGCATGATGCCCCACACCGCGCAAGGCGTAATTGGGATCCTGAAAACAGCGCGCATCGCAGAGAAGTTCGATCACCTCAGGCCACCTTTCGATCCGGAGGGAGCGTCTGGGATCCAGCCGATTCCAAGTGCCTGACCCAATCCTCCAAGGATCCCTCCCGCAACGTCACCAGTCGACCTTCGGACGTCATCCGAGTCCACTGAAGGCTCTCCAGAGATCGGGTCCCAAGCAATACCGACAACCATCGCCGCTCCTGCTCCAGATCCTCCGGGATCCACCAGCAGATGTGGCTGTGCGATTGCGCTAGAATTTGCCTCAGCAACGGGGTTCCCCAAGGATCCAACTCGGGATCGACCGCCGTGATCACGACGCGCGAGGGAATCGGCAGGCCAAGTCGTCGCCACGTCACCTCATCCATCGCCTGACGTCCCAGTCGATGGCATTCGATGTTCTCGCGAAGCACTTCCTCCCAGTTTCGCGATGGCTCGTCGATCAAAACAGCCCCCTGCCCTTGCGGACAGGATGCCAGACTTGTCAGCAGGTGATAACCATCCCTTGGTCCATGATGCACCATCGGCTGGTCGTCGATCCACAATCGGATCGCCTGCGTTACCTCCGGTTGATATATCCCCCGACACTTGTGCGCCAAACCCACTCGGTCGGTCGGTAGCGTGTAGAGAAAACCGACGAATGGATGGGGGGCAAGAAACCGGTCCTCCGAAACCAGACATCCGGCGATCCGATCACTGGCTGCCCCTACCGTCCGCTCCATCGATCGCATGAACGCATGCAGCGTCGAATCGCAGATGGAACTGCCGCTGGCCATTGGACCTGGCAGGGCATGCTGTGGAATCGATGCAACCGATCCGCCCCTGCCGCTCCAAGGCGGCTGCGTGGCCACCGTCTTCAAGATGAAACGCTGCGAGCGTTTGCGAATCGATACCTCGATCTTCTTCAAGGGCTTCAGCAACCATCGCCGACCTGCCCGCAACCGTTCTTTCCAACGTCTGCTCATCCGTGGGAATCCTTCCCGCTCTTTTTCCGTCAGCTCTTCGATACAGCCGACCTGTCGCCTCTGCCATCTCCAAGCGCCGGTCCTTCGGCTGTTCCCCTGGAAGACGATCGGGCAATCCCAGCACTATAAGTCATCCTGCGAAAACCGGACAAGAGAAGCTTCTTGGCTTCGGTTTTGCTAGCGAAACTCAGTCGACCATCGCCACCATGGGATCGGTCGATCGCTGCCTGCCAAAAGCGCTTCCAGCAGCTGGTCCGCCTTGGCGGCGGTCGACCGGAAGGCGACCAAAGGCGCAGGGCCACCCAGGTAAAGTCCCTCCCTTGCCTCCAGACCCAACAGTTCCCCCGGAATCCTGGTGGCCATCGCTAGCAAGAACCTGGGATCGACTCCACGGCTGGTCCCCGCCAGAAACCGCAATTCCTCCCAGACCGACAAGCAGGGATTGCTGGCCCGTGAATCGGTTCCCAGTGCCACAGGAACGCCTCTCTGGTGAAGTCTTCTCCAGGGATGTTCGGCATGTCCGAAATGCTGATGGGTCCGAGGGCAATAAACTACCCCCACACGTCCACCGGCCCGCACCAGCTCCTCGATCGATGCCTCATCCAGAGCATTGCCATGCACCACCAGGGCGCGCGGCGCCTGGGAGAGCAAGGTGATGTAGTGAGATAAGGGCCGGGCACTCGCAGGTGTTTCTCCCCAGCGTGCCGGCCGCCCCGTCAGTCGTTCCAGCATCTCTGCAATCGGACCGGCCTTCGCTTGCAACCAGTCGATCTCCTCCGGGGTTTCCGCCAGGTGCATTGTCACCAGACGCCCCTCCTGGCGACTGCGCACCACCAATCGCTCTAGCAGCGACCAGGGGAGTGTGTAGGGCGCATGGGGCGCCAGCGCCCAATCCCAACCTACCTGCAGGCCAGAGATCTCAGGAAGAGGATCGTTCGCATCGTTCTTCTGCTGCTGGCACCAGCTTTCGGCCCAGTCCCATGCCGCGGCTTCCCGTTCCGCAACCGGGCAAAGAATCTCCGCCGCACCGATCCAGTGAAGCCCAACACCGATCGCCCTGGCCAGCGGTAGGTCGGCTGCTTTCTGGGTGGTATGCCGAATCTCATCAGCCAACTCGGAAGGCCAGCGAAAGTCCCATGGGGGGGTGATGTTATCGACCAGCCATCCGGTACCGCTTTCGATCGACTCCCTGAGCCCGCGTTGCAGGCTGGCCCGACGCATCCGGTAGAGCCCCTCCTCGTTCTGCGAACCGGCCGCCATCCTCCTGCGTTCCACCAGCGACTCAACCCATCCGGAAAAACCACCAACGGCCCAGATCGGTTGATCCAGATCCGAAAACTCCAGGTGGGTATGGGCGTTGACCAGGCGAGGCACCAGGATGGCATCACCAAGATCCAGGTCGCAGTTGGCAGGCTCCTTGACCAGCCCCACCACCCTTCCCTGATGCAGTACCACCGCGCCCCCTTCCATAGACGCTGGATCATGGGTCAGAATCCAACGGGCTCGAATCGTCAATGGCTGCATGCGGCACTTCACTCGGGATCAAGCGATGGGAAAACGAATTCTCAACAACCACCCGACGGTCCGCGCGGCTCGGCAGTTGCTGGGAAAGTTGCTGGTCCGACAAACCGATCAGGGACGCTGCTCGGGATGGATCGTCGAAGTGGAAGCGTACCTGGACCAGGGAGACGACGCCAGTCACAGTCGGAGCGGCCCAACCCCCCGCAATCGCAGCATGTTCCTGGAAGCGGGATGCTTTTATATCTATCAGATCCACCAACAGCACTGCTTGAACTGGGTCACCTGCCCCGCAGGTATCGGCTCAGCGGTCCTGATTCGCGCTCTCCAGCCTCGGGAGGGAATCGATCGGATGGAGATGCGCCGAGGCACATCCGACCCTCGCCTGCTGACCACTGGCCCCGGCCGGCTCTGCCAGGCCCTGGAGATCGATCGATCTCTGGACGGGCTGGCTGCCTCGACGGGAGGAGCGCTTTGGATCGAATCGCCCCCAATCCAATCACCGTCCCAATGGAATATCCGCGCCACACCTCGGATCGGAATCTCCCGTTCGACCGATCTGCCGCTTCGCTTTTTTATCGACGGCAATCGCTATGTCAGTGGCCCCGCCCGGGACCACTCCCGCCCCCGGCGCGATATCCTTCAGGATTCGTCGGAAGCGGATTCTCCTCCCAATGGACCATCGCACTCCAGGTGATCGCCCGTGCATCGACCCAACTGTTTTCTTCATCGACGGATAACCCCGATCCTTCTGATGGCCCTCCTGCCTGGCGGATGCCTTACCCCTTGCCTGCCGTTATGTATCGGTCAGCAGAGCCTGGAGGTGCTGGAAAGGTGGACGATCGGTGATGAAAGAATTCATGAAAGCAGCGGACTGGCTGCAAGCCGCGATGGATCGCACGACCTCTGGACCCATAACGACTCGGGAGACACGGCTCGTCTGTTCCGCCTGAGTCCCCAAGGCAAGCCCCTGGGAACGCTCCAGGTAGGACAGGCCCGCGCTCTCGACTGGGAAGATATCGCCTCGGGTGTTTTTCAAGGTCGCCGGCTGATCTGGATCGGGGACCTGGGAGGCAACAGCAAACCGCGAAAGTATTTTGAAATCTACGCCGTGGAAGAACCGGAGATCGACAAGGGAAAGACACCGCCCTTCACCTGGAAACGCGACTGTCTCTGGACCCTCCGACTGGAGTTCCCGGAAGCGGGGCTGGACTTTGAAAGTCTTGCATTCGATCCAGTCGATGGATGCCTGCTCCTGGCCAGCAAGTCTCCGCTGGGAGGATCGTTCTATCGGGTCGAAATTCCACCACAGCCAGGGACTCACGCACTAGCCCCCCAGCGGATCGCCCCCCATCGCATCCCGATGGCCACCTCGGCCGATCTCTCGCAGGACGGAAAGCAACTGCTGGTGCTCTCCTATATCGGCGTCTTCCGATACCAACGGATGGAAGATAGCCAGGGTCGACTGGAGTCGTGGAACGACTGCCTGAACCGAACACCCGAGATCCTCCAGTTGCCTCCGCTGCGTCAGGCGGAGGCGATTGGATGGGATGACGCTGGGAAGGATCTGTGGGTATCCAGTGAACAGGCAGGGAATGCACCCCTTTGGAAGCTGCGGATCCCCGAAAAGCCAAAACCATAAACAGAGTCTGGTTCGATGAAGCTTGCATGAAGCGCCGGATGAGATTCTTGGAAGCCTCCCGGCTACTGGCTACGATTGGGAGAGTGCAGGGAGTCCAGATCGCATCGCGGCTCTCGGCTGCTCGCCCCCCGCCCCCTCCCTCCCAATTCGAAAAGGTGACTCATGGCCTCCATCCAGCAGCATCCTTGTTTCCGTCGCTGGCTGGCTGCATCCTCCGATCGCCGGCGGTTTCTCGGCCAACTGCTCGCCGGTTCTGTCGCCTCGCTAGTCCACCACCACGCTCATGCCTCTCCGCGGCGACCGGCTGCCATCGACCAAGATCCCTTCCAACTGGGAGTTGCCTCGGGGGAACCCTCTCCCGACGGTTTTGTCCTCTGGACCCGTCTTGCGCCCAGCCCTCTGGAAGGGGGCGGCATGGATCCGATCCCGGTGGAGGTGCGGTACGAGGTATTTGCTGATGAATCGCTAAAGGAGCTGGTCCGACAGGGGACCGCGATCGCCAGCCCGGAACTGGCTCACAGCGTCCATGTCGAACTGGAAGGGTTGTCACCGGATCGTTGGTACTGGTATCGATTCCACGTCGCCGACGCTACCAGCCCAGTCGGTCGGACTCGCACGACCCCCGCCAAAGAGTCCACCCCCGAATCACTCCGATTCGCCTTCGCCTCCTGCCAGCATTTTGAGACCGGTTACTACCATGCCTACCACGATATGGTCCATCAGTCGCTGGATGCGATCGTTCATCTTGGAGATTACATCTATGAGGGAGCTGGGGTGAGCGGACGACTGCGCCAGCATCAGGGAGGCGAACTGAAGAGCCTGCCTGACTATCGCAACCGCCACGCACAGTACAAGACCGACAGGAACCTTCAAGCGGCTCATGCCCACTGCCCGTGGCTGGTGACCTGGGACGATCATGAATTCGACAACAACTATGCAGGAGACATCTCCGAGGAATCTTCGGTGGATGTCGAGCAGTTTCTGCAGCGGCGCGCAGCTGCTTATCAGGCCTACTACGAGCATATGCCGCTGCGTCGGCGAATGATTCCGCGCGGTCCCGATATGGATCTCTATCGCGCCATTCCCTTCGGCCGCCTTGCCTGCTTTCAGGTGCTCGACACACGCCAGTATCGCACCGACCAGCCGTGTGGCGACGGCGGCAAGCCCCCATGCCCCGAAACCTTCTCGCCCGATGCAACGCTGCTTGGCGATCCGCAGGAAAAGTGGCTCTTCCAGTCGCTGCAAGACCATCCGGCAACTTGGAATATCTTGGCGCAACAGGTGATGATGGCTCGCGTCGATCGCATCCCGGGGGAAAAGGTTGGCTGGAGTATGGACCAGTGGGGCGGTTACGACACCGCTCGCAAAAGACTCCTTCAGCAGCTGAAAGATCGTCAAATCTCCAATCCAACCGTGCTGACAGGGGACATCCACAACAACTGGGTCAATGACCTGCATGTCGACTTCGATCGCCCGGAAGCACTGCCGATCGCTACCGAATGGGTCGGCACCTCCATCAGTTCCGGTGGGGATGGGAAAGAAGCTGCCAAGGATCGCGAATCGGTGATGGCGGAAAACCCCTTCGTGAAGTTCTATAATGCCGAGCGAGGGTATGTCCTTTGCGAAGTGACCAGCAAGCAGTGGCGGTCGGACTATCGCGTCGTTCCAAGAGTGACCGCACCCGAACCCGAATGTCTCTCCCGCGCCCAGTTCCTCGTCTCCTCGGGACGCCCTGGTGCGCAGCGAATCGACTGAGCCGCCCCGTTTGCGATCGCCAGCAGCGAAATAACGCGGCTTGCGATCGCTCTGCACACTCCCGGCTCGATCCATGCTCGGCTGTCCCAAGGTTGGCGATGCCTATTTAGGGGCGGTGCGATCCAAACTGGAAGGTGGCGGTTTTTCTCGCTGTTCGCTCGCCGCTCTGCGCGGAGATCTCACCTCGGCTGCGATATACTGATCTGCTGGAATCATCGACATTTCCGCTGTGGTCGACAGGTCTGAAGATCGCGAGGCCCTGATGCCGTATAAGGATGCCGTAGCGCCTCTGGTTGCCAGTCGCACACTGGGCTATGTCTTCGTGCTGGCGCTGATGATGGGGGCCTACAGCCTACTCCCGATGATCAAGGAACAGTCCCCCTATCGGACTTTTGGGGATATGCCCTCTTCATTCCATGCATCGCTGTCGCTGGTGCTGGGATGGTTGCTGGTCTTTCGAACCAATTCCGCCTACGCTCGATGGTGGGAAGCGCGGACCTTGTGGGGATCTCTGGTCAACACGTCCCGAAATCTCGCACTGAAACTGACCTGCATCCCCAAGCTAACGCATGCCGATGCCAGCTATCTGGAAAAGCGGATTGCCGAATTTCCCGTCCGGCTGAAACTCCATCTGCGGCGCGAAACCAATGAGACCGATGACTTCCTGACTCAGGCACCCCACTTCGATCCTGTCAGCTCCGTCGATCATCCGACCATCCCCTGGTCTCACTCCCCCGCCTCGATTGTCCAGCAGCTTTATCGTTGGCTCGCTTATGCCCACGATCACCAGCAGCTCGATGGCGACCAGATGCGCATCATCGACCTGGAGCTTGCCAGATACATGGAGATCTGTGGGGCATGCGAGCGGATTGCCAGGACACCAATCGTTCGATCCTACCGGACCTTCGCAAGGCAGTGCATCTGGCTGTTCCTTCTGACCCTTCCGTGGGGGATCGCCAACGAATTTCAGTGGTGGACGATTCCACTGACGATCCTGGTCAGCTATTTCATGCTGGGACTGGAGATCGTCGCCGAACAGGTCGAAGAACCCTTTGGTACCGACGAGGACGACCTGGACCTGGATGGGCTATGCGAGACCATACGAAACTCTGTGCAGGAGATCTTCGGGCATCAACCTGTTTCGCGTCGAGCGGTCGAGGAGGGGGCGAGGTCGGATTGAACTGCCCCAAAAGACTCCTTGTCTCGCAGCATCGGGCCGACGACACTGGTACACTTTCGGCTCGATGAATCTCCGACTTGGCATCAACAACCGGCAGAAGGCGCGCTGCGGTGGAAGAGTTCCTGAAGATCAAGCAGTTCTTTCGTGAAACCTGGTGGCTGTGGACAATCTATCTGGTGGTCTGCTTGGCGGCCTCCTGGTACATCAGCTCGATTTTTTTGTCCGCCCTTCCTATGCTGGTCTCGATCTTTTTCTACTTCGCCATCATCCGCGGTCCCGAAAGACGCCCCTGGGAAGAATCCTCGTCCGATCGGCAGGACCGGACCGACTCGGGATCACCGGATCGACCCTAGTCGCCACCGCCACGCAAGCCACTGGATCGTACTTCGGCGGTTGTCACCCTAGCCGGTTCGATCCTCAGATGCTTCCACACCGCTTCCAGTCCGATCCCCAGCCTTGTCTCGGATCGAGTCCGCAGGACGACCGCCTGGCAACCTTCCAGAGGCAGATCGATCGACTGCGGATCGCTATCGCAACCCTGCGGTGCCAACTCCCGAAGCCACTCCAGCTTGCCTCCCCGGACCACCCCCACGGCAGCGGAAAGTTGGGAGCTGGTCGCCAGAAGCGGATCGGCAGAAGCCGTCACCATCCACCAACCTCGAAGAAACGCATCCGAACCATCATGTCGAAAGGCGATCTGCGAACTTGTTTGCTGCCGAACGCTCCATCCCGCAAGACTGTCCCCAAGGGAAACCAGCGATGCCAGACCTTCGCTTCCCTTTGGAATCCTGGATACGCCGATCGCGCCAAATCGCGACTCCTGCTGGCCCACGGGATTTTCCCGAGCCAACCATCGCACGCCAGGGACAAGGCCCTCGATGCCGACCAGACGCGACGCCCATCGAACCGAATCGATCTTTCCTTCCCATTGCCAGGGTACGGTGCCCTTGGGAATCCATCGCCCCTGATCGGTAACCTGCCATCCTTCGACCAGAATCCTCATGCCGTCATCGAAAGCAAGCCACCATCGGTCGTCGCTTTTGGCCGATACATCCTGTGGCGGCGACAATAGTCGGCTAAAACGCAGCGATTCCAAATTCGCCAGTGGAATCGACTCGTTCTGCGACTTCGAGTTGAGCAGCTGAAGCCATTGCTGGCGAGCTTCAGGACTTTCCTTCCACTCCACCTGCAACACCGCTCCCTCTACCCACGGCCGGTCTGGTTCCTTCCAGCCATCTTCAGCCCCTGCTCCATCAAAAAGATCGCGATGCTGTGCCAGCCAGCGATGGGGATCGCGCGTCGGCCGAAAGACCACTCCCCGCACCCATGCGCGTTCCACCTGCAGCGACTCCGCGCTCTCGTGCGACCATACCACTCGCTTTGGATCCAGATCGATGAGCTTCCCTGGAATGGTCGATCCATCGACCAGCACCAGCGTCGCCTGGGCTCGCGGCAACTCAATTGCTCCCCATGCCAGCGGATACCCTGGATCTTTCATCGCGATGGTCTGCTGCTGGGAATCAACCCATCGTCCCTGATCGGAAAACTCCTTTGGCTGGGGCATGACCGTCTCTTGCGCCGCGATCGAACCCATCGGGTGCATGCATGCCAGAAGCAGCAACGCGCAACCTTTCAAAGACCAAGTGTAAGCCATCAACCGTAGCTCCTTCATCGCTGAAAGATCGGAAGAACGGTCCTGGGTACCTGCAGGATCAAGAGAGCCATAGCGGTACCGTACTCTGTGCTGGAGGGGTCTTCCCAGGCGCCACTTTCGCGTTGCAGCGGCAGGATCAGATTGCGCAGACGCGTGTAGTTATCCGACCATGCCTGGCCACCCCGATGCCAGTACGCCTGGACAGCGTAGTAGTAGGCATAGAAAAAATAGTTGGATCCAGGTCGATTTCTTGCGATGGCCAGATCGAGATACTGAAAACCTTTCTCGATTTCTTCCCCTTCGGTGATCCCAAGGTTGTAAAGCGATACCAGCGCAGCCGCAGTCAACGCCATACGACTTTCCGACTCCCTCCACTGGTACATGAATCCACCATCGGGGGCCTGACTGCGGCGCACGTAATCAGTCGCTCGATCGATCGTTTCTCTGGGTACCCCAAGCCCTGCATTTCTGGCAGCTCGAAGCGCCATGATCTGGCAGACGGTCACCGAAAGATCGGCATCCTTCGGACGCGGTTCGTAACGCCATCCCCCTTGATCATTTTGCGTTCGCACCAGCAGATCGACGGCGGCCTGAAGGGACGGGCGCAGCGACGCAAGTTGTGGTGCCATTCCATAGAGTTCGGCCAGAAATAGCGTCGCAAAGCCATGTTCGTACATCGGCCCGTGGTTGGTTTTTAGTGGGCTGGGCAAATATCCCGACGGCTCGGCCTGCGCCAGCAGATACGCTCCGATCTCGGCAATCCAATCCCCAACCAGCCCATCCCCCGGACGGTACCCGCGACTCATCAGCGCCATCCCGGCGATCCCACAGACCCCCACATTGCGCCCCCAGCCCTGAGTCTGAAAACCTCCCTGTTCGGTCCGGCGACTTGCCAGGTATTTCAGACCGCGATCAATCGCTCCTTCTACCTGCGGCGTGTAGAGTTCGTCGAAATCGACGCGAGCCGTAGCCTGCCACTGTCGATCCCAACCTTCCCCATCCGTCGCAGTCAGGATGCTTGAGATCGAAAGTCCCCTCGTCTGCAGCAGGCTCCATACACCTACACCCAGAACCGACTGGCCCCAATGACGGCGGTTGGCTTCTCTCATCTCTTCGCCTCGCTCAGTCGTCGATAGTACGCTTCGATTGCCTTGCGGTGACTTGGCAGAAACTCCGTGCTGGGGGCTGCCAGCATCTGCTGATGAACCTGCTGAGGCAAGTGCCCCCAGACACCACGACGCAGTCGACTCGGATCATTCCAGGCCGCCTGGTCGACTCCATCCGGTCCCCTGGACGGCTCACCCATCTTCCCTTGGCCCCCACCGACTCCACCGGTCCCGGCCGCCAATCGGCCTGACTGTCCCGTACCATCCCCTTCTCCTGGTCTTCCTGCCATGCGCCCACCTCCAGCCTCAGAAGATGGGGAAGCTGAATCACCACCCTGAGATCCTGTGGTATTGGAGGCTTGGAATGGCGGACCCTCTGTTACGCCATCCGACGCCCCGTTCCGATCAGCGCCTTGGTTTTCCCCACCCTGCCCACCCGCTCTTGGCTCACCCGTCGCATCAGTGGCTCCTGTTGCTTGGTTATCTGCCGAAGTAGCTTTATCCGGCGAACTGGGACCGCCCCCTTCTTTCCTAAGCTGTCCATCGGGCTGCGAACCCTCAGTCGCTAGTCCACTTCCATCCTGCTGTGCCGGCGGCGTGCTTTTTCCTACAGACTCACCCACCGCATTCCCAGAACCGTCACCCCGATCCCCAGTTGCTTGCCGGCTATCCCCATCGGCACCCATCGATCGCTCCTTCGATCCTCCATTACCCTCTTTCCCTGCGGTTGCCGCGTCGGATGGATTCCGCGAATCGGTCGCTCGCGAACCGTCCTGCCCTTTGCTTCCACTCTCCGACGGACGCTTTTCTACCGAAGGCGATTCACCACTGGCCGATCGATCCGATGCGTGGGAATCGGAGGAAGCGGGAGCATCGACCGACGGAAACCACTGGTCCAACCATTGCAGGATCGAACGCTGCCGCTCCAGGGTGTCCGGCGCCAACGATCCGGACCGCAACGAGCCGGCAACCGAGCGCATCAAGTCCACCACTACCTGCGCTTCGCTGGGAGGGCGCTGCGCGGCCTCAGTATCCGCTGGCTGCGATTCCGGTCGACTGGCCGGCGCCCCAGCAGCATCGATACCCAGATCACGGAGTAGTTGAGCTTCCCAGTCGTCTGCATTAGCCGGTTTGTCGCTCCCCGCCCTGGGCTCCCCGGAGGTCGGCTCCTGCGACCCCGGCTGCTCTTTCGGCAAAGTGACAGGTGGCTGAGGACCTTGCGCGACGAGGTTGTCATCCTGTAGGACTGTCTCAGAGCCAAGCGATACGGCAAATACCAACGCCAAGG